>NZ_CP139715.1:4410000-4710000 GCF_034377285.1 Thalassobaculum sp. OXR-137 | reverse complement strand
CTGAAGCGCAGCTGAGCGGAAGGAGGGAAGAGCCATGGCCAACATCACCATGTCCGAAGCCGATGCCGTCGCCGCCCAGGGGGCGCCGGCGGTCCGGGTGCGCAGCTACTGGCAGAATGTCGGATACCGGCTGCGCTACGACTATCTGACCCTGTTCTTCGGGGCGGTCGTCCTGCTGATCCTTCTATCGGCGATCTTCGCGCCGCTGCTGGCGCCGATGGATCCCTACCAGAGCAGCCTGATCAACCGTCTGAAGCCGATCGGCTACAAGGACTTCATCCTGGGCACCGACGAGTTGGGGCGCGATATCCTCTCGCGCCTGCTCTATGGCGGGCGGATCTCGCTCACCATGGGCATCGTTCCGGTGCTGCTGGCGACCCTGATCGGCGGCACGCTCGGCATCGTCGCCGGCTTCGTCGGCGGGCGGACCAACATGATGATCATGCGCATGGTGGACGTGTTCTATGCCTTCCCGTCGATCCTGCTCGCGGTCGCCATTTCCGGCGCGATGGGCGGCGGCGTCGTCAACGGCATGCTGTCCCTGACCCTGGTCTTCATCCCGCCGCTGTGCCGGGTGGCGGAGACGGCCACCTCCCAGGTCCGCAACCTCGATTTCGTCGAGGCGGCGCGGGCCACAGGGGCGGGCACCCTCAGCATCATCCGCGTCCATATCCTGGGCAACGTGCTGGGGCCGATCCTGGTCTACTCCTCCAGCATGGTGAGCGTGAGCATCCTGCTCGCTTCGGGCCTGTCCTTCCTCGGTCTCGGCGTCACCCCGCCGGAGCCGGACTGGGGCCTCATGCTGAACACCCTGCGCCAGGCGATCTACATCAACCCGCTGGTCTGCGCGATCCCGGGCGTGGCGATCCTGATCACCTCCATCTGCTTCAACCTGGTCAGCGACGGACTGCGCGCGGCCATGGATGTCCGACTGTAGGGAGCAAGCCGATGACCATGACGGACGAGACCCGAAAGGCGCCGGCGCTGAGCCCGGTCGACCGCAAGGACGCCCGCGACCGCGGCGGCGAACGTCAGCCGATGCTGATCGCCCGGGAGCTGAAGAAGCACTTTCCCATTACCGGCGGCGTATTGAACCGCACCGTCGGCCATGTCCGAGCGGTGGACGGGGTGAGCTTCACGGTGATGAAGGGCGAGACCCTGGGCGTGGTCGGCGAGTCCGGTTGCGGCAAGTCGACCCTCGCCCGGCTGCTGATGCACCTGATCGAGCCGGACAGCGGCGAGCTGATCTTCGACGGCGACGCGGTCGGGGAGAAGGACGGGCTGCTGGTGCGCGACATGCGCCGGCTGATGCAGATGGTGTTCCAGGACAGTTACTCGTCGCTGAACCCCCGCATGCCCATCGAGGACTCGATCTCCTACGGCAAGAGGGTGCACGGGGCGAGCGAGGCGGAAGCCAAGGAGGCGGCGCGCGAACTGCTGACCAAGGTGGGGCTGGATCCGAACCTGTTCGGTCCGCGCTATCCGCACGAGCTGTCCGGCGGCCAGAAGCAGCGGGTGAACATCGCCCGCGCCCTGGTGCTGGAGCCCCGCGTGGTGATCCTGGACGAGGCGGTCTCCGCCCTCGACAAGTCGGTGGAAGCCCAGGTGCTGAACCTGCTGCGCTATCTCAAGCAGCATTTCAACCTGACCTACGTCTTCATCTCCCACGACCTGAACGTCGTCCAGTATGTCAGCGACCGGGTCCTGGTGATGTATCTGGGCGAGGTGGTCGAGATCGGTCCGGTGGACGAGATCTACGAGAACCCCAAGCATCCCTACACCCAGGCCCTGCTGGCCTCGCGGCTGTCCATGGATCCGGAGGACCGGATCGAGGAGCCGCCGCTGGTCGGCGATCCGCCGAACCCGATCAACCCGCCCTCGGGCTGCCGCTTCCGCACCCGCTGCAAGCACGCGGAGAAGATCTGCGAGATCGAGCGGCCGATCCTGGGCGAATGGTTGTCGGCGGAGGCCCATGTCACGGCCTGCCACATGTTCGTGCCGAATTCCGGCCACTCCGCCGCCGCCGCCGGCGTGCCGGTTCCGCCGACCCCGAAACCGTCTCTCACCGCCATGGCCGGCGGCGATTGAGCAGGAGGACAGCGCGATGACCGACATGGCCAAGACCCCGCTGGTCCGCCTTCAGGACCTCAACGTGAAGTTCGTGACCCGCGAGAGCACGGTGAGCGCGGTGAACGACGTGAACCTGACCCTCGATCCGGGCGAGGTGCTCTGCATCATCGGCGAGTCCGGGTCGGGCAAGAGCGTCAGCATGCGCGCCCTGATGCGGCTGCTGCCCGAGCGCCGCACCCGTATCACCGGCACCGTGGAGGTCGACGGCAAGGACGTGCTGTCGCTCAAGGGCAAGGAGCTGTCCGACCTGCGCGGCGGCCTCGTCTCCATGATCTTCCAGGAGCCGATGACGGCGCTGGACCCGGTCTACTCCGTGGGCCACCAGATCGCCGAGACCGTCCGCCGCCACGAGGGCTGCACTTATGACCAGGGCATGGAACGGGCGCTGGAGCTGCTGGAACTGGTGAAGGTTCCCTCGGCCGAGCGGCGGCTGAAAGCCTTCCCGCACGAGCTGTCCGGCGGCCTGCGTCAGCGCGCGATGATCGCCATGGCCCTGTCCTGCCGCCCGAAGCTGCTGCTGGCCGACGAGCCGACCACGGCGCTGGACGCCACGGTGCAGATCCAGGTGCTGATTCTGCTGCGCAAGATCCAGGCGGAGATGGGCATGGGGGTGATCTTCGTGACCCACGACCTGGGCGTGGCGGCGGAGATCGCCGACCGGGTGGCCGTCATGTATGCCGGCCGGATCGTGGAGACCGGGACGGTGACGGATGTGCTGCGCAATCCCAAGCACCCCTACACCCAGGGCATGCTGTCCTCCACCGTGCACGGCAACATGCGCGGCAAGGATATCGAGGCGATCCCCGGGTCTCCGCCCGACCTGCGTGCCATGCCGCCGGGCTGTGCCTTCGCCCCGCGCTGCAAATACGCCGAGCCCGCCTGCACCGCCGCCTTGCCGCCGGAGGTGATCTTCGATGCCGGCCGCATGGCGCGCTGCATCAAGGTGGCGCCGGACACCGTGCGCCAGAAGGAACTCGTCCCCGCCGAATGATGCCAACCGAATAATCCCCATCAGGAATTCCGCCGTCAGGGAGGCCGACATGATGAACAAGACCGAGATACCGCAGCGGGTCATCGACGCGGTGACCGCCCGCCTGGGCACGCCCCATCCGCACGCCAATCTGGACCCGTCGAAGACCGCGCTGATCGTCATCGACCTGCAGAACGGCTTCATGATGGACGACGTGGCCCATGCGCTCTGCGTCCAGGCCAGGGCCATCGTGCCGAACGTCAACAAGCTGGCGGAGGCGGTGCGCGCCACCGGCGGGCAGGTCTACTGGATCCAGAACACCCATGACGAGACCTGTCTGGAGAGCTGGTCGAACCTGCACGCGATGACCCCGCCGGCCAAGGTCGCCAAGCGGATCGAGTCCATGTCGCCGGGCGGGATCGGGCACCAGCTCTGGGCCGAGCTCGACGTGAAGGAGGGCGACCGCAAAGTCCTGAAGAACCGCTACTCCGCCTTCGTGGAGGGCTCCTCCGAGCTCCACGCAATCCTGCAGGCCGAGGGCATCGACACCCTGCTGATCACCGGCACGGTGACCAATGTGTGCTGCGAGTCCTCGGCACGCGATGCGATGATGCTGAACTACAAGGTCGTGATGGTGACCGACGGCAACGCCGCGGTGACCGACATGGAGCACAACGCGGCGCTGTCCAATTTCTACCTGACCTTCGGCGATATCTTCAGCACCGACGAGTTGGTCGACATCCTGCACAAGAATGCCGGCGTCGCGCAGGTGGCCGCCGAATGAGCAAGCCGAAGGTCGCAGTGATCGGCACCGGCGGCACCATCGCGTCGATCGGCAAGGGTCCCCTCGATATCCTCGACTACGGGGCCAACAACACCATGCTCGAGGTCGATAAGATCCTGGAGCTATTCCCCGAGGTGAATCTGGTGGCGGATGTGGTGGTGGTGCCGTTCCGCGCCATTCCCAGCCCGTCCATGGGCTTCGCCGAATGGAAGGAGCTGGTGCTCAAGATCGACGAGGTGGCGGCGGCCAATCCGGACCTCGCCGGCTTCGTGGTCACCCACGGCACCGCGTCGCTGGAGGAGACGGCCTACGTGCTCCATCTGACGGTCAAGACCGACCTGCCGGTGGTGGTGATCGGCTCCCAGCGGCCGTCCAGCGCGCTGTCGACCGATGCCGGGTTCAACCTGGTCAACGGCATCCGCACGGCGGCGAGCCCGCAGGCCAGAGGCATGGGCGTGATGACCCTGCTCAACGACGAGATCCAGTCCGCCCGCGAGGTGACCAAGACCTCCACCTACCGGATGCAGACCTTCCGCAGCCCCGATTTCGGCTGCCTCGGCCATGCGGACGGAGATGCGGTCGCCTTCTACCGCAAGCCGCTGCGCCGCCATGCGCCGGACACCGAGTTCGACATCCGGACGATGGACAGCCTGCCTCGGGTGGACATCGTCTATGCCTATTGCGGGTCCGACGGCACGGCGGCCCGCGCCTTCATCGAGGCCGGGGCCAAGGGCATCGTGTCGGCCGGCTTCGCGCCGGGTTTCTGCGGGCCTGGCGACGAAGAGCCGTTGAAGGAGGCGGTGGAGAAGGGCATCACCGTGGTTCAATCCAGCCGAGCCGGCAGCGGGCGCACCTTCAAGAGCACCAAGCTCAAGGAGAACGGCTTCCTCATCGCCGACAACCTCAACCCGCAGAAGGCCCGCATCCTGCTGGCCTTCGCCCTGGCGGTGACCAGCGAACCGGCCGAGATCGAGCGGATCTTCGCCACCTACTGACGGAGTCCTTATTCATGGCGACCGCCGACCCCGCTCAGGCGGCGGATACGGTCCAGCCTGATGGCCGGCGCGGCATCCTGCTGATGCTGGTCGGCCTTCTGCTGTTCTCGATCCTGAACGGCGTGGTCAAGGCGCAGACCGAGCTGTTTCCGGTCGTGCAGATCATGTTCTTCCGGAACTTCTTCGCCATGGTGCCGCTGGGCATCGTGATCCTGTTCGTCACCCGCCGCCGCTCCCTGCGCACCCGCCTGCCGCACTGGCATCTGCTGCATGCCGCCCTCATGTCAGGCGGCATCGGCCTGATCTTCGCCGGCTATGAGCTGCTGCCGCTGGCCGACGCGACGGCGATCAACTTCGCGTCGCCGCTGATCATCACCGCGCTGTCGGCGCCGTTGCTGGGGGAGCGGGTGGGGTGGGTGAAATGGGCCGCCGTCGCGGTCGGCTTCGCCGGGGTGATGTTCATGGTGCAGCCGAGCGGCGACGTGATCCGCGCGGGGGCCGTCTACAGCCTCGGCGGCACGATCCTCGCGGCCTTCGGTACCCTGGTCGCGCGGCATCTGAGCAAGCACGACAGCACCATGACCATCGTCTTCCTGTTCATGGCCCTGTCCTCGGCCATGGTGATCCCGCTGCTGCCGTCGGTGTGGGTGACACCGACGCCGCTGCAGGTCGCCGGGCTGATCGCCATGGGCCTGGCCTCGGGCGGGGCGCAGTACATGACGACCCGCGCCCTGTTCCATGCGCCGGCGGCGACCATCGCGCCGATGAACTATTCGAAGATGATCTGGGCCCTGCTGATCGGCTTCTTCGCGTTCGGCGACTGGCCGGGGCCGGTGGTGCTGGCGGGGTCCGCGCTGGTGCTCGCCAGCACCTGGGTCGTCTATCGCAGCGAGGGGCACGGCGAAGGGCGGCCGAAGCCGCCCCCCGCCTGATCCCTCACTCCGCCGCCGCGGCCCGCGCCGCCAGCATGGACGGCCGGTGCTTGCGCCACTCGGTGGCGGCCTCATAGGCGGCGCCGACCTGGAACACCGTCGCCTCGTCGAACGCCTTGCCGACGATCTGCATGGACAGCGGCAGACCGTTGCTGTGGTAGCCGGTGCAGACCGACATGGCCGGGCTGCCGGTGACGTTGAACGGCTGGGTCATCATGCCCGACAGCTTCATCGGATCGTCGCCCAGGCTGTCGAACCGGCCGGCGGTGACCACCGAGCACGGCGCGATCAGGGCGTCGTACTGGCCGAGGATCACGTTGTTCACCTCGATCGCCAGCTCGCGGCGCACCCGCAGGGCCTCCACATAGTCGGACCCGCGCACGAAAGCGCCGGCCATCAGCCGCTCCCGGGTCGGCCGGCCGTAGAGTTCCGGCCGCTCGATCAGGTCGTGCTCGTGGATGGCGTAGCATTCCGGCAGCACCAGCAGGCGGGCGCAGGCCTGGTACAGGTCGTAGGGGGAGAGTTGCACGGTCTCCACCGTGGCCCCTTCCGAGCGCAGGACGTCGAGGGCGGTGTGCAGGGCCTTGACCGCTTCCGGGTCGGCGGTGCCTTCCTCCTCGATCCAGTGCTCCACGAAGGCGATCTTCTTGCCGGCCACGCCTTTGTTCAGGACGGCGGTGTAGTCCGGCACCGGAACATCGGCGCAGGCCGGGTCCAGCGGGTCGAAACCCGCCATCACGGTCAGCGCGATCGCGGAATCCTCCACACTCCAGCTCAGCGGGCCGCAATGGTCCATGGTGTAGGAGAGCGGAAACACGCCCCGCCGGCTCACCCGGCCATAGGTCGGCTTCATGCCCACCGTGCCGCACAGGGCGGCGGGACCCCGGATCGAGCCACCGGTGTCGGACCCGAGTGCCATGCGCGTGATGCCCACGGCCACCGCCGCCCCGGAGCCGGAGGAGGAGCCGCCGGGGATGTGCTCGAGGTTCCAGGGATTGCGCGCCGGTGGGAAGAAGGTCTCGTCGTTCGGGGCGCCGGTGGCGAACTCGATGGTGGCGCATTTGCCCAGCATCACCGCCCCGCCGTCGAGCAGGAGCTGGACGGAATGGGCATTGGCGTCCGGTACGAACTCGGAGCGCAGGTGGGACTGGCAGGTCGTGAGCACGCCCTCGGTGTTGTAGATGTCCTTCACCCCGAACGGCACACCGTGCATCGGTCCAAGATCGGTCCCGGCCGCCAGTTCCGTCTCGGCGGCGGCGGCGCGGGCCAGGGCCAGGTCGGCGGTGACGGTGTTGAAGCTGTGGAGCGCGTCGTTGGTCGCTTCGATCCGCTCAAGCGCGGCTTCGGTCACGGCGACCGGGGAGACCGAGCCGTCGCGATACCCGCGGCCGAGCTCGGCGATGGACAGGTCCAGCAGCGCGCTCATACCACACCGCCTTTCCCGCCGTCGGACAGACGGCTGACGGTCTGGTAGGCGAAGACGTTGGCGGGCTCCAGCGCCGCCGGCTTGCGGCTGCGCACCACGTCGGTCCAGGCCTGTACCTGCTTATAGGCATTGAACATGGTCTGCTCGCGGTCCTGCGGAATGCTCAGGCCCGAGCGTTCGATCAGACCGTCGTACTGACGGCGGAGGGCGTCGTCATCCATGGTGTGTCTCCCTGAAGCAAGGCACGCGCGTTGGCGCACCGAAGGTCCCTGTCAGAGAGAACGGTAGACTCGGCAGGAATTGGATACAATTCGCAAATCGACATCTGTTTGTGTCCAGATGTTCATGGCCCAACCGATCAGGACGGTTCGGGTCAGGCCTGCGTCTCGGCCTTGCGCTTGCGGGCGGCCCGCTGTTCGGCGCGCACCGTGTAGAAGGAGGTAGCGCAGATCAGCGCCGCGCCCACCAAGGTCGTAACATCGGGAAGTTCCAGGAAGATGACAAAGCCCAGGATCGTCGCGAAAACCAGTCGCGAATAGTCCATCGGGGCCACGGCGGAGGCCTCGCCTTCCTTGAAGCCCTGAATGTTGCAGAGCTGGCCGATCACCGACAGCAGGCCGATGGCGAACATGATGCCCCATTGCTCCAGGGTCGGCGTTACCCAGAAATAGGCCGTCGGCACGATCATGATCACCCCCACCAGGATCGCCTGATAGCTCAGGATCGTCACCGGCCGGTCGTATTGCGAGACCTTGCGGATGATCACCATGACGCAGGCTGCCGCGGCGGCCCCGGCCACAGCCAGCAGGGAGTATATGTTGAAGCCGTCGGCGTCGGGCTTGACCATCACCAGCACGCCGACGAAGCCCAGGAGTACGGCGAACCAGCGCCTCGGTCCCGCCACTTCGTGCAGGAAGACCAGGGCGAGCAGGGTGACGAACAGGCTCTTGGCGAAGCTGAGCGCCGTCGCGTCGGCCAGGGGCAGGTGGACGAAGGCGGTGAATCCGCAGGTCATGGCGATCACCGCCATGCAGACGCGGGTCAGGTGCAGGGCCAGATGATTGGTCTTCAGAATTCCGGGATAGCCGGAGATCAGCACCGGCAGGACCGTGCAGGTCATGGTGATCTGCCGGAACATCAGGATCTGCACCACCGGGATTGTATCACCGATCTGCTTGATCAACGCGGTCATGAGGGTGAAGAAGAAGCCGGCGACGACGATCCAGACGGCCCCGCGCGCATTGGGGGACAGCGCGCCGAATGCGGTTCTTCCCGGTGCTGAAATACGCTCGATGCTGGTCTTCAATACATTGAAAGTATGGAAGAAACGGGACGAGGAACTGGGGTCGAGCCGGGCGTTGACCTGGGGGTCGCTTGACACGTAGACGGGCTTTCTGGCGAGGGCGCCGGCTTTCCGGCTGGACGGTGTATCCATGCGCCCGTTGGACATTGGATGCAATATGCCTTGACGGAAACAGTGTGAACGCTACCTAACGTGGGCCGGAAATGGTATATGACGGGAGCCGGTACAACGACCGGCGCGGGGGCGTGCGCCGGGTTTCGGCCTGAGCGGCTCTCCCGTTCAAGTCGGAGAAATGGGGCCGCCGGCAACGGACGGTCCATGGTTGGGATGGAACAGTCGATGGCAACACGCGGACAATCCGTCGCCCGCATACTGCGGGACGGCGTGCTCGACGGAAGCTACAAGCCGGGCGCGCGGATGAACGAAGTGGATATTTCCAACACGCTCGGCGTGTCCCGGACCCCCGTACGCGGCGCGCTGGGCGTGCTGGCGGCCGAGGGGCTGTTGGATTACGTGCCGAATAGCGGCTACGTCGTCCGCCGCTATACGGTCCAGGACGTGGAGGACGTCTATGCCGCCCGTTCGGTGCTGGAGGGGCTGGCCGCCCGCACGGTGGCCGAGCGCGGTCTACCCGATCACCATCGTGGCGTCCTGCACAAGGTCCTGTCGGAGACAGAGGCACTCTGCGACGCGCAGGAATGGAACGAGGACGTCCGGGATTCCTGGTCGCGTCTGAACGAGGCGTTCCACGAGGCGATCTTCGAGGCGGCGGACAACCGGCATCTGCGGGACCTGATCGGCAAGTCCCGGTCGATCCCCCAGTTGCAGGCGGTCAAGTTCCGCTGGCACGACCTGGACACGCTGATCGAGTCCTACTCCGACCATCTGGAGATCTTCGAGGCGATCGCCGACCGGCAAGGGGCGCGGGCCGAGCATCTGGCGCGCGAACATGTCTATCGCTCGGGCCGTCGTCTGATCGCCAGCTGGCGCCGGTTCGAGACCCCGACCCCGGTGAAGCGCCCCGTCCGCCGGGTTCCGCGGGCGGCCTGAGCCTCAGGACGCCGGGGCTTCCAGCGCCTGGGCAGCCGCAAAGGCCGCCCGGGCATCGTCGAGCACCGAACGCTGTGGCTTCGGCGCGCCAAGGTGCAGGTGGCGCAATTCGTCCATCAGCGCCTTCCACACTTCCGGCCCACCGTCGACCAGCAGCTTCGCGCGGGCCGAGAGCACGGCCGTGGGGTTGGTATGAGCCAGTCCCCAGGCGGCCATCTGCGCCAGCACCGGCACGAGCTGAATGCCCGCTTCGGTCAGGCTGTAGATGTGTTTCTGCCGGTGGCGCGGATCGGAAACGCGGGTGAGCAGGCCGCTGGCCGCCAGCCGTTTCAGACGGTCCGCCAGAATGTTGGACGCAATCCCTTCCAGATTGCCGCTCAGCAGGTCGCCATAGCTGCGCCGGTTCCCGAACATCACGTCGCGGATGACGATCAGGCTCCAGCGGTCGCCGAGCTGTTCGAGGGTCAGATTGATCGGGCAGCCGGACCGCCGTTCCTGCGCCAATGCTCGTCCTTTCTCAGACCGCTTGCAGAATGCAATTGGTCTCGCTAGGGTCATCCAGTTGCAAAATACAAGTGGTCAGGGGAAAGGCAAGCCATGCCGCTCATCGTCTACGGTCATTGCTTCTCGTCCTATACGCAGAAGGTCCTCCTCGCCCTGTACGAGAACGACACGCCCTTCGACTTCCGCGGTGTCGGGCCGGACCAACGGGACAACACCGCCGACTGGCTGCGCCTCTGGCCGATCCGGAAGTTTCCGGTTCTGGTGGACGGGGATCGCACGGTCGCCGAGACCAGCATCATCATCGAATACCTCGACCAGAATCACCCCGGCCCCGTGCGCTTCCTGCCGGACGAACCCAAGACAGCGCTGGAGGTCCGGTTCCTGGACCGGTTCTTTGACCTGCATGTCATGGAGGCGGCCCAGCACGCGGTGAACGGCGCGCTGACCGGCCTGGAAGACCGGGCCCGCGACGGACAGGCGCTGGCCGAAGAGAAGCTGGAGCGGTCCTACGCCTGGCTGGAAAACGCGTTGGCGGGCCGGGAATGGGCCGCGGGCGATGCCTTCACCCTGGCGGATTGCGCAGCGTCGCCGTCGCTGTTCTACGCCGACTGGGTGCACCGGATCTCCGACAGCTATCCGGTGCTGCGGGCCTATCGCGCCCGGCTGCTGGCCCGTCCGGCCTATGCCCGGGCGGTCGAGGAGGCCCGGCCCTACCGCAACCTGTTCCCGCTGGGCGCCCCCGACCGCGACTGACGCTCAGTCGTCGGGGCGGGCCAGCGCCGGGTCGATCCGCCTGGCCTCTTCCGGCGTTACTGGCCCCTTGGTGCCGGTGATCAGGCCGTAGGCGCCCGGCTCCCGGTGGCGCTCGAAGGCGAAGACGCTGTCGCGATAGGACTTGCACAGGTCGAGGTCGCAGGTGGCGACGACCAGTTCGTCCTCTTCGGTCACCGCCTGGGCGACGGTCTCGCCGGTCGGGGCGACGATCAGGCTGCCGCCCATCTGGTGCACCCCTTCCTCCACGCCCGCCTTGGCCACACCGACCACGAACGTGGCGTTCTGATAGGCGCCGGCCTGCATCACCAGTTCGTTATGGTGCCAGGACAGCCGGTCGTGCTCCGGCGCGGGCGGGTTGTGGATCGGCGTGTTGTAGCCGATCAGCACCATCTCCGCGCCCTGCAGGCCGAGCACCCGGTAGGTCTCCGACCAGCGCCGGTCGTTGCAGATCGCCATGCTGATGCGCCCGCCGAAAGCGTCGAACACGCGGAAGCCCAGATTGCCCGGCGCGAAATACCGCTTCTCCAGGTGCTGGAAGGCCCGCCAGGGCTCGTGCTCAGCATGGCCGGGGAGGTGGATCTTGCGGTACTTCCCGACGATCGACCCGGTTTTGTCCACCAGGATGGCGGTGTTGAACCGGGTGCCGTCGGCGGTCAGCTCCGCGTAGCCGAGATGGAAGCCGATCCCCAGGTCCCGGGCGGCCTCGAACAGCGGTTCGGTCTCCGGCCCGGGCATCTGCCGTTCGTAGAACCGGTCGAGTTCGGCCTCGTCCTCGAAATACCAGCGCGGGAAGAAGGTGGTCAGCGCCAGTTCCGGGTAGACGATCAGGTCGGCGCCCCGGCCTTTCGCGGTCTGCATCAGCCCGATCAGCCGGTGCACCGTCGCTTTGCGCGCCGTCTCCTGGGCGATGGGTCCGAGCTGGGCGGCGGCGACGGTGACTTGGCGCATGGGCGTGATCCCGGATCGGAAGCGGCGATCCGCAATGATGGAATGTTGCAGGTGCGAAGGGAAGACGCGATCCGCGCGCCGTCAGTCGTCCCATCCGTAGAGCCGGGCCGGATTGTCCTGCAGGATCTGCCGGCGGGTCTCCGCCTCGGGGAACCAGTCGGCCACCGCATGGTAGAGGCCAGCGGTGTCGAGCGGCTGATAGGACAGCATCGTATCGACGGAAGCGGTGGCACCGGAATGTTTCGGCGTATGCGGCCAGTCGCTGGCCCACACCATCCGGTCGGGCGCCATGGCGTGGATCGCGCGGGCGAGGTCGGCCACGCCCGCGCCGTCGGGGCCGGTGGAGATCCGGTAGGAGCCGGAGAGCTTCACCCAGGCGCCGCCGTCCAGCAGCCGGCGCATGTCGGCCAGATGCCGGTCGGGGTTGAGCGGATCGATCGCGCCGAAATGGTCGAGCACCAGCGGCACGCTCAGCGTCGGCTGGATCGCGGCGAGATCGGCCAGCACCGAGGCATCGCAGAATACCTGGATGTGCCAGGCACTGCCGGACAGCAGGCGGTCGAGCTTCGGCAGGACCGCGTCGACCGGAGCCGCCGCCGCCCGAACCGAGCGCAGGTTGACCCGCACCCCGCGCACCCGCCGGGCGTGGAGGGTCGCGAGGTCGGTGTCGCTGACCCTGTCCGCATCGATCACCGCCACGCCGCGCGCCGCATCGCCGACCGCATCCAGCGCATCGAGCGTGCAGCGGTTGTCGGTCCCGTAGGCGCTCGGTTGAACCACCACGACGCGGTCGATGTCGGTCTCCGCCACGGCCTTCCAATAGGCGTCGATCCCGGCTGGCGGCACGGTATAGCTGCGCGGTTCGGCGAACGGATAGTCCCTCTGGTCGCCGAAAATATGCATGTGGCAGTCCACCGCCCGGATGGTCATCGCCTCGCCTCCCTCGTGCTTTTTCCCGGCGCAGGGCGACCGGTTTGCCGCCTCAACCGTAGGACGTCGGCGGCTGGATGGGAAATTCAGTCTCTGACCGGCTTTAAAGCGCTGATGCCTATGGCAGGGTCCTCACGACCGGTAAGGTGGACGAGAGGGCGGCGACCAACTGCGTGCTGATCTGGCCCTCGAGCGGCCGAAGGAGGACGGCTTCACTTATGACAAGGTCTGGATCCGCTCCTACTACGATGCCCTGACCGACCCGCTGGCGGCCACGCCGGTGCATCCGTTCGGCATCACCGTGAACTCGGTCGCGCCGGGTTTCATGCCGACCAGCCCGGACTATGTCCGCCAATGGAAGTCCTATGGGGAGGAGGGACAGGCAGCCCTGGTCAAGAGCATCCCCATGGGTCGGATCGGCACCCCCACCGACATCGCCAACGCCGTGCTGTTCTTCGCTTCCGACCACGCCGAATGGATCACCGGCCAGACCTTGCGGGTGAGTGGCGGAATGTGAGCCTCCCGTCTCGGTTGCCGGTTCCGGCTTTCTGCATGCTAGTCTGAGCGTCCTGCCCGCCTGCGGACCCGTCCATGCTCACCTTCGCCGTCGCCCTGTTCTTCCTGATCATCACGCCGGGGATCGGGGTGCTGACGACGGCCGGCATCGGTGCCGGCTTCGGTGCGGGACCGGGCATCCGCTTCCTGGTCGGCCTGAATATCGGGACCAATCTGGCGGCCCTGCTGGTGGTGACGGGGATCGCGGCGGTGGTGCTGGCCCATCCGGTGATCGGCCCGACCCTGCTCTACGCCTCGCTCGCCTATCTGCTGTATCTGGCCTTCCGCATCGGCTGGGCCGGATCGCGGGTCGCCTTCATCGAGCGCAAGAGCGCGCCGGGCATCCTCGGCGGCATCGGCCTGCAGCTCATCAATCCGAAATCCTACGCGGTGAACACCACCCTGTTTTCCGGCTTCCACTTCATGGCGGAGGATCCGGCGCTGGAGATCGCGATCAAGTTCGCGATCATCAACCTGATCTGGGTGCCGGTGCATCTGACCTGGCTGTGGGCCGGCGTGTCGTTGAAGCGGCTCGATCTTTCGCCGCGCACCCAGTCGGTCATCAACAAGCTGATGGCCCTGTCCATGGTGATCGTGGTCGTGCTGGCCGCTTGGCCGGCCTCCGAGTGATTCGCGGAGTGGTGGCGGCGGAGGCTGCGCGGGACTCCTCGACCGGCCCCGCCAAGCCTCGGAATCAAAGCACTAATTGCGCTTTTCCTGCCAGCGGTCAGAATAGGGTCTTGGAAGCGGGCCTGGCCGGTCGATCGGGGGAAGACACATGCTGAGCAATATCTCCACAAAGCTGATTGCGCTTGTGGTGTTCATGACTGCGGCGCTTTTCGCGTTTGCCGGTTATACGATCCTGTCTCTCTCGATGGTCGCCAAACAGGTCGACCATATCGCGTCGACCGAAACCCCGATCGCGCAAAGTGCGTCGAAGGTGGTCGAAGCCCAGCTCCAGCAGGAACTCGCCCTGCATGTCGCCATCGCGGTATCCGGGCAGGGACGCGGCGATCTCGGCGAGGAGTATCTCAAGAAGTTCCAGAGCTATTCCCAAACGGTTGACGCCGAACTGTCGCAGATCGAAGCCATTCTCGACGCCGCCATGGCGCAGACCGACGAGCGCGAGGCCCTCTATGCGAGCCTGAAGGAGAACCTGCGGGAGATCCGCCAGCTCCGCGAACAGATCGCCGGCATCGCCAATCGAGTCATCACCCAGTACCGCGCGCTGGTCAGCGCGGCCGGTGCCCGCATTCCCCGGCTGTCCACCCTCGCTCCGAAGATGGAGGAGATCGAAGGCCTCCAGGGACGGCTGATGGCAGCGCTCGACAACATGGTCCACAGGGTCGATCAGATGACCTCGGACTCCGTCGCGATGATTCAGGAGTCGGAGCGGGATGTGATCCAGCATCTGATCATCGCCGCCGTCCTGATTGGCGCCGTGTCGCTGCTGATCGGAATCACCATGGCGCTGCGCATCCGCAGCCGGCTCGCCAATGCGGTGGCGACGGTCGACCGCTTCGCCATGGGCGACATGACGGTCCAGATCAGCAAGACCAACGCCAAGGACGAAATCGGCAGGGTGCTCTCGGCGCTCGGCCATATGCAGGAAAGCCTGATCGGCATCCTCGGCACCATCCGGTCGGTGGGCAACGGCATCACCACCGGCAGCAACGAGCTGCGCCAGACCGCGCGCCAAGTGTCCGACGGCGTCAACGATCAGGCGTCCAGCATCCAGGAAACCTCCGCCGCCATGGAGGAGATGACCGCCGGCATCCGGCAGAACGCCAAGAATTCCGAGGAGACCGAGAAGGTCTCCGAACGGATGGCGGTCGAGGCCGGTCGCTGCGCCGACGCGATGACCCAGACCGCCGCGGCGATGAAGGACATCTCCGCCAAGATCCTCGTGGTCGAGGAGATCACCCGCAAGATCGAGCTGCTGGCCCTGAACGCCTCGGTCGAGGCGGCGCGGGCCGGCGAGCACGGGCGCGGCTTCGCGGTGGTGGCCTCCGAGGTGTCGCGCCTGGCGGAGATCTCCAAGCAGGCGGCCAGCGAGATCCAGGACGCCTCGGCCGACGGCCGCGAGGCGGCGGAGAACACCAACCGCCTGCTGACCGACCTGCTGCCGGAGATCACCCGGGTGAAGGATCTGGTGCAGGGCATCAGCGCCGCCAGCGACGAACAGTCGGTGGGCGCGGACGAGATCAACGTGGCCATCCACCGTCTGAACGCGGTGGTCCAGCAGAACGCCGCCGCCGCCCAGCAGATGGCGGCGACCTCCGCCTCCATCGCCGGGCAGGGCAACGACCTGCAGAAATCCATGGCCCAGTTCAAGCTCGACGCGAATGGCGGCGGCACCGTCGAGGTCGCCCCGACACCGCGCAAGAGGGCCACTGCTCCGGTCGATGTCGAGGACGACGAGCCGGAGACCGATGACGCCATCACCTCCGGTAATTTCGGGAAGTATTGAGGCCGAGGGCGTGGAGCTGGAGAGCTTCCGACGGCTTGCGCATTCCCGGTTCGGCATCGTTCTGCCGGATAACGCGGAAAGTTTCCTGAATTCGCGCCTGCGCACCCTTATGGAGCGGACCGGCCACCGGGATCTGGAGACCCTGCTGCGATCGGCCGAGATGGAGAGCAACGGCGACCTGTTCATCGACATCGTCGAGCAGCTTTCCACCAACCACAGCTACTTCTACCGCGAACCGGCGCATTTCGAGTTCCTCACCACCGTCGCCTTGCCGGAGTTGACCGAGCGGCTGCGGCGGGAGCGGTCCCGGGACCTGCGGATCTGGAGTGCTGCTGCGGCGGCCGGGGAGGAGGCCTATTCCATCGCCATGGCGATGCGAAGCTTCTACGGCGCCCATTACAAGGACCTGGATGCCGGGGTCCTCGCCACCGACATCGCCAAGCGCTCCCTGCAGCGCGGCGCCGAAGGGGTGTACCGGTCGGAGACCTTTCGCCATATCCCCCAGGCTTGGCGCGAGGCCTATCTTCAGCCCGTGGACGACGACAGCTACCGGGTTATCAAAGAGGTCAGAGAGGACGTGATGTTCCGCTGGCTCAATCTGGTCGGGCCGATGACCGCCCTGCGCGGCGGCTTTCATGTCATCTTCTGCCGCAACGTCATGATCTATTTCGATGCGCCGACCCGCGAACGGCTGGTTCAGTCGCTCAACCATCTTCTGGCGCCGGGCGGATATCTGCTGATCGGCCATACCGACGATGCCGAGTTCGCGCGCAAGTATCTCGATCAGCTGCGCCCGGCGATTTTCCGTAAAAGAGTGAAGTCATGAGTGCCCTGCGGGTTGTGGTCGTCGCGGCGGATCCCCTGCTGCGCAAGGCGGTATCCGAGACGCTCACCGCGTTGCACAGCCTGGGCGAGGTGGCCGCCGTCACCCCGATCCGGGCGACGCCCGACCGGATGGCGGGTGCCGACGCGGTGCTGATCGCCGGGGCCGACGGCGACGCCAAAATCCTGAAGCCGGCGGTCGATGCTGCGATCGCCGCCGGCCGGCCGGTGGTGTTCGTGACCGTGGGCGACAACGGGTCGCCGGCCCTGCTGGCGCTCGGTGCCGCGGGGGCTCTCTCCGTCAAGGTCGCGGACCTGGACATCCGGGCACAGCTTGCCTCGGCCGCGCCTCGGATCGCCGACATGCTGCACCGGGCCGAGGCGGTGCAGGGGCCGAAGGGTGCCGAGGCGCCCAAGCCGATCGCCGCCGCGCAGACGGTTCGGCCGCCCGCCGCGCCTCGACCCGTGGCGCCGGGCGCACCCTATCTCGGCGTGGTGATCTGCATCGGCGCCTCGACCGGCGGGACCGACGCCCTGCTGGCGGTACTGTCCAAGACCCCGCGCAGCAGCCCGCCCATCGTCGTCGTCCAGCACATGCCGGAAGCCTATGTCGGCGATTTCGCGGCGCGGCTCGACAGGTCTTCGCCGATGGATGTGTCCCTGGCGCAGGACGATCTGCCGCTGCGTGCCGGCCTGGCGGTGGTGGCACCCGGCGGCCGGCAGCTTCGCCTGCATAAGGACAGCCGGGGCATCTGGACGCGGTCCGGCGAGGCCAGCCGTTTCGGCGGCCACTGTCCGGCGGTAGATGTGCTGATGCTGTCCGCCGCCGAGCAGCTCGGCAAGCGGGCCATCGGCGTGGTGCTGACCGGCATGGGTCGGGACGGGGCCGACGGGCTGCTGGCGATGCGCGAGGCGGGAGCCCGCACGGTGGCGCAGGACGAGGCGACCTCGGTGGTGTACGGCATGCCGCGGGCCGCCTTCGAGAACGGCGGCGCCGACACCGTCCTGCCCCTGGGCAAGGTGGCCGAGTTCGTTTCCGGGCTGGTGATGTCCCTACGTTAGCTGTCCGACTTCACCGTCCGGTCGGGCCAGTGCCGCAGCGCCGTTGCCACCCTCGCGACCACCGGCGCCCAGTCCCCGTCGCGCTGCTGCCGGAAGAGGCGTGTCCGCGGATACCAGAGCGAGTCCTCCCGCCCCAGGCCCCAGCGCCAGTCCGGATCGACCGGCAGCATCACATGGCAGGGCAGGCCCAGGGCACCGGCGAAATGCACGGTGTTGTTGGGCGGCGAGACCACCACGTCCATTGCCGCGACCAGGGCGGTCAACCCGTCGAGATCGTCGAACGGCTCGATGCCGTGATCGACCTCCAGGCGGTCGCCGAAGGCCGCCAGGTCGCCGCGGGACGCCCGGTACTGCAGCGAGATCAGGGCCACGTCCGGCAGGTCGGACAGCGCGTGCCAGAGCGTCGGCGCCACCGTGCGCCGCCACCCGTCTTCCGCCTGGCTGGTCCAGGTGATCCCGATCAGACGCTTGTCCGGATGGCGCCGTTGCAGGCGGTCGCGCAGCGTTCGGCGCTTGTGTCCGTCCGCCGTGAGATACGGCGCCGGCCGGACCGGGCCATCGTTCGATAGACCCAGGACGGCGGGAAGGTCGCCGGCGCAGATCCACGCCTCGGCGGGGGGCAGCGGGCCCAGGCTCCGGTCGGTATCCGGCGCGATCACCTGGATGTCCGGAAAGCTGCGCTGGATCGGCGCCGTCAGGCGTGCGGTCACCAGGAGCGTCACCGCGCCGACTCGCGGCCTGACCGCGGCGAGCAGGGTCAGGAACATGATCGTGTCGCCGATCCCCTGCTCGGTGATCAGCCGCAGCCGGCCGGCGATCGGGCGGCCGTCCCATTCGGGCAGTTCCGGCCAGATCGTCGCCGGGTCGGCCCCGAGCATCCGGTGGCGGGCGCGATAGAGCGGCCAGCCCCTGACGAAATCGCCGTGGCGGAGGTGGAGCAGGGCGGCGTTCATGTCGGCCATATGCGCCGGCGCTCCGGCCGCGCGGGCCCAGCCGCAGAGCCGCAGGGCGAGCGCGTCCTCGCCGTGGCGCTTCTTCGCGTTGCCGAAGTTGATCAAGGCAGGGCCGTCGCCTGGGGCCAGGAGCAGACCCCGAAGCCCGGCCGTCTCGGCCTCCCGGGTCCGGCCCAGCGTCCACAGCGCCAGCGCCTCCCGGTGGCGGGGCGGCGGCGCGAGCGGATCGGCGACCCGCGCGCGCCGGGCCCATTTGAGCCCCTCCAGCGGCGCCTCGGCCATCCGGCGTCCGGCCCAGGCATGAAGGACCCTGGGATCGTTGGCGCGGGTGACGGCGAGGCGCCGGATCTGGTCCGGAGGGAGCCCGTCGTTCATCGGACCGTCGCGGACATCAGGCGGACGCGGCTTCCTTCAGCTCGACTTCCATGAAGACGACCTTTCCGGGACCGTCGTTGATGACGTTGTGCTCGACGCCCGCGGGGCGGATATAGGGCTTGCCGACGACCATCTCGGCCTCGACGTCGCCGTCGGGCGTGGCGATGCGCAGCGGACCGCCGCTGGTCGGAACGATCACATAAGCCATCTCGTGCTTGTGCCAGCCGGTCGCGGAACCGGGCTCCAGGGTCCACTCGGTCACCCGGACCTTCTCGTCGTCGATATGCATGGCGGAACTGGCGGGCGGGTAGGTGTCGGTCATGAATGCCTCACAGGGTTGGATTGGGAGCACGATGCCCCCTCCCAGGGCACCGCGCAACGCGACGAGATGTGCCTGAGGGCGGATTTCCGCGCGAATCGGCTTCCAGTGCACGCATCGCGCTGTTAGAAACCGGCAAAACAAACGTAGGCTTTCGAGAACCCAATCCCCCGAGGGAGGGCGCGATGACGACCGAGTGGACCCCGACGACCTGGCGCGACCGGCCGATCCGGCAGGTGCCCGAGTATCCCGACCGGGAGAAGCTGGACGGCGTGCTGTCGACCCTGCGCACCTTTCCGCCGCTGGTCTTCGCCGGCGAGACCCAGCGGCTGCGCGCCGCGCTGGGCGAGGTCGCGGCGGGCAACGCCTTCCTGTTGCAGGGCGGCGACTGCGCCGAGAGCTTTGCCGAATTCTCCGCCGACAACATCCGCGACACCGTGAAGGTGCTGCTGCAGATGGCGGTGGTGCTGACCTTCGGCGCCGCCCTGCCGGTGGTGAAGATCGGCCGTCTGGCCGGTCAGTTCGCCAAGCCGCGGTCGGCCCCGACCGAGGTGATCGACGGTGTCGAGCTGCCGAGCTATCGCGGCGACATCATCAACGGCATGGAGTTCGACGAGGCCTCTCGGATCCCCGATCCGGAGCGGCTGCTGCGCGTCTACAACCAGTCGGCGGCGACCCTGAACCTGGTGCGCGCCTTCGCCACCGGCGGTCTCGCCAATCTGGAGGAGGTCCATCGCTGGACGCTCAGCTTCGTGGAGAAGAGTCCCGAAGGCGAGAAGTTCGAGCAGATCGCCGGCCGGATCGAGGAATGCCTGGCGTTCATGCGCGCCTGCGGCGTGACGCCGGAGAGCGTGGCCCAGCTCCGCGAGACCGACGTCTACACCAGCCATGAGGCGCTGCTGCTCGACTACGAGGAGACGCTGACCCGGCGCGACACGATCACCGACGACCGGGGCTGGTACAACACCGCCGCCCATATGGTCTGGATCGGCGACCGCACCCGGAACCTGGACGGCGCCCACGTCGAGTACTTCAAGGGCATCCACAATCCGATCGGCCTGAAATGCGGTCCGAGCCTGGATCCGGACGAGCTGATCCGGCTGATCGACGCGCTGAACCCGGACAACGACCCGGGCCGCCTGACGCTGATCGCGCGCTTCGGCTCCGACAAGGTGCGCGACGGCTTGCCGCCGCTGGTCCGCGCGGTGGAGCGCGAGGGCCGGCACGTGGTGTGGTCCTGCGACCCGATGCACGGCAACACCGTGAAGTCGTCCACCGGCTACAAAACCCGGCCGTTCGACCGGATCCTGTCCGAGGTGCGCTCGTTCTTCGAGGTGCACGAGGAGGAGGGGACCTATGCCGGCGGCGTGCATTTCGAGATGACCGGCCGCGACGTCACCGAGTGCATCGGTGGCGCCACCGGTGTGACCGAGGCCGCCCTGTCGGACCGCTATCACACCCATTGCGATCCGCGTCTGAACGCCGCCCAGTCGCTGGAGCTGGCCTTCCTGGTCGGCGAGATGCTGGTCCGCCGCCGCGGCGGCATCGGCGCCCAGGCCTTCAAGGCAGCGAGCTGACCGATATCGGGAGAGGAGGGGTGCCGTTCCGCATCCCCCCTTTTCCCTGTGCCGCTTCAAGCGCTACTCTCCAAGGCCTTGAGATTGGCGGAACGTTCCATGAGCGCGATCGAGCGGGATGACGAAGACCGGATGGCTCCGGCCGGCAACGGCTGGCCGACCACCCTTCGCCACCCAACCCCGGATACCCTGTCGGGGTATGTCGACAAGTACTTCACCCGCACCAAGGACTGCGTCGCCGCCTTCGGCGACAAGCGGGTGACCTATGCGGTCTTCATGCGCCGCCCCGTGACCTGCGCCACCCGGCTTGCCGTCGACTGGCTGAAATGGGTGATGGCCGAGCGCGGGGCGGAGGTGGACATCCAGGTCCTGCACAAGGAAGGGGCCTGGGTCGGCGCCGGCGAGCCGATGCTCTACATCACCGGCTCCTTCTATCACCTGGTCGATCTGGAGACCCAGTATCTGCAGAAGCTGGGTGCGGCCTGCGTGGCGGCCTACAACGCTTACACCATGTGCGTGGAGCTGCCGAAGACAGCGTTCCTGGCCATGGACGCCCGGCACTGCGCGGGCACCGAGATGGCCGAGATCATGGCCTATGGCGCCAGCGTCGGATCGGCCAAGGCGAAGAACAAGGTCGGCGCGGTCGGCTTCATCGGCAACGCGACCGATGCCACCGCCCATTACTTCGCTCAGAACCGCGGCTTCGGAACCATGCCGCACGCCCTGATCGGCTATGCCGGTTCCACCGTGCGCGCCGCCGAGATGTTCCACGAGACCCACCCGGCCGAGAACCTGACCGTGCTGGTCGACTATTTCGGCCAGGAGATCACCGACGCGCTTGCCGTCGCCCGCCGCTTCCCGGAGTTGGCGGCCGAGGGCAAGCTCGCGGTTCGGCTCGACACCCATGGCGGCCGCTATATCGAGGGTCTGGATACCGCCGAGGCTTATGCCGTGCTCGACCGCAAGGCGCCAGAGGCGATCCGAGGCTACCGCACCGAGGCCGAGCTGCGCTCGCTGATCGGTACCGGCGTGTCGGCCGCGGCGATCTGGTCCATGCGCGAGCGCCTGGACGCGGCCGGCTTCCCCAAGGTGCGGATCGTCGCCTCCTCCGGTTTCGGTCCGGAGAAGTGCCGGGTAATGGCCCTGGCCAAGGCGCCGGTGGACGTAATCGGTACCGGGTCCTATCTCCCTGACAAGTGGAGCGAGACCTACGCCACGGCCGACATCATCGATTACGATGGCGAACCGCGGGTGAAGGTCGGACGCGAGTTTCTGCTGCGCAAAGGAGAGTCATGACTTCGGACCGGTTTCTCATCGTCGTTCACCAGAAGACCTCCACCCCGGGCCGTGTCGGCCAGCTTCTGGAGGAGAGGGGCTACCGGCTCGACCGGCGCTGCCCCTGCATCGGCGACGACCTGCCGGACAATCTCAAGGACTATGCCGGCGTCGCCGTCTTCGGCGGGCCGATGAGCGCCAACGACTGCCAGCGCCTGGACGGCATCCGCTATGAGATCGACTTCACCAAGCGGGTCCTGGACGCGGACGTGCCGTATCTCGGCCTCTGTCTCGGGGCGCAGATCCTGGCCCGCGCCCTGGGCAGTACCGTCTCGCCGCATCCGGAACAGCATGCCGAGATCGGGTACACCAAGGTGATCCCGACCGAGGCCGCCGAGCGCGAGGGCCTGTTCGAGCACTCGACCCATTTCTACCAGTGGCACCGGGAAGGCTTCGAGATTCCGACCGGCGCCGAACTCCTGGCGACGGGCACGAACTCCTTCCCGAACCAGGCCTTCCGCTATGGCGACAAGGCCTATGGGCTGCAGTTCCATCCCGAGATCACCATCGACATGATCCACCGCTGGAACATGGGCGGCGGCCACCGTCTGGAGGTGCCCGGCGGCCAGCCGAAGCGCGCCCAGGTCAAGGGCTGGGAGCTGTTCCACGACGGGGTGCGCAAATGGACCCTGTCTCTGTTCGACCGGCTCGGCCTGCACCCCGTCCGCGCGATGCAGTCGGCGGCCGAGTAACCCCAGCACCTCGGATCGGGCGGAATAGGCTCGCGCGATCTATCCGCGCGCGCTATCGGGGGACATGCGCACGCTCTTCATCACATCGAACCGTCTCGGCGATGCCATTCTGTCGACGGCCGTCCTTGCCCGTCTGTTCGACGAGCATCCCCAGGCCCGGGTGACGGTGGCCTGCGGACCGGTGGCGGCGGCCTTGTTCGAAGGCGTGCCCCAGGTCGAGCGGGTGATTTCCTGGCGCAAGGAGAAGGGCGGTCGCCACTGGTGGACGCTCTGGCGGCAAGTGGCCGGCACATGGTGGGACCGGGTGATCGACATGCGCGGCTCGGCCCTAGCCTGGACTCTGCTGGCGCGACGGAGGGCAATCTACCGCACCCAGCGCGGCGACGCACACCGGCTGACGCAGATGGCCGAGGCCCTGGGGCTGGCGACACCGCTGATGCCGCGGCTCTGGCTGACCGAGGCGGACCGGACGGCGGCTTCGCAAATCCTTGGGACTGACGAACGCCCGCTGCTGGCGGTCGCCCCGACCGCGAACTGGCCGCCCAAGGCCTGGCCCGCTGACAGCTTCGCCGAACTGATCGGCCGGCTGACCGGTGAGGGCGGGCCGCTGGAGGGCGCCCGAGTGCTCGTGGCCGGTGGCCCCGGCGAGCGGGACCTAGCAGCGCCTGTGCTGGCGTCGGTGCCCGCCGACCGTCTGCTGGATCTGGTCGATCGCGCACCGCTCATGACTCTGGCGGCGTGCTTCGCGTGCTGCCGGCTGGTGGTGGCGAACGACAGCGGGTTGATGCATCTGTCCGCTGCGGCGGGTGCGCCGACCCTGGGCCTGTTCGGCCCCAGCAAGGATGCGCATTACGCGCCGGCTGGACCGGTCACGGCCTGGGTGCGCGCGCCGGAGAGTGCCGAGGCCCTGCTGGCGCGGTCGGCCGAGGTGGGGCGAACTCCCGGCGCGTTGATGACGGGGCTGTCGGTCGAGGCCGTGGAGGCGGCGGCGCGGGATCTGTTGGACACGTCCTAACCTCCCAACACTCCCCGGCCTCGTGCCGGGGCCCACGCCGAAACGCCCTCAGTCGGTTGACGGTGCCGATGGAAGCGTGGATCCCGGAACAAGTCCGGGAAGTGGGTGCGAGAGAATTTGATTGAACCTGCCCCCAGCGTCTTCCCGGGCCTGACCCGGGATCCGGAGCGCGATCGCTGGAGCGATGGGCGCGCCTACCCCAGCGCCCGGCTGAGGGCGTTCATCGTCGCTTCCACTTCGATCTCGGCCATGCGGTCGACCCGGTATTCCGCACCGCCCGCCGGCTGCAGCGCGTCCAGGTTCGGATACAGCGCCAGCGGCGGGGAGCCGCCGAACAGGCCGATGGTGGGCGCGCCCGTCGCCGCGGCCAGGTTCAGCATCCCGCTGTCATTGCCGAGAAATGCGTCCGCCGTCGCCGCCAGGGCCGCCGCCTGGCCGATCGGGCGGTTGATCGCCAGCACCACCTCGCCCCGGGCGTTCTGAAGGATGCGCTCGGCACTCTCCTTCTCCGCCTCACCGCCGACCAGGATCACGCTGCCGCCGGTGCGGTCGGTGAAGGCGCGGGCAAGTGCCGAGAAATTCCCCTCGGGCCAGAGCTTGAACGGCTCCGACGCGCCGATCCCCAGCACCAGCCAGGGACGGGGCAACTCGCCGTAGAGCCGCTGGATCTCCGCCTTCGCGGCGGCCGGCGGGTCGAGCCGCGGGGTCGGGTCGACGGTCAGCCCGCGCTGCCGCAGCAGGGCGGTCGCCTTGTCCGCCTGGTGCAGGTCACGGCCCTCGTTCGGCAGCTCGCGGTAGCTGATCCGGTTCGGGATATTGGCCATGCGGGTCGCCGTCAGGTAACGCCAGGAGCGGTGCAGGATCCACACCGTGTCCGCTTCGAACGCCTTCAGGTCGGTGCCCAGCCGCATCGCGCCGAGCGGGCCGTCGTGGCGGCCGGCCTTCTCCTTGCCCTGGGCGCGGTCGAGCCAGCCGATCTGCGAGATCCACGGCGCTCCCTCCAGCATCTGGTCGGCGGCCGAGCGCCGCTTGGTCACCAGCGCGATCTTGCCGTCCGGCGCGCTGTCGGCGATCGCCTTCAGATGCGGCAGGTGCCACACCATGTCGCCGATACCCGGCAGGGGCTGGATGACCAGCGTCTTCCCCACGACTCTCTCCCCTCGCGTCCTTGCGCTCCGTCGGCACAAATGCCTACACCACTGCGCCCGCGCCGTCAGTGCGCCAATGAGCGAAGGATTGTCAAATGGCCGAGGCCACATTCCGTCTCTACATGGCCACCAGCCTCGACGGCTATGTCGCCGACGCGGAGGGTGGGATCGACTGGCTGAACGATTACGAGACCGGCGTCGACTACGGTACCGAGGCGTTCATGGCCGAGGTCGATACCCTGATCATGGGCCGCGCCACCTTCGACCAGGTCATGGGCTTCGGGGGCTGGCCCTATGCCGGCAAGCGGGTTTTTGTCCTCACCTCGCGGCCGATACCCGACGCGCCGCAGGGCGTGGAGGGGACGTCCGATCTGGCGGGGCTGATCGCCGAACTGCGCGAGGACGGCGCCCAGGTGTGGATCGTCGGCGGACCGGCCGCGGTGGAAGGCTGCCGGGCCATGGGCGCGATGGACACGGTGGAGCTGTTCGTCATGCCGGTTCTGCTCGGCGCCGGCATTCCGCTCTTCGCCGGCGAGGCGGATGCCCTCGGCCTGCATCTGGTCTCGGTTGATGCCTACGAGACCGGCGCTGTCGCCCTGAAGTACGAGGTGGAGTGAACGCCCAATCGCTCCTAGTATCGCCCGACCAGCTTCAATGGAGTATGCCATGTCCCTCGCGGCCAATGAGTCGACCAAACCGAACGACCTTGAGTCGTTCTGGATGCCGTTCACGTCCAACCGCGACTTCAAGCAGAACCCGCGGCTGTTCGTCGAGGCCGAGGGCATGCACTACATCACCGCCGACGGCCGCCGGGTGCTGGACGGCACCTCGGGCCTGTGGTGCTCGAATGCCGGCCACCGGCGCAAGCCGATCGTCGACGCCATCAAGAAGCAGGCCGAGGTGCTCGACTTCGCGCCGGCCTTCCAGATGGGCCACCCGCTCTCCTTCGAGTTCGCCTCGCGGCTGACCCAGATGATCGAGGGCTTCGACCACGTCTTCTTCACCAACTCGGGTTCGGAGTCGGTCGACACCGCCCTGAAGATCGCGCTCGCCTATCAGCGCGCCCGGGGGCAGGGAACGCGGACCCGGCTGATCGGCCGGGAGCGCGGCTATCACGGGGTCGGCTTCGGCGGCATCTCGGTCGGCGGCATCGTCGGCAACCGCAAGCAGTTCGGCACCCTGCTCAACGGCGTCGACCACATGCGTCATACCCACGACATGGAACATAACGCCTATACCCGGGGCGAGCCGGAATGGGGCGCGCATCTGGCTGACGACCTGGAGCGGATCGTCGCCCTGCACGACGCCTCGACCATCGCCGCCGTCATTGTCGAGCCGGTCGCCGGCTCCACCGGTGTGCTGATCCCGCCGAAGGGCTACCTCCAGCGCCTGCGCGACATCTGCGACAAGCACGGCATCCTGCTGATCTTCGACGAGGTCATCACCGGCTTCGGCCGTCTCGGCTCCGCCTTCGGCAGCGACTATTTTGGCGTGAAGCCGGACATCTTCACCACGGCCAAGGGCATCACCAACGCCACCGTGCCGATGGGCGCCGTGTTCTGCCGCGACGGCATCTACGACGCGTTCATGGACGCGCCGGAGGGCGCCATCGAGCTGTTCCACGGCTACACCTATTCCGGCCACCCGCTGGCCTGCGCCGCCGGTCTCGCCACCATCGACCTGTACCGCGACGAGGGCCTGTTCGAGCGGGCGGCGGAGCTGGCGCCGTACTGGGAGGACGCCATGCACTCCCTGAAGGGCACCAACCACGTCATCGACATCCGCAACCTGGGCATGGTCGGCGCGGTCGAGCTGGAGGGCATTCCCGGCAAGCCGACGGCCCGGGCGATGGACGCGTTCAAGCAGTGCTACGAGAAGGGCCTGCTGATCCGCACCACCGGCGATATCATCGCGCTCTCGCCGCCGCTGATCGTCGAGAAGGACCAGATCGACTTCATCGCCGACACGATCGGCGGCGTGCTGCGCACCCTGCATTAACCATCGCGAAGAGTGTCCCGACGGTGTTTCGCTACACTCTTCAATAACTTGGCGGTTTACTCTACACTCCTCGACTGACAGCGGGGGGCCGCTGATGTTTGGACGGGGGTGAAGGGCGATGGGAACACTGGGACAGGGTCCGATACGGGCCGTTCTGGTGGTCGCTTGCGTCGGGCTGCTGGCCGGCTGCGCGGAGGTGGGGGCCTCCATGCAATCGGCGGTGGACGGCGTGAAGACCGCCTTCGAGCCGCCGAAGACCGAACCGGTGCCCGAGGTCGAGCCCCGTTACTGCTACCGCACGCTCGGCAAGGTGAACTGCTACCCGCAGCCCTTGCCAGCGAGCGAGGCGAACCGACTTGTCGGCTATCAGGGGCCGGCGCCGCGGGCCCATAGCGGAACAGGACCTCTCAGCCCGTGACGCCTCACATATGCTCGGCGCCGTCGGGGCGAGACCGCCAGTGACCATGCGCCTTCCCGGACTGCTCGTTCTGGCCAGCCTCTGCGTCCTCCCCCTGACAGCGCAGACGGTTCTGGCTCCCGCCGCCATGGCCCAGGGCAGCGTTCAGTCGGCCGATGCCGAGGTGCCGGTGCCCCGCACCTATGGCGAGGCGATGAACTGGTATCGCGAGGCGGCGGATGCCGGCGATCCCAAGGCGATGTTCTATCTGGGGCTGACCCTGGAGCAGGGATTGCGCGCCGGCGGGGATCCCAAGGACGCGATCGCGTGGTACCGCAAGTCCGCCGACAAGGGCTTCGCCCTCGCCCAGTTCAAACTTGGCCAGCTCTACCAGTTCGGGCAGATCGTGAAGCAGGATTCCGCGGCGGCGCGGGAGTGGTACGGCAAGGCGGCCGACCAGGGGCTCGCCGACGCGCAGTACAATCTTGCGGTCATGCTGGAGACCGGCGAAGGCGGCGCGGTCGACGCCGAGCGCGCGCTGGCGCTGTACCATGGTGCCGCCGACGGCGGGATTCCGGAGGCTTTCCTGAACCTCGCGGGCATCCTGGCGCAGGGGGAATTGGTCGATCAGGATCTGGTCGAGGCGCTGAAATGGCTGATCCTCGCGGACCGGGCGGGGCTCGAGCAGGGAGAGTCCATGTCGGCGGCGGTTCGCCAGCTGCTGAACGCGCCGGAAATCGCCGACGCGGAGACCCGCGCCGACCGCTGGCTGATCGCTCACGGAGAGCGCAACCGGACCCCCGGCGGACCGCAGTGAGGTCCGGCGCCGGCGGCAACGGGGCGGCCGGCTCTGCTGCGCCCATTTTGTTTCAATTTGATCCGCGCGTGCTCTAGAACGTCCGCGTAGCCAGTACCGATATTTGGGGGCGGACCGGGAGTCTCGGACCGCGATGGGGATGAAGCCGCCGATCTGCGTCGATCTCGATGGCACTCTGCTGCGCACCGACCTGCTGTACGAGTCGTTTCTCGTCGCCCTGCGGCGGCGTCCCTGGATCCTTTTCCTGCTGCCGTTTTGGCTGGCCGCCGGACGCTCGGTGCTGAAGCGCCGTCTGGCGCTGATCGCCACCGAAGCGCTGGATGTGGACTCCCTGCCGGCGACCGCGGATTTGGTCGACTACCTGCGGGCCGAGAAGGCGGGCGGTCGGCGGATCGAACTCGTCTCCGCCTCCGACCAGTTGCTGGTCGCCAAGGTCGCCGGGCGATTCGGCGACCTGTTCGATCATGTCGAGGGTAGCAACGGCACGACCAACCTCAAGGGAACGGCCAAGGCGCAGGTGCTCGCCGCCCGCCATCCCGGCGGCTTCGTGTATGCCGGCGACAGCGCCATCGATTCCGACGTCTGGAAGGTGGCCGCCGGCGCGATCCCGGTGAATGCCGCGCTGAAGCGCCGTGCGGCCATCGATCGTGAGGCGTCCGTGGAAGCCGCGTTCGGCGAGCCGCTGAACGAGCTCAAGGCGCTGCGCTCGTCCCTGCGCCTGCATCAATGGGCCAAGAACGGCCTGATCTTCCTGCCGCTGCTCCTGACCAGCACCCTCGCGCAGCCGGCGGTGGCTCTCGCCGCCCTGGCGACCTTTCTCGGCTTCTCCCTGGTCGCAAGCGGGACCTATCTGCTGAACGATCTGTTCGATCTCGCTGCTGACCGCCGGCATCCGACCAAGCGCTTGCGGGCACTGGCGTCGGGGCGTCTGCCGGTCGCCATCGGCATCGTGGCAGCACCCCTGCTCGTGGTTGCCGGACTGATCCTGGGCGCCCTGGCGGGGATAGGGGCCTTCTGGTGCCTCGCTGCCTATCTCTGCCTGACCCTGGCCTATTCCTTCGGCGTGAAGGCGATGGCGGTGGTCGATGTGGTGGTGCTCGGTGCGCTCTTCACCCTGCGCCTGTATGCCGGACACACGCTGATCGACAACGGGACGCCGGCCTGGCTGCTGGCCTTCTCGATGTTCCTGTTCACCAGCCTTGCCCTGGTGAAGCGGCTGGTGGAGGTGCGCGGGCTGGAGGCGAGGGGGCTCGACGCTATCCCGGGCCGCGGCTATCGCGCCGGGGACAGCGGCTTCATCGAGACCTTCGGCATGACCACCAGCATCGCGTCGGTTCTGATCTTCATGATCTATCTGGCGGTAGAGCCGGTCCATGTGGTCCGGCTCACTGACCCGGAATGGCTCTGGGTGGTGCCGGTGGCCATCGGCTTCTGGCTGCCGCGCGTGTGGCTGCTCGCCCGCCGCGGCGAGGTCCACGACGACCCGGTGGTCTTCGCCCTGAAGGATCCGCCGAGCCTCCTCCTCGGGGTGATCGCGCTGCTGGCGATCCTGGTGGCGGCATGACCGCGCGCGAGGACACCAAGGTCCTGGCCTGGGGCCGGGTCCATCGCGGCCGCCATATCGTCGCGGAACCGGCGATAAAGTCCGCGGTCGGTGAGGCCGTGCGCGAGACGGCCGCGGCGGGCGGATCGACCCTGGCCCATGGTCTGGGCCGATCCTACGGCGACAGCGGCCTCAATCTCGGGGGTGGGCTAGTCCGCACGATCGGGCTCGACCGGCTGATCGTCTTCGATCGGGAGACCGGGATCCTTCGGGCGGATGCCGGCGTGTCCCTGGACGCGGTTCTGCGGGCGGTGGTGCCGGCCGGCTGGTTCGTGCCGGTCACGCCGGGAACCAAGTTCGTCACCCTCGGCGGGGCGGTGGCAAACGACGTCCATGGCAAGAACCATCACCTGGCCGGAAGCTTCGGACGGCACGTCACCCGCTTCGGGCTCTGGCGCAGCGACCGGGGCGCGCTGGAATGCTCGGCGCAGGAGAATGCGGATCTGTTCGCCCTGACCATCGGCGGACTCGGTCTAACCGGCGTGATCACCTGGGTCGAACTCCGGCTGGAGCGGATCGCGTCGGCGATGCTCGATGTCGAGAACCTGCCGTTCGACGACCTCGACGCCTTCTTTTCCCTGTCGCAGCGCTCGGAAAGCTGGCCGTTCACCGTCGCCTGGGTCGATACCCTGGCGCGCGGGGCGCAGTTGGGGCGCGGAATCTTCTCCCGCGCCCGCTGGGCCCAGACCGGTGGGCTGGACCCGCATCGGCAGGGCGGCCCGCGGATGCCCGTCACCCCGCCGGGCGGCCTGCTCAACAGCGTGACCGTCGGTGCCTTCAACCGGCTGTACCGGGCCCGGCCGGGCGCGCGATTCCACGGCCGCCAGCACTACGATCCGTTCTTCTACCCGCTGGATCGGCTGCGCGATTGGAACCGCATGTACGGGCCGCGCGGCTTCTACCAGTGGCAATGCGCGGTCCCGGTGGCGACCATGCGCGAGGCGACGCGGACCCTGCTCGACACCGTCGCGGCCAGCGGCGACGCGTCGTTCCTGGCGGTTCTCAAGACTTTCGGTGATGTACCGTCTCCCGGCGTGCTGTCCTTCCCGACGCCTGGCGCGACCCTGGCGCTCGACTTCGCCAACCGCGGTGCCGAGACCCTGTCGCTGCTCGCCCGGCTCGACCGGGTTGTGGCAGAGGCGGGCGGGCGTCTATACCCGGCCAAGGACGGGCGCCTGCCGCAGGCCATGTTCCGCGCGGGCTACCCGCGGTGGACGGAACTGGAAGCGGCGCGCGACCCCGTCCTGATGTCGAGTTTCTGGCGCCGTATGACCGAGGAGGCCTGATCCGCAATGGCCGCGAAAAGCCGTATCCTGGTCCTGGGGGCCACCTCCGCCATCGCCGAGCGCTGGTGCCGCCTGCGCGCCACGTCGGGCGACAGCCTGCTGCTGGTGGCGCGGGACGGCGAAAAGCTGGCCGCGATCGCCGACGACCTGAAGGCGCGCGGCGCCGGAAATGTCCAGACGGTTGCAGAGGATCTGGCGGACACCGATGGCGCCGACGCGCGTTTCTCCGGCTGGGTCCAGACCCTGGGCGGGGTGGATATCGTGTTCCTGGCCTATGGCATCCTCGGCGACCAGGCCGAGGCGCAGCGCGACACCGACGCCTTGCTGCGCGGCATCGGAGCCAATTTCACCAGCGCGGTGGTCTGGTGCGAACTCGCCGCCCGGGCGTTCGAGCTGGCGGGGTCGGGCACGCTGGTCGGCATCTCCTCGGTGGCGGGCGACCGCGGCCGGCGCACCAACTACGCCTACGGTGCCGCCAAGGCCGGGCTGTCGACCTATCTGGAAGGCATGGCACACCGCTTTGCCGGGACCGGCGTCACGGTGATCTGCGTGAAGCCGGGTTTCGTCGCCACGCCGATGACCGCTCATATCGATGGCCGCGACGGCCCGCTCTGGGCGACGCCGGACCAGGTGGCCGAGGACATCCAGAAGGCGGTGGAGAAGAGGAAGCCGGAGATCTACACCCGCTGGTTCTGGCGCTTCGTGATGCTGATCATCCGCCATCTGCCGCGGCCCATCTTCAACAAGATGAAGATCTGATCCCATGCCGCGCATCGTCATCACCGGAGCCGCCGGCCTGGTCGGTCAGAACCTGATCGCGCGCATCGTCGACCGGGCCGACCTCCAGATCGTCGCCATCGACAAGCACCCCACCAACACGCCGGTGCTGGCGCGGCTTCACCCGGGCATCGAGGTGATCGCCGCCGATCTGGCGCAGCCGGGCTCGTGGAGCGAGGCGTTCAAGGGCGCCGACGCGGTCATTCAGCTTCATGCCCAGATCGGCGGCCTCGATCCCGAGGAGTTCGAGGCCAACAACGTGCGCGCCACGCGGCTGGTGCTCGACGCCATGAAGGGGCATGGCGTGCCCTATCTGGTGCACGCGTCGTCCTCCGTGGTGAACTCCAAGGCGGTCGATCTCTATACCGAAAGCAAGAAGGCCCAGGAGACGCTGGTGGTGGAGAGCGGCATCCCGCACGCCATCCTGCGCCCGACGCTGATGTACGGCTGGTTCGACCGCAAGCATCTCGGCTGGCTCGCCCGGTTCATGAAGAAGGCCCCGGTCTTTCCGATCCCGGGCGACGGCAAATACATGCGCCAGCCGCTCTATGGCGGCGACTTCTCCGACATCATCCTGGTCTGCCTGGACGAGCGGCGCGAGGGCGCCTGGAACATCTCCGGCCAGGCGGAGGTCGACTATGTCGATCTCATCAAGGCGGTGCGACGGGCGAGCGGGGCGAAGACTCCGATCGTCCATATCCCCTACAGCCTGTTCTGGATGCTGCTCCGGGTCTATGCGGTGTTCGACCGCGACCCGCCCTTCACCACCAAGCAGTTGGAAGCGCTCGTCACGCCGGACAGCTTCGAGGTGATCGACTGGCCGTCGATCTTCGGCGTGCGCGCCACCCCGCTTGACGAGGCGCTGGCCATCACCTTCAACGACCCGAAATATTCGGGCGTCGTTCTGGACTTCTGAGGAGGCCGGAATGGCCAAGGTCGCGATCATCGGCGCCGGGGCGATGGGGCTCGCCGCCGCCTATCACGCGCTGGAAGCGGGCCATGAGGTAACCGTCTACGAGGCGGATTCCGTGCCCGGCGGCATGGCGGCCCATCTCGACCTGGACGGGCTGTCGATTGAGCGGTTCTACCATTTCGTCTGCAAGGCCGATAAACCGACCTTCAAGCTGATGGAGCGGCTCGGCATCGGCGACAGGATGCGTTGGACCGGCACGTCCATGGGCTATTTCGTCGACGGCAAGATGTACCGCTGGGGCGATCCGATCGCGCTGCTGACCTTCCCGAAGATCGATTGGATCTCCAAGTTCCGCTACGGGCTGCAGATGTTCCTGTCGACCAAGCGCAACGACTGGTCGGATCTGGAAACCGTCTCGGCCAAGGACTGGATCCAGAAGGGATCGGGCAAGCGCGCCTATGACGTGCTGTGGCGCCGGCTGTTCGACCTGAAGTTCTTCGAATATGCCGACAATGTCTCCGCCGCCTGGATCTGGACCCGGATCAAGCGGGTCGGCACCTCCCGCCGATCCCTGATGCAGGAAGAACTCGGCTATATCGAGGGTGGGTCGGAGACCCTGGTCACCGCCCTGGTCGAGGCCATCGAGGCGCGCGGCGGGGTGATCAAGCTGGCCACTCCCGCCCGCGAGGTCATGGTCGAGGACGGCAAGGTCGTCGGCGTGCGCACCGATGCGGGCGTCGAGCCGGCCGAGGCCGCGATCTCCACCATGCCGACGCCGCTGGTCACTTCCCTGGTGCCGGCCCTTCCGGCCGACTGGAAAGCGAAATACGATGCCATTGTGAATATTGGCGTCGTTTGCGTTCTTCTGCGCCTGAAGACGTCGGTCACCGAGCACTTCTGGGTCAATATTAACGACCGGTCGATCGAGATACCGGGTATCATCCAGTTCTCTAATCTCCGGAACGTGGGTGACACGGTGGTCTATGTGCCGTTCTACATGCCGACGACCCACCCGAAGTTCGGCCGCGACGACCAGGCGTTCATCGACGAGAGCATGGCCTGCCTGAAACGCCTGAACCCGGCCGTGAGGGACAGCGATCTCAAGGCTTGGTCCGTCGGCCGACTACGCTATGCCCAACCGGTGTGCGAGCCCGGCTTCCTGGCCAAGATCCCGCGGATCCGGACGCCGATCCGCGGCCTGCAGATCGCCGATACCTCTTTCTACTACCCGGAGGACCGCGGGATCAGCGAAAGCGCCCGGGTCGCCGAGGAGATGGCGGCTGCCATCCCCGCCTCTCTCGCCGGCTGAGGAGCGGACGTGGCACGGACTCTGGTCCTCGGAGAATTCGGCCGTTTCCTGGTGACCGGCGGAATCGCGGCCGGCGCCAACGTATTGTCGCGTTGGCTCTTCAGTTTCGTCATGCCGTTCGAGGCCGCCGTGGTGGTCGCCTATCTGGTCGGGATGACCACCGCCTATGTGCTCGCCAAGCTGTTCGTCTTCGAGGCCTCCGGGCGCAGCGCCGGGGACGAGTTCTTCCGCTTCGCCCTAGTGAACGTCGTGGCCCTGGCGCAGGTCTGGCTGGTGAGCGTGGGGCTGGCCCGCTACCTGTTTCCGGCAGTCGGCTTTGCCTGGCATGCCGAAGATGTCGCCCATCTGATCGGCGTCGTGATCCCGGCGGTGACCAGCTATCTCGGCCATCGCCATTTTTCGTTCGCCGCCCGGTCGGCTACGGATGAAGGCGGTCGATGAAGAGCGTTGTCGCGTTCTCCATTGCCGTCGCACTAGGGACCATCGCTTTCGGCGCCGCGTATCCGTTGCTGTTCTCCACATCGACGCCGACCAACGACATCGTCGACTTCTATTATCGTTTCCTGGGATCCGGCGGATTCGCCGGATATGGACTGAAGAACCTCTACGCCCATCACAACGAGCATCGCCTGGTGGTGCCGCGGCTGTGGTTCATCGCCGACATCCTGCTGGTCCAGGGGCGCCAGACCTTCCTTCTGCTCGTCATCTTCGTCTCGGCCCTGCTCCATGCCGTCCTTTTGGCGGCCCTGTTCCGGGGGCTCGGCCAGTCTAAGAAGGCGGCGCTGGTGGCCTTCGCCTTGGCCGCCGCCGCGATGGTTTCTCCCGTCCAATACGAGAACCTGCTGCAGGGATTTCAGGTCCAATTCGTCCAGGTCTGGCTGTTCGCCACATTCGCGTTCGCTTTGATCGCCTGGGCGCCGGTGGACGAGGGGCGGCCGGTCCGGCTCGGCCTCTGCGTCGTCGGCGCGGTGACGTCGGCAATCCTGTCGACCTACAGCATGTTCAACGGCCTGGCGGTCTGGCCGCTGATGATCCTCTTCGTCTTCTGGCGCCGCCTGCCCTTGGGCTGGTGCCTGCTGGTGCTGCTGATCGGCGGCGCGCTGCTGGCGATTGAGATCTCCGGATTCCTGCATCGACCGCGCACCGGTCTTAACCTGCCTGCGGATGCGGATGCCTTCGTCTTCCTGCTTTACATGGCTCGCTACCTGACCTCCGGGATCGGCCAGATCGGGACCCTGGGTCAGGAGATTGTCGGCGTGGCCGCGATCCTCGGAGTTGTAGCGGCCGGCGTGCGCAACCTGCTTCGGCCCGGTCATTGCCCGCCGGCCCGCATGGCGATGTTCGCGGTCTGCGGCTTCATCCTGGTGGCGGCCTTCCTGACAGCGCTGGGCCGCTTGCAGTTCGGTTTGGGATCGTCCGACGCATCGCGCTACACCACGCCCTCGATGGTATTTCTTATGATCGTCGGAATGCTGGTTATGGACGACCTGTTGAGCCGATCCATGCCGAGGCTCCAACCGCCGGCGCTCGGCTTTCTCGTGGTCCTCTTTCTGGTGCCCGGGGTCGTGAAGGGCATCCGCGAGATGCCGACCCGCGCGATCGTGCGCGATCTCGCCGATCTTACCATCGTCAGCCATCTCGCCGGAGGGTATCGTCCGGAGGCGATGGTCTGGATCTATCCTCACTGGCCTCCCCATCCGGCGGGCGTGCTCGACATGATGCGCAGCAACAAGTTGGGACCCTTCTCCGAGCTCGAGCGCTTCCAGCCACCTGCGTCGGTATTCGCCGACGGCCCGGCTGTGGCAGGTCCGCTCTGCGAAGGAGCGGCCGAACGGCTTCAGATCGATCCGGTGACCGGCGTTACCTTCGCCGCCTGGATGATCGACCCGGCGACCGGACGCCAACCGCCCTGGGTCGTCGGACGCACGCTGGAAGGCAAGGTGATAGCCTGGGGAAAGGCGCTCGACCCGCGCCTTGACCGGGTGCCGATCCCCCACCCCAAACCGTCCGACCGTGGATATCAGGCCTTCGGCGATATCCCGGATCCGGGTGTTCGGGTGATCACCGTGGAAGGTGTTTTCGGCGATGGCAGCCGGTGCCGGCTTGCCGGCACCGTGTCCGCGGCACCCGATCTGTTCCTGGCCGAGCTGCCTGCCGGGGCGACCGTGGCCTTGGCAGGGCCGTGGACCTTTGACGGCGGCCCGCTCGATGGCGGCACGGGACCGTTTCCGGTGCCCGCGGAGGCGATGCCGGCCTATGGCAGCTTCGGCAAGGAGGATCGCCGCTTCGATGCGTCGATCGAGTTAGGCGATCCCGGTGGGGCGAGCGGCGTCCTGCTACCGATCCTGACCAACCGGTGGCCGCACGGTACCACCATCGAGCTCCTGAACCCGGCCGGCCAGCCGGTCGCCCAGTTTTACCTGGGCCGACCCGCCCAGGCCGGGTGGCTGTGGTTGGCCCTGCGGCCGACCTCGCTGGAGCCGGGCATGCGGCTGACGATCCGGACGACGAAGCGCCACGAGGCGAACAATGTGGCGTTCGGCACGCCGCACTGGCTGCCGTGACCGCGGCCGGCACCACCGCCCCGCGCTACGTGCCCTACGGCAAGGGGCGGTTTCAGCTCACGCTCGGGATCAAGGAAGTCGCCCCCGCGGACTGGCTCGATATCGACCGCTTCTATTCGGATCACATGGCCGAAAAGGAGCGCCTCCTGGCCGGATCCCATGGCGAGGTCTTCGCCGGGTTGCCCGGCAGCGAGGAGGCGCAACAGGAATGCCTCGAGGCGGTCCTGGAGGCACTTGCGGCGTTCCATCCCGGGCGGGTCTTTGCCGATGACCGCCAGGTCCGCACCGCCTGGGACGGGGGCCGTCTGAACCGGGCCGACTTCGCGGACCGGCCGCTCGATCTCGCGGGGCGGCTGGTGCAGGAGGATCTCTGCCTGATGCAGCCGGGCGAGGACGGCCATCGGCTGATTGCCGCGTCCCTGTGCTTCCCGGCGCGCTGGCGGCTGGCGGACAAGATCGGCCGGCCCATGAGCGCGATCCACGATCCGGTGCCCGGCTTCAACGACAAGCTGAACCGGCCCGTGGAACGGTTCTTCAGCGGGGTCGCCGCGGATCAGGTCTATATGCGGCTGAACTGGTCGGTGCTGGACGACCCCGCGCTGTTCCAACCGACCGGACACGGGCGCAAGGGGATCGACCCCACGATCACGCCGCAGACCGTCGCCGCGCGCCTGCACATCCGGATCGAACGCCAGACCTTCCGCCGGCTTCCGAACAGCGGCGTCCTGGTGTTCGGCATCAAGACTCTGGTCGATCCGATCGGGGCGATCGCGGACCGACCGGATCTGGCGGCGGCGATGCTCGGCTCCCTGCGGACCATGCCGGCGGACATGCGCGGCTATAAAAGTCTCGCTCCCTTCGCCGATGCGTTGGAGACCTGGCTGGAGGAGCGCTCTCGCCCGGTCGAGTGAGCAGTCGAATCCCCTGCCTGCACCGACGTCATCCGATTCGATCCGACTGAATTGTCTGTCTTCTTACTCCTGGCTGGGAACCGTCAGCACTTTCCGGCGTTCGTGTTTGTCTACTGGGGCGCGACGACTCGGGGGAAAATTCCAAACGAAATGTGTAGGGCCAATTGCCTGCCTGAGCTGGCGGGTCATGTCGCTTTTGGAACATTGTTTCTTCGGGTAACAACTTCGAGGCGACTGGATTTCCAAGACGAGGTCAGGACCCGGGCAATTTGTGAAAATGCGAGAAAACGGGCCGCCAAGGGGGACAGTGTGTTCCTACAGTGTTACGGTAGCCATCTCGGATGGGAACGATAGGGTCCTATAAACATCCAATGACCAAACACGCAGAGACCCTCGAAAATCGCTCGCATAGGACCAATCGGAAGGGAGCTACCATGTCAGAAAAATATCGCGACGACTTGATCGATCGCATGGCCGTCGAGGCAAAGCGAGGCCGGCTGTCTCGGCGTGACTTCATGCATTACGCGATGGCCGCCGGCGTTACTGCATCGGCGGCGGGAGGCCTTTGGACCTCCAAGGCGGCGATGGCTGCCCCCAAGCGCGGCGGCACGTTCCGTCTCGGCACTCATGACGGGAACACTTCGGACACCCACGATCCCGGCACCTATCTCAGTTTCTCCATCATCCAGCTCGCGCACACCTATCGCAGCTATCTGACCCAGATCACGCCGACCAATGAACTCGGCCCCGACGCGGCCGCGTCCTGGAGCGCCACGGACGACGCGACGGAGTGGACGTTCAAGCTGCAGAAGGGTGCGTCCTTCCACAGCGGCAAGCCGTTCACGGCGGATGACGCGATCGCCTCGCTCAACCACCACCGCGGCGAGAAGAGCACCTCGGCCGCCAAGGCGCTGCTGAAGGATGTCGTCGACATCGTCAAGGACGACGAGCACACGATCACCATCAAGCTGGCCAGCGGCAACGCCGACCTGCCGTGGCTGATGACCGACTATCACCTGGCCATGTGCCCGGCGAACAGCGACGGAACGATCGACTGGCAGTCCGGCGACGGCACCGGCCCGTACAAGATCGTCCACAACGAGTTCGGCGTCGGCAGCAAGCTCGAGCGTCACGACGGCTGGCACGGCGAAGGCGCGTATTTCGACGCGGTCGAGATGACCGTGCTGAACGATCCGAACGCCCGCCAGACCGCCCTGGTCACCGGCCAGATCGACGGCATCACGCAGCTCGAGCTGAAGACCCTGTCGCTGCTCAAGCGCAATCCGAACATCCTGGTGGATAACGTGCCGTCCGGTGCCGCGATCACCATGCCGATGTTCTGCGACGTGGCGCCGTTCGACAATGTGGATGTCCGCACCGCGCTGAAGCTCGCGATCGACCGCGAGGACATCATCAAGAAGATCACCTTCGACACGGCGATCCCGGGCAACGACTTCCACATCTCCCCGAACATGCCGTACTGGCCGGATCTGCCACAGCGCACCTACGATCCGGACAAGGCGAAGTTCCACCTGAAGAAGGCCGGCCAGGAGAACCTGACGGTCGATCTCTCCACGGCCGACAGCGTGTATTCCGGCGCGGTCGACATGTGCGTGCTCTATGCCGAGCATGCCAAGGCCGCCGGCATCACCATCAATGTGAACCGCGAGCCGAACGATGGCTACTATTCCGAAGTCTGGCTGAAAAAGCCGTTCTGCATGGTGCAGTGGGGCGCGCGTCCGACGCCGGACGTCATGCTCAGCCTGGCCTACAAGGACGATGCGGCCTGGAACGAGAGCCACTGGCAGAACGAGCGGTTCAACGAGCTGCTGCTGGCTGCCAAGGCCGAGCTCGACCAGGAGAAGCGAGCCGCCCAGTACCGCGAGATGGCCCAGCTCGCCCGCGACGACGGAGGGACCATCATTCCGATGTTCACCAACTTCGTCTACGCCCGGGCCAAGAACGTCGCCCATGGCGAAAACCTTGCCGCGAGCTGGCAGATGGACGGCGCGCGGGCCTGCAGCCGTTGGTGGTTCGACTCCTGAACCGACTTCGATCTTGACGGGTTCAGACCAGAACCCGTCAGCGATCGTTCGATACTGGTGGACCTTCCGGCCCGTGCCGGAAGGTCTGCTGGTTCAAACTATCGACGACAACCGTAGCCGGGGGGCTGTCGCTGGACTGCACTGCAAGCCGTAAGCGGAAAAAGCGGCGCAGGCGCACTTGGCAGCAAGCCAACTAGAAGCGATTGCAGAGGAGGCGGAAGATGAGCGACGTATTGAGCATCGTGCTCAAACGGCTCGGCCTTGGATTGATCACCCTGCTTGTGATCTCCATCCTGATTTTTTTCGCAGTTGAACTTTTGCCGGGCGACATTGCCCAAGCGGTCCTGGGACAGGGCGCTACCGAAGAGAACCTGAAAGCGTTGCGCGAGCAGCTCGGTCTGAACGAGCCCGCGATCTGGCGTTATCTCACTTGGCTCGGGGGCGCGGTTCAGGGCGACTTCGGCGTCTCGCTGATCTCCGGACGCTCGGTGGCGGAGACCATCGGTCCGCGCTTCGCGGCGACGCTGTTCCTGGCGAGCTATGCGGCGGTGATCGCGGTCCCGGTGGCCATCATCCTCGGCATCATCGTCGCCCTGCTGCGCGACAGCATCTTCGACCGGGTCGCAAACGTGCTGACCCTCACGTCGATCTCCTCGCCCGAGTTCTTCCTCGGCTATGTCCTGGTCCTGTATCTGGCGGTGAAGAACCCCTGGTTCCCGGCTCTTGCCAACGTGAACTTCCAGGATATCGGCACCTTCGAACTGTACTACCGAACCTTCCTGCCGGCGCTGACGATGGTTCTCGTGGTGGTCGCGCACATGATGCGCATGACCCGTGCGTCGATCATCAACCTGCTGGCCTCGCCCTATATCGAGATGGCGCGCCTCAAGGGGACGCCGGCGTGGAAGGTCATCGTCAAGCACGCGCTGCCCAACGCCTGGGCGCCGATCATCAACGTGGTCGCCCTGAACCTCGCCTATCTGATCACCGGCGTGGTGCTGGTCGAGGTGGTGTTCGTCTATCCGGGCATCGGCCAGCTTCTGGTCGACAGCGTGACCAAGCGTGACTTCCCTGTGGTTCAGGCCTGCTGCCTGATCTTCGCGGCGACGTTCATCCTGTTGAACCTCGCAGCAGATGTGGGGGCGATTCTGACGAACCCCCGCCTGCGTCATCCGAAGTGAGGGAAGCGTCATGAATTACTTCGTCATCGGTTACTACGCGCTTCTCATCGGAGCATCCTGCCTGGCCGCCTATTACTCGGTGCGCTCGGCTTTTCTGATCCTGTTCTCGCTGACGCTGGTCTCCTTCGTCGTCGGGATCGTCGGCGGCGAGTCCGCTCTTTGGACGATCACCATCTGCGCCGGAATTCTGGCCCTGTGCATCGGGACCGCCTACGCCTTCCGGGAGTTCCTGGTGATCGTCCTGTGGGGCGAGGGATCGAAGGCGATCAAGACCGCGCCGCTGACGGCGACGTTCGGCCTGTTCGTCATCATGACCTACGCCATCGCCGGCGTGTTCGCCCCTGTGATCGCTCCCTACGGCGAGGCGGAGGTGATCGCCGGGGCCTTCGCGCCGGCGGACGAGAACATGCTGCTGGGCGCCGACCAGCTCGGCCGCGATCTGTTCAGCCGCCTGGTGTTCGGCGCGCGGAACACCGTCGGCATCGCCCTCCTGGCCACGACCTTCGCATTCATCCTCGGCGCCCTGGCCGGGCTGATCGCGGCGACCCTGGGCGGGTTCTTCGACAACCTCATGAGCCGCGTCGTGGACGTGATCATGTCGGTGCCGTCGTTGATCTTCGCGCTGCTGCTGCTGTCGATCATGGGCACCAACGCCTTCGTGCTGATCTTCATCATTGCGATCATCTATGCGCCACGCGTCTTCCGCCTTACCCGGGCGGTCGCCGGCAACGTGGTGGTGATGGACTACATCGAGGCGGCACGGCTGCGCGGCGAGGGGCTCTGGTACCTGATCCGGCGGGAGATCCTGCCGAACTCCACCGCGCCGCTGATCGCGGAATTCGGGCTGGAGTTCTGCTTCGTCTTCCTGCTGGTGGCCGGCCTGTCGTTCCTGGGCCTGGGCATCCAGCCGCCGACCGCGGATTGGGGGTCGATGGTGCGCGAGAACGCGACGCTGATCTCGTTTGGCGAAATCACGCCGCTGTTCCCGGCGGGCGCCATCGCGCTGCTCACCGTGGCGGTGAACTTCGTCGTCGACTGGATGCTGTTCCGGTCCTCCGGACTGAAGGGGTAAGGATATGGCCGATAACAAAAACAAGGATCTGCTGCTCAAGATCCGCGACCTGCGGATCGAGGGCTACTCGGACGAGAAGTGGATCGAGATCGTTCACGGCATCGACCTCACCCTGCACAAGGGTGAGGTGATGGGCCTGATCGGCGAGTCCGGGGCGGGCAAGTCCACGATCGGCCTTGCCGCCATGGGCTTCGCCCGCGACGGCTGCAGGATCTCCAGCGGCTCGATCGAGTTCGACGGCATGGAGCTGACCACGACCACGGAAGCCGACCGCCGGGCCCTGCGCGGCTCGCGCATCGCCTATGTGGCCCAGTCGGCGGCGGCGTCCTTCAACCCGGCGCACAAGATCATCGACCAGCACACCGAGGCGCCGATCCACTACCGGATCCGCAAGCGGATGGAGGCGCAGGAGGACGCGATGGAGCTCTACGAGCGCCTGCGTCTTCCCAACCCGCAGGAGATCGGCTTCCGCTATCCGCACCAGGTGTCCGGCGGCCAGCTCCAGCGGGCGATGACGGCGATGGCCATGGCCTGCCGTCCCGACCTGATCATCTTCGACGAGCCGACCACGGCCCTCGACGTGACCACGCAGATCGAGGTTCTGGCCGCGATCCGCGACATCGTCGAGCAGTTCAACACCGCGGCGATCTACATCACCCACGACCTGGCGGTGGTGGCGCAGATGGCCGACACCATCAAGGTGCTGCTCAAGGGCAACGAGGTCGAGGAAGCCGACACCGAGACCATGCTGACCAACCCGAAGGAGGACTACACCAAATCCCTCTGGGCGGTGCGCAGCTTCAAGCGCGAGCAGAAGTCCCGCCCCGGCGGCGATGCCGTGCCGGTGGTCTCCGTGCAGAACGTGGATGCGGCCTATGGCGACACCCCGGTCCTGCACGACGTGTCCTTCGACATCCATGCCGGCATGACCGTGGCGGTGGTGGGCGAGTCCGGGTCGGGCAAGTCGACCACGGCGCGCTGCATCACCGGCCTCCTGCCGCCGACCGCCGGCAAGATCGTGATGAACGGCGTGGAGATGCCGCCGAGCTACAGGGACCGCTCCAAGGAGCAGCTCCGCCAGGCCCAGATGATCTATCAGATGGCCGACACGGCGCTGAACCCGAAGGTTCGGATCTGCGACATCATCGGCCGGCCGGCCCAGTTCTACATGGGCCTGCGCGGCGGTGCGCTGAAGAGCCGGGTCGACGAGCTGCTCGACCTGATCGAGCTGGAGCCGTCGAAATACTACAGCCGCTTCCCGCCGGAACTGTCGGGTGGCCAGAAGCAGCGCATCGGCATCGCCCGGGCGCTGGCGGCGGAGCCGAACTTCATCATCTGCGACGAGGTGACCAGCGCGCTGGACCAGCTCGTGGCCGAGGGGATCCTGAAGCTGCTCGACCGGCTGCAGAAGGAGCTGAACCTGGCCTACATGTTCATCACCCACGACCTCGCCACGGTGCGCTCGATCGCCGACGAGGTGGTGGTGATGAAGCAGGGCGAGGTGGTGGAAGCCGGCCCGAAGACCGAGATGTTCACCCCGCCGCACCATCCCTACACCGATCTGCTGCTGTCGTCGGTGCCGGAGATGGATCCGAACTGGCTGACCACCGTGCTCGAGGAGCGCGGCGTCGACAATATCGGCGAGGCGGCCAACACCTGACCGGTGGTCCGACCCGGGGAAAGGCGGCCATAGGGCCGCCTTTTTCTTTTCAGGCTCTATGGAGCGCACCGGGTCAGGCCTGACGGCCCCGAATTCCGGCCACAAAGGTTGCGGCGGCGGTCGATTTGCGCGATGTCCGAGGGCACAACCGATAAGTCTAAAAATGCGAGGTAGGCGGCCATGCTGACCAACGACCAGCTCGACAAGTGGGACCGGGAGTCCTTCTTCCATCCCTCCACCCATCTGGCCCAGCATGCCCGTGGCGAGAGCCCCAACCGTATCGTCACCGGCGGCTCCGGCGTCTATATCGAGGACCGCGACGGCAACCGGCTGCTGGATGGCTTCGCCGGCCTGTACTGCGTGAATGTGGGCTACGGCCGCCCCGAGATCGCCGAGGCGATCGCCGCGCAGGCGAAGGAACTGGCCTATTACCACGCCTATGTCGGCCACGGCACCGAGGCGTCCATCACCCTGGCGCAGATGGTCATGGACCGCGCGCCCGACGGCATGTCGAAGGTGTATTTCGGCCTCGGCGGGTCCGACGCCAACGAAACCAACATCAAGCTGGTCTGGTACTACAACAACATTCTGGGTCGGCCGGAGAAGAAGAAGATCATCTCGCGCTGGCGGGGCTATCACGGCTCGGGGCTGGTCACCGGCTCGCTCACCGGGCTGGAGCTGTTCCACAAGAAGTTCGACCTGCCGCTCGATCGCATCCTGCACACCACCGCGCCGGTCTATTACCGCCGCCCGAACCTGGCCAGCAGCGAGGCCGAGTTCGTCGCCGAGTGCGTGGCCGATCTGGAGGCGCTGATCGAGCGGGAAGGGGCCGACACCATTGCCGCCTTCATCGGCGAGCCGGCGCTCGGGACCGGCGGTCTGGTGCCGCCGCCGGCGGGTTACTGGCCGGCGATCCAGGCGGTGCTCGACAGGCACGACATCCTGCTGATCGCCGACGAGGTGGTGACCGGGTTCGGACGGCTGGGCTCCATGTTCGGCTCCGACCATTACGGCATCCGCCCGGATTTCATCACCATCGCCAAGGGCCTGACCTCGGCCTATGCGCCGCTGTCGGGTTCCATCGTGTCCGACCGGGTGTGGAAAGTGCTGGAGCAGGGCACGGACGAGTTCGGGCCGATCGGCCATGGTTGGACCTACTCGGCCCATCCGATCGGTGCCGCCGCCGGTGTCGCCAACCTGAAGCTGATCGACAGCCTCGGCCTGGTGGAGAATGCCGGCAGCGTCGGCGCTTATCTGAAGCAGGCGCTGATCGACGCCGTGGGCGACCACCCGAATGTGGGCGAGGTGCGCGGCGAGGGGCTGCTCTGCGCAGTCGAATTCGTCGCCGACAAGGCCGACCGCACGTATTTCGATCCGGCCCGGAAGGTCGGCGCGCGGATCGTGTCCGGCCTGCTGGAGCAGGGGGTGATCGGCCGGGCCATGCCCCAGGGCGACATCCTCGGCCTCGCCCCGCCGCTCTGCCTCACCCGCGAAGAGGCGGACAAGATCGTCGCCGCCACCAAAGTCGCGGTCGACCAGGTTGCCGGGACGCTCTGAGACCGGCGAAAGACCGTATAGAAAATAAGATTCTCGCTGCATTCCCGTTGCCAAGACTTAGGCGTTAGAGTTGACGCCGGGTCTTGGTTTGGGGGGATCGATTATTGTTGTCTCGCCGTTGGCTGGTCTTCGGGATCGTCGCGCTGTCGGTGCTGCTCGGCAGCGCCGGGATCTCGTACTGGGTCTACCACGCGCAGCGCGATGAGCTGGTCTCCGATGCCAGTCATGAGCTGAGCGACGCCACCGTCGCCTTCACCCAGGCGCTGAACGGGGTGTTCGAGCCGGCGCTGACGCTCGGCGGTACGGTGGCGGATTCCGGCATCCGAAATGCCCCCCCCAACCAGTGGCCGACCCTGTTCTTCGCTATCGCCACCGGGCCGGTGCGCCAGTTCGAGCAGATGAGCGGCGCCTTCCTGGGTTTTCCGGACGGCCGGTTCCTGCATGTTCAGGACCTGGAGGTCGCTGGCCCGAAACGGTCTTCCAGTCGCGGGCCGTCCAGCCGCGGCATCTATCAGCGGGTCATCGACACGCCCGACATCAATCCGCGCGGCCGGTGGCGGATCTACGATCCGGCGACGGGCCAGAGCAAGTTGTCGCCGCGGGTCACCGCACCCTACGATCCGCGCACCCGCGGCTGGTACAAGCTGGTCGCCGCCGACGGCAAGCCGCATTGGACCGACGTCTACCAGTTCGCGACCAGCGGCAAGCTGGGCGTGACCTATGCCCAGCCGATCCTGAACCCGGACGGCTCCCTCTGGGCGGTGCTGGGCGTGGACCTGTCGCTCACATCCCTGTCGCAGACCCTGCTGACCACCTCCGGCGCCCTGGCCCAGGCGGCCGATATCGTCTTCGCCACGGACCTCGGCGACAAGGTCCTGGGTCACCCGGAGCTGGCGGGCGATCCGGCCGATCTGGGGGCGAGCACCGCCGAATTCCTGGAGCGGTATCGCGACCCGACCTCCTTCGAAAGCCTTGCGGCGACTCAGCTCAAGCACGGCGCGCCGCTGCAGATCGTCGAGGCGGAGGGGAACAGCTACCTGACTACCAAGGCGGACCTGGATCCGGACCGGGCGATGCCGATGCAGATCTATCTCGCCCGCGACCTCGAGCAGGTGCTGTCCTCGGCCCGCGCGGTGGTCTATCGAAACGTGACCTTCGCCTTCCTCGTGGTGGTGGTATTCGGCGTGGTCGCCTCTTACGCGGTGAAGCTGCGGGTCGAGGTGGCCCTGCGCCAGCAGGCCGAGGCGGCGCTGATCGAGGCGCGCGATGTGGCCGAGGCGGCGACCCAGGCGAAATCGACCTTCCTCGCCACGATGAGCCACGAGATCCGCACTCCGATGAACGGGGTGATGTCCATGGCCGAACTCCTGGGACTGACCCGGCTCGACGGCGAGCAGCGGCGCATGGCCCGGATCATCATCGACTCCGCCACCGCCCTGCTGACGATCATCAACGACATCCTCGATTTCTCGAAGATCGAGGCCGGCAAGCTGGAGATCGAGGAGGTCGAGTTCTCGCTGATGTCGGTGGTCGGCGGGTCGGCGGAGCTGCTGGCCCCTCGGGCGGAGGCGCGGGGGCTGGACCTGATCGTTCACAACGATCCCTCCCTCATCGACCTGCGTCTCGGCGACCCCACGCGGCTGCGGCAGATCCTGCTGAACCTCGGCGGCAACGCGGTGAAGTTCACCGAGCAAGGACGGATCGACATCCGTGTCCGCCGGGTCGAGGCCGGTCCCGAGGAGACCGATACGATCGAGCGGCTGCGCTTCGAGGTGACTGATACCGGCATCGGTCTGACCGAGGAGCAGCGCTCCCGGTTGTTCCAGGCCTTTGTGCAGGCGGACAGCTCGACCTCGCGGAAATACGGCGGCACGGGGCTGGGCCTGTCGATCTGCCAGCGGCTCACAGAGCTGATGGGTGGCACCATTGGCGTCGACAGCGTGGCCGGGGAGGGCTCGACCTTCTGGTTCGAGCTGCCGCTGGCCGCGCTCGGCGATGCGCCGCCGCGATATCCGGACGACCTGTCCGCCGCCTCGGTCGCGTTGGTCGGTCTCGGCGACCGACTGGCCGAGGTGAGCGAGATCTATCTACGGGCCACCGGGATCGAGCGGATCGACCAGATGGGCTCGCTGATCGAGGCTTCCGGGGCAAGAACCTTGTGGATCCTGCGGTGCGGTGGTGAGGCGCCCGCTGTTGCGGACCTCGATCGGCTGGAGGGGCACATCGCGTTCCTCGGCTACCGCGGCGAACTGGCCGACCTGCCGCCGGCCGTGAAGAGCCGCGCAAGCGCGCTGCTGACGGTGCCGGTGGCACGCAACTCGCTGTGGCGGGCGGTGGCCATCGGCCTGGGGTTGCGGCCGGTCGAGGAGATCGAGGTCGAGCGGCGCGACGATATGGCCTTCTCGCCGCCGGATGTGGAGGCGGCGCGGATTGCGGACGCCCTGATCCTGGTCGCCGAGGACAACGAAACCAACCAGGTGGTGGTCCGCCAGATGCTCGCCCGGATGGGCTTCGCCTGCGAGATCGTCGACAACGGCCGGATCGCGCTGGAGCGGTGGCGCGCGTCCTCCGGCTACGGGTTGCTGCTGACGGACGTCAACATGCCGGAGATGGACGGCTTCGAGCTGGCGCGGGCCGTGCGGCGCGAGGAGGGCGACGGCGGTTCCCGCCTGCCCATCGTGGCGCTGACCGCCGATGCCCTGTCCGGCACCGAGGAAACCTGCACCCAGGCCGGCATGGACGGCTATCTGACCAAGCCGATCGACAGTCGGAAGCTGGGGGAGATGCTGGCCCGTTTCGTGCCGCAGGCGCTGGCTCTACGCCTGGAAGCGGACGACGTGCCGGCGGAGGAGCCGGCCGGTCCGGTCGTCGACTGGGACCCGGAAGTGTTCGATCCGGCGACGCTGACCGAGACCTTCGGAACGCTGGATGCCGAGGCGAAGGAACTGATCGCCGGAGCGGCCGCGACCTGGCCGGCTCGGATCGCCGAGATCGAGGCCGGGCTCGCCGACGGCGACAAGAAACGGGCGCGCGACGCCGCCCATGCACTGAAGGGAGCCGCTCTGTCGGTAGGGGCGAACCGCCTCGGCAGGATCGCGGCGGACCTGCAGGACTATCTCGACGATGACGAGTTGGAGATGGCCGGGATCATGGCGGAGCTGCTGACCCCCACCTTCGAGGAATTCCAGGATATTTTGCCTAAAATTATGTCGTTGTGAGTCGGACGCGTCTTGGGGGATGATTTTCAACCTATCCCGCTCAATCGCGGATCCAGTCTGGGGGCGAGGCGATGACTGCGTTCAACGAAGCCAACCCGTATGAGCAGATCCGCATTCTCGTGCTCGAGGACGAGAGCCACGTTCGCCAGATCATCGTCCGCCTGCTGCGGCAGATCGGCTTCCGGCTGATCCACGACGTCGCCAACGGCGCCGATGGGTTCAAGGAATTGCTGCGGGTCAATCCGCAGGTCATCCTCTGCGACATTCACATGGAACCGATCGACGGGCTCACCTTCCTGCGCAAGCTGCGCAGCCTCGGCAAGCCGGAGTTCACGCGTCTGCCGGTAATCTTTCTGACGGGGGATGCCGAGCGCGACACGGTGGTGCAGGCCAAGGACCTGCGGGTCGACGGCTATCTCGTCAAGCCGGTCTCGCCCAAACAGCTCAAGCAGCGGCTGGACGCCGTCCTGTTCCCGGCACAGTCCTGACGTCGGGCGGACCTGACAATATCCGACCCGTTGGCGCACGGGGCCGGTCGCGCTATCGTTTCCCCAACAGCAAGAACACTCGACCAAGAGAGAGGACGCGATGGGTAAGGAAACCTGGAAGTTCAGCCACAACGAAGCCGCCAACGCGGTCTTCACCGAGGGCATGCGCAAGATCTTCGAGTATCGGGATCTGGGCGTGAAGGACGCGACGAACGGCGATTATGTCGCCCATATCGTCAAGGCCAACGGCCGCAAGGACACCGACGAGGTGCAGCACTGGCACGTGCACGACTGCGACTTCCAGATGGTCTACGTGCTCAAGGGCTGGGCCAAGTTCGAGTATGCGGGCGAGGGCGTGCACACCATCCGCGCGGGCGACTGCATCAACCAGCGGCCGCTGATCCCGCACCGGGAGATCGAGTGCTCGCCGGACATGGAACTGCTGGAGATCGTCTCGCCGGCGAATTTCGAGACCCGGATCGTCGATGCGCCGGCCGAAGCGGCCGAGTAAGGCTTCATCCGACGGAGCGGCGGGCCCACCGCCGCTCCGGGACTAGCGGATAAGTCAGGTGTAGCGGTACGGCCGCCCGGCCTTTTCCATATCCTCGTTATACTGCTTGATGATGCCGACGACCTTCGCCTTGAGCGGGGATTCCTTGGCGATCTCGTCCCAGAACACCCGGGCGGCCGCCTCGACCGTCGCCCATTCGGCGTCGGGGATGGTGGTCAGTTCCATCTTGGTGCCGTTCACTCGCAGGCTCGCCTCGCCGCCCCAGTACCAGTACTGCCGGTAATAATGCGACTGGTCGCAGCACACCCGGAACAGGGTCTGCAGATCCTCCGGCAGTTCCTCCCAGCGGCCCATATTGGCGAAGAACGAGCCGCACCAGGCGCCGGAGATGTTGTTGGTCAGGAAGTAGTTGGTCACGTCGGCCCAGCCGACCGTGTAGTCCTCGGTGATGCCCGACCAGGCGATGCCGTCCAGCTCGCCGGTCTGCACCGCGACCTCGATGTCTTCCCAGGGCAGGGTGACCGGCACCACGCCGAACTGGGTCAGGAAGCGCCCGGCGGTCGGGAAGGTGAAGACCCGCTTGCCCTCCAGGTCCTTCAGCGACCGGATCGGGTCCTTGGTGGCGAAGTGGCAGGGATCCCAGGCACCGGCGGAGACGTGCTTCACCCCGACCTTGGCGTACTCCTCCTCCCAGATCTCGGCCAGGCCGTACTGATTGAACAGCACCGGCACATCCAGGGAGTAGCGCGAGGCGAACGGGAAATAGCCGCCGAATACCGTCACTTCGGTCGGCGAGGCCATGCTGTCGTCGTCGGACTGGACCGCGTCGATGGTGCCGCGCTGAAGCGCCCGGAACAGCTCCCCGGTGGGGACGAGCTGGTCGGCGAAGAACAGCTCGATCTGCATGCGGTCGCCGGCGATCTTGTTGAACATGTCGATAGCCGGCTTGATCACATGCTCGGCCAGCGCCGGGCCGGCATAGGTCTGCATGCGCCATTTGATGGTGGACTGCGCGATCGCCGGGGTCGCCAGCGCCACGGCGGGGGCGGCCGCGACGGCGCCCTTCATGAATGTGCGTCTCGTGGTCATGAAGCCCTCCTAATCTTTTGGTTGAGAAGGGTATGATGACCGGATTTTGCGGTGCGGCGAAAACTATTTCGCGTAGACCACGTCCGGCAGCCACAGGGCGATCTGCGGGAACACCATGACCAGGGCGAGCGCCAGCACCATGACCGCCGCGAAGGGCAGGATCGAGCGGTAGATATCGCGCAGGCCGATCTCCGGCGGGGCCATGGCGCGCATCAGGAACAGGTTGTAGCCGAATGGCGGGGTCATGTACGCGATCTGGGTGGTGATCGTGTAGAGCACACCGTACCAGATCAGATCGAAGCCCAGCGCGCCGACCAGCGGCACGTAGAGTGGGGCGACGATCACCAGCATGGCGGTGTCGTCGAGGAACGTCCCCATGATGATGAAGCTGAGCTGCATCAGGATCAGGATCGTCCAGGGGCTCAGGCCCAGCTTCTCGGTGAACAGGTCCTCGATCGCCTTGACCGCACCCAGCCCGTCGAAGATCGCGCCGAACCCGAGCGCTGCCAGGATGATCCACATGAACATGCAGGAGATCGCCAGCGTGTTCCGCGTCGTGTTCTCGAATACCTGCCGGGTCATCCGGCCCTTCAGCACGGCGGCGATAAAGGCGGCGAGCGCGCCGATGGCGGAGCTTTCCACCAGGGAGGTCCAGCCGTTCACGAAGGGGACCATCATCGACGCGAAGATCGCCAGCGGTAGCACGCCTGCGCGCAGCAGCCGCAGTTTCTCGGCCATGTCGATCTGCTCGCGCTCTGCCTTGTCGAGCGGCGGGCCGAGATGGGGCTGCAGCTGGCAGCGCACGTAGATGTAGACGATGAACAGCCCGGCCATCATCAGCCCCGGCATCACACCGGCGAGCCAGAGCTGACCGACCGGCTGGCGGGCGATCATCGCGTAGAGCACCAGCACGACCGAGGGCGGTACCAGGATACCCAGGGAGGATCCGGCCTGGATCACGCCGGTGACCATGATCTTGTCGTAGCCCCGGCGCAGCAGCTCGGGCAGGGCGATGGTGGCACCAATGGCCATGCCGGCGACCGACAGGCCGTTCATGGCCGAAATCAATACCATCAGCCCGATCGTGCCGATGGCGAGCCCGCCGCGCACCGGGCCCATCCAGACATGGAACATGCGGTAGAGATCGTCGGCGATCCGGCTCTCCGACAGCACATAGCCCATGAAAATGAACATCGGCAGGGTGAGCAGGGGGTACCACTTCATCAGCTTCATGGCGGCGGCGAAGGGGATCTCCACCCCGCCCACGCCCCAGAGAAGGACGCCCGCGGCCGCACCCACGAAGCCGATGGCGCCGAATACCCGCTGACCGGTCATCAGCATCAGCATCATGGAGGCGAACATCAGGGCGGCGATCAGCTCGTAGGACATCACGCCTCTCCCACCCGGTCGGTCTCTCCGGCGATCAGGCGATCAATGTCCTTGAACAGCTCGGCCAGCGCCTGCAACAGCATCAGCAGCACGCCCAGGCACAGGATGACCTTCACCGGCCAGATCAGCGGCCGCCAGGCGGTCGAGCTGCGCTCCAGATAGCCCATCATCTCCCCGGCCGCATCGAAGCCGCCGGTGACGAAGGCCCAGAACAGTTCCCCGAAGAAGCTGAAGGGCTCCATGCCGAAATAGCCCAGCGAATAGGCGGTGGAACTGACCGCGCCGTAGAACAGCACGCCGAGATAGAACATCAGGAACAGCACGGAGAAGCTGTCGACCCAGGCCTTGGTGCGCAGCGACCAGTCGCCGTAGAACAGGTCCATGCGGACGTTGGAGCCGAGCTGGATCGAGTAGGGGCCGCCCAGGATGTAGTAGGCGACCATCACGAACTGCGCGGTCTCCAGGGTCCACAGCGACGGGTCCAAGAAGGTCTTCGACGCCGAGGACCAGAGCAGCACGGCCATCAGCGCAAAGACCAGGTACATCGCGCAGCGCCCGATCGCCCGGTTGATCGCCTCGATGGCGCGCACATAGCCGCGCATGACCCCCAGCATCGGCCCCCTTCGTCGCCGCCTCGGGCGATCAGCCTTTGCGTTGAATCCCCGCAGGGTGTGCAACGCAGCGATGTAGTCCCGCGACTATCGGAGGGACGGGGCCGGGGTTCAAGCGGTTTAGGTCAGCACAGGTGACGTTACCCCGTGGCCCGTTGCATCACGACAACGTCGATCCAGTTGCCGAACTTGAAGCCGATCTTCTCCATATGCCCGACCTTTCGGAAGCCGAAGGCGGCGTGCATCGCCTCCGAGCCCGAGGCCGGGTCGCTGATCACCGCCATCATCTGCTTCCAGGGGCCCGCCTCGGCGATCCGCAGCAGCTCGGCCATCAGCGCGCGGCCGATGCCCTGCCGGATGGCGTCGTGGGCGATGTAGATCGAGTTCTCCACGGTGAAGCGGTAGGCGGAGCGGGGCCGGTACTTGCTGAGATAGGCATAGCCCACCACGACGCCGTCGCGCTCGGCGACGAGGTAAGGGAAGCCTGCGTCCAGGACGCCGGCACGGCGCTCGGCCATCTCGGGTTCGCCGGGCGCTTCCTCCTCGAAGGAGGCGGTGCCGTGCAGTACGTGGTGGGTGTAGATCGCGGTGATCGCGGGAATGTCGGACGGTTCCGACGGGCGGATGGTCACAGGGGTCATCGCGGACTTCCGAAAGGGGGACTTCGATGGTTCAATCCTGGCACCGAACGAACCGGGAGGACAGATCATGACGGTGATGGAAGCGGGGATCACGCCCGCCGGTGAAGGGGTGGACGGCGTCGTCTGGTCGATCCTGGGCCAGACCTACAAGCCGAAGCAGGAAAGCGAGAGCTGCTTCACCTTCGAGACCCTGTTCCCGCACGGCACCTTCGTGCCGCCGCATATCCACGCCGCCCAGGACGAGTTCATCTACATGCTCGACGGCACCTTCGATCTGGTGCTGGACGGCCGGAAGGCGCAGGCGGTGACCGGCGACCTGATCCACATGCCGATGGGCATCCCGCACGGGATCTTCAACAACTCCGGCAAGGACGTGAAAGCGCTGTTCTGGGTCTCGCCGGCCCGATCGCTCCGCCAGCTCTTCGAGAAGATCCACAACGTCGCCGATCCGGCCGAGGTCGTGCGTCTGGCGGCCGAATACGAGGTTGAGTTCCTGCCGCCGCCCTGATCACGGGAACTTTCCCTGGAAAATTTAGGGAATATGACCGATCTAAAATCGTATACGATCTCGACATAACGTTGGTAGAGACGCGTTGATGTAGGCTGATCGTATATGACGGCGTCGATGAAATGGCCGGAGCAGTTTCTCAACTGGCCGAGTTCCTACGTCTCCTTGCCCATCGAGCAGGTGAGCGACTATCCGTTGCTTGATGCGGCGCTAAAGGTCTGGCGCGACTCTGCGACGGACGGCCTGCCCAGCACCCTGGACCCGCTCGACCTGCCGCCAGCGCTGATCAAAGGCATCAGCCTGCTGTTCTGGGACGAGGACATTGAGGACTGGGTCATCCGCCTTTCCGCCACGCTTCTGGATGACGGCTATGGCCGGTCCATGCGGGGTGAGCGCATGGCGAACGCATTTCGTGCCGATGACGCTCCCGTTATCCGGGATGCGGTGAAGGCGGTGGTCGACAGCGGCCGACCGGACCTCATGCGGCGGGAGTATATGGATCGAGAAGGTCGTGTTTGGTCCTTCGTCCGTCTGGTTCTGCCGCTGAGCAGCGATGGGGGTAAACCCGACAGCTATGCGTTCGTCATAGATCCGGAAGCGTTCGGCCGCCGTATAGATCCTTGATATCGATACCGGGCGGTTCGCTTGTGAAAGCGGAGGAAAGATCAGCTTTGCAACCCATTTCCGAGGATCGCGCGTCTCCGCTTTACGGGCTCTCGCTGATGCCTCTGCACGATTCCGACGAACGCCTGCTGACCATGCCTGGGCTTCATGTGCCCCTGGCACTGGAGGCTGTCGAGGGCTATCCGATCCTCGCCCAGTGCCTGTCGGTCTGGCGCAGGGATGCCGTAGACCGGCTGCCGGTCACCGTTGACCCGGTCGAGATGCCGGTCGAAGCGATCAAGGGCATCAGCCTCATCGAATGGGACCCTCAGATCGGGGATTGGGTCGTGCGGCTGTCGGCCACGCTGATGGACCAGGGGCATGGCCGGTCGATGACCGGTGTGCGGATGCTGGAGACCTATCGGGACGAAGAGTATGCGGGCGTGAGCGAGCGGTTGCAGACAATCATGGACTCCGGCGAACCCGACCTGGCGCGGCGCGAGTTCGTCGGGTCGCGTAACCGGCGCTGGGCCTATGTGCGCCTGATCCTGCCGCTCAGCAGCGACGGGGTGAAGCGGGACCGCTACTGCCTGATCTACGACCCCGCGACCTTCGGCCACCGCATCGGCGTCTAAGCTCGGGCATCAAGCCCGAACGCGGTTGACGTCCGACTGGCTGAACTTGGCCAGGGTCGCGTATCCGCGCACGATAGCCTCCAGCTCTTCCCGGCTCGCCACATCGTCCAGCTTGGCGAACCGCTGGGGCGACCGGCTCTCCACCAGATCGATCACACCTTCCGGGCCGCCGGTCCGGTTGGTGCGCACGATTTCCGCGGTCGTCGGCAGGCGCTCCGCCTCGTAGGCCTTCAGGGCCCCCTCCACATCGCCGTCGCAGGTCGCCAGCAGGGGCGCGAGGCAGCGGGCGTCGAGGATCGCCTGGCTCGCGCCGTTGGAGCCCACCGGGTACATCGGATGCGCGGCATCGCCGAGCAGGGTAACCCGGCCGAAGGACCAGCGCTCGACCGGATCGCGGTCGCACATCGGAAACTCGTAGAAATCGACGGTCTGGGTGATCAGGTCGACCGGGTCGATCAGGTCGAGCTCGAACACGCCGTCCACATACTGCATCACGTCGGCCCGGTCGCCGAGCCGGCTCCAGTTCTCGCGCCGGGGCGGCGGGCGGTTTCCGTCGCCCAGCCGGGCGACCACGGCCCAGTTGATGAGCATCTTACCGGGCGTGTCCGGGTCGTTGTAGATCGGATAGCAGACGAACTTGGCGTTCATGCCGCCGGCGATGATCATCGAGCGGCCGGTCAGGAATGGGTCGCCTTCGACGGCGCCTCGCCACAGCATCAGCCCGTTCCAGCTCGGCGGGCCCTCGTCGGAATAGAAGGTCTCGCGGACCTTGGAATGGATGCCGTCGCAGCCGATCAGCACGTCCCCGGCCGCGGTCACCCGGGTGGCGGTGTCGCGACGCTCGAAGGTGGCGGTGACGGTCGCGCCGTCGTCCTCGAAGCCGAGGAGCTGGTGGCCGGTATGGATATGGTCGTCGCCCAGCCGCTCGCGCACCGCCTCCAGCAGCAGGGCCTGAAGCTTGCCGCGGTGGATCGAGAACTGCGGGAAGTCGTAGCCCGCATCGGTGCCGCGCAGATCGCGCCAGATCTCCTGGCCGAAGCGGTTCTGGTAGATCAACTCGTAGGTCCGGATGGCGACCGCATCGAGCCTTTCCAGCAGCCCGAGATCGGCGAGCTCCTTGATGGCATGGGGCAGGGTGTTGATGCCCACCCCGAGCTCGCGAATCGTCATCGACTGCTCGTAGACATGGGCGTCGATGCCCTGCTCGTGGAGGCTGAGCGCGGTGGCGAGGCCGCCGATGCCGCCACCGATGATGAGTGCTTTCATGCTCGCCCCTCCTTCGCGTCACGCCGCCCCCGGCCGCGGAGCCGACAGTCTTGCCGAGCCCATGCTCCCTGTCACGGCTCACCTGCGCCAGACCCCTCGGTCCGCCCCGAACCTCGGTAACCTTAGGAACAGCCGTCAAGCCATTGCCTTGACCTGAATCAATTCCCCATGATCGGCGGTCCGGATGATCGATGGGCCGAGGCGCGGCGTGCTAGAAGGCGTCCGTCTTGTTGGAAGGTCGGCGCCCGCGGCGTCCGGAGCCGGGAGAAGGGTATGGGGAGCACGGGCGGCGATCCGGCGGACGACAGCGCCCTTGTCGCCGGCTTGCAGGCGGGGGACCGCGCGGCGTTCGAGCGTCTGGTCCGCGATCACGGCGCCCGCCTGCTCGCGGTCGCCCGGCGCATGGTGCGCGACGAGGCGACGGCCCAGGATTGCCTGCAGGACGCGTTTCTCTCCGTGCATCGGGGGATTGCCCGGTTTGAGCCGCACGGTTCGTTTTCCGGGTGGCTGCACCGCATTACCGGCAATGCCTGCCTGATGCGCTTGCGCTCCGCCAAGCGGCTGGCCGAGACTCCGATCGACGACCTGCTGCCGGCCTTCGATGCGGATGGCGTGCGCATGGGCGAGCCGCGCACGGCGCTACGCGATCCGGAGAACGAGTTGGAGGCGGCCCGGATCCGCCGGTTCATGCGGCAGAAAATCGACGAACTCCCAGAGGGCTACCGTATCGTTCTGCTCCTGCGCGACATTGAGGGATACAGCACCCGGGAAGCGGCGGAGATGGTGGGCATCGCGGAGGGAGCATTGAAGGTTCGGCTGCATCGCGCCCGCGCGGCGCTGAAGACGCTGGTCGAGCCGCTTTGGAACGAATTGGAGCGGTCGTGATCACGCGTCGCAAGCTCAGATGGCGTATCCAGCACTGGCTGGAGGCCCGGCTGCCGGGACTGCTGACCTGTACCCAGTTCGAGGCGGTCGTTGATGCCTACATCGACGGCGAACTCGGATCGGTGGCTCGGGCGGCGGTGGATTTCCACACGCGCACCTGTCCCGTCTGCCGGCGCTACCTGACCGCCTACCGCAAGGTCCGGGACCTGGCGGCGGAGACCCTGACGCGGCCGGAGGCCGAGGCGCTGGAGAGCGTCCCCGACGATCTGGTCGCCGCCATCCTCGCCGCCCGGGACGCCGAGCCCGGCGCCGGATCCACCTAGCCTCTTTCCTGCCGCGTCGGGCGTCTAAGGGGGTGCACCGAGCGCCATTGCGTTTGATACTGAACCCTTCGTCGGGGCAGGTTCATCGCAGGGCATAGGTTTTGGAAATCCGCTTCCCCATGTGGCTTCGGGTGGTCGACAAGCCTGGGGCGACCGTTTTCGCGGCCCTGTCGGCGACCGAAGCCTTCTCGCGGGCGCTCGTTGCCGGCGTGATTCCGCTGGAGGCCTACCGGCTCCTCGATTCCGCGCGGAATGTCAGCCTGGCCTATACGGTGATCGGGGTGGTCGCCCTGCTGGCGAGTTTCGCGGTGCCGGTGGTGATCCGGGTGATCCGCCGGAAATGGATCTTCAGCGCGGGTTGCGTCTTCATGATGGCGGCGCCCCTGCTGATGCTGGCGGAAACCGCGATCCCGTTCGTCGGCGCACTGCAGTTCCGCGCCCTGGCGGTGGTCTGCGTCAACATCTCGCTGAACCTCTATATCCTCGACTATATCGCCCGAAAGGACTTCGTGACCGCCGAGCCGCGGCGCCTCGCCTTCATGGGGGTGGCCTGGTTCACCGGGCCGGGCCTCGGCATCTACCTGTACAAGACCTTCGGGCTGGAAGCGGTGTGCGTGCCGAGCGCCATCTTCGCGGTCGTGGCGCTTGCCTATTTCTGGGTGCTGCGGATGCGCGAGGATCCACGGGTCGCCCCGGCCAAGAAGCGTCCCCCCACACCCTGGGCGAATATCCGGCGCTATCTGGCGCAGCCCCGGCTGCGGCTGGCCTGGGCGATCCCGTTCGCCCGGAGCTCCTACTGGGCCGCGTTCTTCGTCTACCCGCCGCTGTATATCGCCAAGTACGGCGGCGACGAGATGCTGTCGGCAATCATGCTGTCGGCCGGGCAGGGGTTGCTGTTCGGCGCTCCGTTGGCGGGGAGGCTGGCGCGGGAACTCGGGATACGGCGGGTGATCATCCTGTCGTTCCTGTTCACCGGATCGGTCTGCATGGTCGCCGGCCTGACCCAGCCGTCGCCGGAGCTCGTGGCGGTGCTGTTCTTCGTCGGATCGGCGGGGGCGATGACCCTGGACGCGCTCGGCAACATCCCGTTCCTGCGCTCGGTCCATGCCTATGAGCGTTCCGAGATGACCTCGGTCTTCCGGACCTATATCGAAGTGTCCCAGCTTCTGCCGGCGGCGGTCTATGCCGTGCTGCTGCTGTATTTCCCGCTTACGGCCGTCTTCGTGGCGCTCGGCGTCCTGCTGCTGGCCACGGCCTGGATCTCGACCTACCTGCCGCGGCGGTTCTGACGCCGCTGCGGCAGCTCGAGTGCTGATCAGCGGCCGCCGGCGACGGCCCGCAGGGTCGGCTGGTCGTTCGCGGCCTCGCCGAGCATGTCGGTGTCGACCGGCTCCAGCTCCATCACCTCGACCGCGAGCACGACATTGTCGGCCACCGGGTTGCTGACCTGGGGGGTGGCGAGGGCGGCACGCTTGGCGTCGCGGTCCTCGCGCATGCTGGACAGGATGGCGGCGGCGATCGGCACCACGGCGCCGATCACGAAAATCACGCACACGATCGCCAGAAGAAGCGGATCAACGCTTCCGGTCTCGGCGAGGTGCAGGTTTTCGGTTCCCTGCGGCATGGCGCGCTTCCTTCTGTCCAGGGCCGGGCTTCTCGGCCGGAATACACATGGCCGAAATGTCGGCCGGAAAACAAAAGTCGGTCCCCGTTTCCGACGACCGACCCGGATCATATAGGACCTTCGTTACCAATCGGTTAGCTTACTTCCGACGTCGATGCTCCGCCGACGACATGGGGTGTCGCATTTACTGTTTTTTCTGTCGCGTTTTTCCGCTAAACGACCCTCGTCACCAAGGCCGGGTCGGCACGGGTCGGTCTCGGTGGCTTACGTACATTTTCGGGATGCGTCGCCTCTGGCCCACGGGCCGGTCGAGCGGCGCTTTTTCGTCCGACGCGCCTGTTGTGGGGGAGGCTCGAGGTCATGGCTATTCGTTTGGCGACTTTGCCGGTCGATGAGGTGAAGGTGCTGGCCGGTGTCGTGGGCTTCCCGCGCTGGGCCGGCGACGTGACCGTGGACGACGCCCTGATCGACCACCATCTGGCCAATGACGACCTGATCGAGCCGGACGACAGCCGCGATCCGAACGCCCCGATCCCGGCGGCCGAGCACGCCGGGCGGGTCGCCTGGCTGGTGCGCCACGTCGCCCGCGACGGCTGCTCCCTGACCCTGCGCGACGGCCGCATCCAGGACGGCAACCACCGTCTTGCCGCCGCCATGTATCGCGGCGACGCGCTGATCCGCGTCTGCTTCATGGATTGAGGCCTCAGGGGGCGGGGGATTTCTCCGCCTCCGCTCTGAGCCAGGCCACCAGTGCCCGGACCTTCGGCATGGCCATCCGGTCCGGCGGCGCCACCAGATGATAGCCCACCCCTTCGTCCACCGGCGCCAGATCGGCGAAGGGCTCGACCAGCGCGCCCGACGCCAGCGCGTCACGGGCCATGACCCGGTTCTCCAGCACCACCCCCAGTCCCTGAACGGCGGCCCGCAGCGAATGCGCCGACTGGGAGAAGCGCAGATTGCGGGCGCCCCGTAGGCCGGCGAGCTTGTGCCGGCGCAGCCAAGCCGTCCAACCGGTCAGGCGCTGGTCTGAATGGATCAGGGTCTGGCGCGCAAGGTCGGCTGGTGTGCGGATGCGGCCGGGTCCTCTCACCAGGGCCGGCGCGCAGAGTGCGACCAGACGTTCCGACACCAGTCGGTGGCTCTCCAACCCGGGCCAGGGGCCGATCCCGTAGCGGATGCTGGCATCCACCGCCTCGCGCCCGTAGTCGATGGGCCGGGAGGTGGCCTCGATCCGCAGGTCGACCTCCGGATGTTGCGTCAGGAACCCGGGCAGGCGCGGCAGCAGCCAGATCTCCGCGAAACTGGCCGGTGCGGTCACCACCAGCGTATCGGCCTGGCCGCGCTCGGCGATCTCGGCGGTGGCGGCCCGCAGGGTCTCGAAGGCCGGGGCGATCTTGGAGAAATAGACCTGCCCCGCATCGGTCAGCAGCAGCCGCCGGTTCAGCCGGTGGAACAGCTTCACCCCGAGCGCCTCCTCCAGAATGCGAAGCTGGTGGGACAGGGCCGACGGGGTAATCGACAGCGCCTCTGCTGCGGCCTTCACGCTCAGCCGCGTGGCCACCGCCTCGAAGGCGCGCAGGGCTGTCAGGGGAGGGAGCGTGTCCATATCGGATCGATATTCCTCAGCCGAATGCTGCAATAGTATCATTTGTCGGCCTGAAACCCGACTCTCATACTGGGTCCAAACATGAGCACCGCTCAGGTGAGGCGGGTGCCGGGACGCGATGAGGGAGAGAAAAATGGGCAAGATGCTCGATCAGGCGGCGATCGACCGCTACCACAGTGACGGCTATGCCTACCCGATCCGGGTCATGGACGCGGCCGATGCCGCGGGGTTCCGCCGGCGCTTCGAGGCATACGAGACCGCCAACGGCGGCTGGTACGAGCTGTCCAAGGGCCAAAAGCTCTACCTTCTGCAGACCTGGGTTTCCGATCTTGTCCAGCACCCCAAGGTGCTCGACGCGGTGGAGGATGTGCTCGGCCCCGACATCCTGTGCTGGGGCACCTCGCTCTTTGTGAAGGATGCGCAGAACCCGAGCTTCGTGTCCTGGCACCAGGACGCCACATACTGGGGCCTGGACCGGCCGGACGTGGTCACCGCCTGGATCGCCCTGTCGCCGGCGACCCTGGAGAGCGGTTGCATGAAGGTGCTCCCCGGCAGCCAGAAATGGGAGCAGATCGAGCATCGCGACACGCTGGCCAAGGAGAACCTGCTGACCCGGGGTCAGGAGATGGCCGTCGAGGTGAACGAGGAGGAGGCGGTGGCCATGCCGCTGGAGCCGGGCGAGATGTCCCTGCACCACGTCCTAGTCGCCCATGCCAGCAAGCCGAACGAGAGCGACGACCGGCGCATCGGCGTCGCCATCCGCTACGTCGCCCCGCATGTGCGCCAGATCAACGGCGACAAGGATTCGGCCCTGCTGTGCCGCGGGACGGACACCCACGGCAACTTCATCCACGAGACCCCGCCGGCGGCGGACATGGACGCGGCCGCCCGCGCCGAACACGCCCGGATCATGGCCTTCCGCCAGGGCGTTCTCTACAAGGGCGTGGCCGGAAAGCCGGCCCATACGGCGGTCTGAGGGATAACCTCATCGCGACGATCCCGGACGGCCGGCCGGTCGGTGCGGGATCGTCGCGGGGGCCCGCCGGAGGTCACGGGAAGGGCCGCTCCGACTCTCCTGTTTCAGCTAACGATAGGGATCGGCTATCGCCGTGATCGGCCTCAACTGTGTTGAGGCAAGCCGTCGGTTGGCGTAGGGTTTCCGGATAGACGCCGATCTCTGTTACAGGACGCGCAGATGGCCTACACATTTGAACAGTTCTGCCAAGACGCCCACGATGCCCTTGCGGCGGATCCGGGGCGCGGCGGCAGGGAGCGGATCCGGGATCTGCTCGAAACCCTCCTGCAAAACGAAGAATTCGTCACCGAGACCTGCGGCCCGCAGGCCGAAATCGGCGTCCATCAGATCTATCGGGATCCGGACTACGATTTCGTCGTGCTGGCCCATATCAACGATGCGCCGCGCCAGTCGCCGCCGCACGACCACGGGTCGTCCTGGGCGATCTACGGCCAGGCGACCGAATACACCGACATGAGCGAGTACAAGCGACTCGACGGTGGCGCCGGCGCCGGCGAAGCGAAGATCGAGAAATTGAAGACCTACCGCCTGACGCCGGGCCATGCCGGCCTATATGACGTGGGCGCGATCCATGCGATCGACTATCCGGCGGGCGCCCGCTTCGTGCGCGTCACCGGAACCGACCTCGCCACCGTTGAGCGGCTCAAGTTCGACGCGAAGGCCGGCAAGGCCGAGGTCATTCAGAGTGTTGGGGCAGGCTGAGGACGGACACGTGGCGGTTCAGATTCCGGTGAAAGACACCGATACCGTGGAAACGCGGATCGAGGATCTGTGCGCCAAGCGCGGATTGCGCATGACCGAGCCGCGCCGGGTGATCGCCCGCGTGCTGTCGGCGGCGGAGGATCATCCCGATGCCGAAGCGCTGTACGACCGGGTGAAGGAGGTCGACCCGACGATCTCCATGGCGACGATCTACCGCACCATGAAGCTGTTCGAGGAGATGGATATCGTCTCCAAGCGGGATTTCGGCGATGGCCGGGCCCGCTACGAGCCGCAATCCGGTCCGGAAGACCACCACCATCACATGATTGATGTTGAGACCGGCGAGGTTCTGGAGTTTTATAACCAGGAACTCGAAGACCTGAAGAAGCGGATCGCCCGCGACCTCGGCTTCGACCTTGTGGACCACCATCTGGAGCTGTTCGGCACCCGCCGGAAGAAACAGCACTGAGTCGGAAGCCATCATGACGGACGTACGAGAGATCGTCGCCTGTAGCCCGAGTGCCGCCTGCCATCAGGCGGTGACGCGTACCTACACTCGGTTGCGCGAGAACGGCGCGGACGAGCGTGTGGCCTTCGAGGCGGCGCAGAAGGTGTATTCCTGGCACCACCCGGAAGTGCCGCGCACCCAGGTTCCCTACGTCATCGCCGACTGGCTGCCCTGAGCGGAATCCTTTCTCGATCCAAATGAATTGTTAACCAAGCCGACTCAAAGCCGGCTTTTCCGTGCTGAATGATGCGCGGACAGCAATGCTGCATTGCAGCATACGCGCTGGAACCGCGCCGGGACCGGGATCATCTTCAGGAAAACCCCCTGAGGAATGGAGAGTCCGGTGGCGATCTATAAGAGCTACTACAAGGTCAAGTATCACGACGAGTACCAGGTCCGCTGGTCCGTCGAGCAGCAGAATGCCGTAAACGAGCTCGCCGGCCGTCCGGCCCGTGCCGTGTCCGGCACCGTGGGCGCTGTCTATGGCGGAACGATCGCCGGCAGCGACGCCGAAGCCGACCGCCGGGGCTGAGCGGCGCCCGGCATATCCCATACCGTCATCCCGGTGTGTCCCCGGACGTGGTCCGGGGCACGGCCGGGACCCATGGTTTGCTAAGGCGCCCGGTCCTGGGCAGCCCGGGGTCTCCCGGGATGACGGGACGGGGGTGAAACCGCCTTCAGCGTGCCGTCCAGCCGCCGTCGACCATGACCGACGACCCGGTCACCGAGCCCGAGGCCGGCGAGATCAGGTAGAGCGTCGCAGCGGCCACATCCTCCAGCTGCCCCAGCTCCCCCAGCGCGAGGCGGGACAGGGTATCCGCCTTGAAGGCGGGGTCCTCGAAGAAAGGCCGGGTCAGCGGCGTCTCCACGAAGGTCGGGCAGACCGTGTTCACCCGGATGCCGTGGCCGCCCAGATCCCAGGCCATCGCCTTGGTCAGCCCCTCCACCGCGTGCTTGCCGGCGCAGTAGACGGTCCGGTTCGGCGCGCCCACATGGCCCATCTGCGACGACATGTTCACGATCGTCCCCTTGATCCCGGCGGAGATCATCCCCGCCGCCACCGCCTGGGCGACGAAGAAACAGGCGCGCACGTTCACCCCGAACAGCCGGTCGTAGGTCTCCACCGACACCTGGGTGAACGGCTCCGGCTGGTTCGAACCGGCATTGTTCACCAGCCCGTCCACCGGTCCGATCCGCTCGAGGGCCGCCCGCGTACCCTCGATATCGGTGACGTCCTGCACCACCGTCTCGGCCGAGCCGCCCTGCGCCTCGATCTTCGCCTTCACCCGCTCCAGCGGTTCGGCGGAGCGGCTCAGCAGGATCACATGGGCGCCGGCCTCGGCGATCGCCTCGGCGCAGGCCGCTCCCAGCCCCTTGCCGGCGCCGGTGACCAGCACCCGCCTGCCGTCCAGCCGGAAGCGGTGGGCGACCCGGATCGGCCGGTCGTCTCCGCTCTGCTCAGGCATTCTTACCCCCATAGCGGCGCACGCGGATATCGGCCTGCTCCTTGTGTCCGGCGAAGCCCTCCAGGGCGCAGAGCCGCGAGCACACCTCGCCGACCTTCACGCTGGCCTCGTCGGTCAGCACCCGCTGGTAGGTGCAGGTCTTCATGAACTTGCCGACCCAGAGGCCGCCCGTGTACCGCGCCGCCTTCATGGTCGGCAGGGTGTGGTTGGTGCCGATCACCTTGTCGCCGTAGGACACGTTGGTGCGCGGGCCGAGGAACAGGGCGCCGTAGTTTGTCATGGTGTTCAGGAAGAAATCGTCGTCGGCGGTCATGATCTGCACATGCTCGCTGGCGATCTCGTCGGCGACCTTGGCCATCTCCGCCAGATCCTCGCAGACGATCACCTGGCCGTAGTCGCGCCAGGCCTGGCCGGCGATCTCGGCCGTTGGGAGCGACTTCAACTGGCGCTCCACCTCGGCCATCGTGTCCTTCGCCAGCTTCTCGGAGTTGGTCACCAGGATGGCCGGGGAGGTCGGCCCGTGCTCGGCCTGGCCCAGCAGATCGACGGCGCAGATCTCGCCATCCACGGTCTCGTCGGCGACGATCAGGGTCTCGGTGGGGCCGGCGAACAGGTCGATGCCGACCCGGCCGAAGAGCTGCCGCTTGGCCTCGGCGACGAAGGCATTGCCCGGCCCCACCAGCATGTCGACGCCGCCGATGGTCTCGGTGCCGAGCGCCATGGCGCCGACCGCCTGGATCCCGCCGATGCAGTAGATCTCGTCCGCCCCGCCCAGATGCTGGGCGGCGACGATCGCCGGGTTCGGACGGCCCTGATAGGGCGGGGCGCAGGTGATGATGCGCTTCACCCCGGCGACCTTGGCGGTCACCACGCTCATATGGGCCGAGGCGACCAGCGGGTACTTGCCGCCCGGCACGTAGCAGCCGACCGCGTTGACCGGGATGTTCTTATGGCCGAGCACGACGCCCGGCATGGTCTCCACTTCGATGTCCTGCAGGGCCGCCTTCTGGTGCTCGGCGAAGCTGCGGATCTGGGTCTGGGCGAAGCGGATGTCCTCCAGATCGGCCGGGTCGAGCTCGGCCAGCGCCTGCTCGATCTGCGCGTCGCTCAGCTTGAAGCTGTCGGGCGACCACTTGTCGAACTTCTCCGACAGCTCGCGCACGGCGGCATCGCCGCGCTTGGCGATATCCGCCAGCGTCGCCTCAACGACGGCGCGCACCTTGGCGTCGTCCTCCTGGCGTTCCTCTTCAGAGCGGGCGGTCTTCAGCCAGCGGGCCATCGTCGTCTTCCTCCACGAGTCTCGATTTGTTGTGGAGGACGGTGCCCCTGCGGCGGCGGGATTTCAACCGCCTATCGGCGGCCGATCGCGCCCCGATCAGGGCCGCATCGGCCGGCCTTCGTCAAAGCCATGGGTGATATAGTGCTTGTAGGCATCCACCTTGGCCTGCGCGACGTCCGGATTGGCCGCCAGATAAGCCTTGGCGTCGAAATCCTCCTTGGCGACGAGGCCGGAGGTCTCGTTCGTGAGGTGCGACATTGACGCGGTGTAGTCGTGATAGCAGACGCATCCCTCCGCAAAATAGTGGCAGACCAGCGCCTTGCGGCTCCATTGCCGGTCCCGGCGGGGCGAGCCGCCATGCAACAGGTTGGCGTGCCAGATCAGGACGTCGCCCTTCTTGGCGTCGAAATAGGTCGGTTCCAACCCGTTGGTTTCGATCAGGTTCTGGACATAGGGTTCATACTGGTTGTGATAGGCGACGTAACTGGCCTGTCCATCCTCGACGCTGATACCGATCTTGCCGGAGAAGGCGTAGTCCAGCTTGTGGGAGCCCGGGTAGTAGACCAGCGGTCCGGAATCGTCGTGGATATCCTCGAAGGCGAGCCAGGTCGCCGCCAGATAGCCCAGCGGATAGGTCGTCATGTGGATTGAATCCGAATGGGCGAGCTGCTGCGACCCCTTGTGACCCATGATCGTCTGGAAGGGCAGGGCGGAGACGCCCAGCAGCATGCTGATCACTTTGAGAATGTGCTCGTCGCACAGCAGAGCGTCGATCGCCGGCACTTTGAAATGCGGGTTCAGCACACGGCCCGGCAGCCCGGCCTCTGCTTCCTGACCGCGGTCCTCCACCGGCACCACGGTCCCACTGTCGATGGCCGCCTCGTAGTCGTGCCAAGCCTGTTCCAGCTGCTGGTCCGGAAAGGCGCCCTTGAGGATCACGTAGCCGTGCTCCCGCCAGTATCGGCACCACTCCGCCTCCTGGCGGGTAATCTCGCCGGTCGCAAGCTTGGCGTCGATCTGCGTCTCGGCATCGTCGCGGTCGAGCCATGGCACGGGGCCGGAACTCGGGAAATGCTCGGCGCGTGGGATCGGGATGGCCGTCGGGTCGATCATGACGTCCGGCTTAACCGGCGGAAAGCCCGGCGCGGACCGACGCAGCCGAGGCCGTTGCGATGACGCTGGCTCTGGCCCTGTCCTTCCACGACCGAGGCGCCGGGCGACGGCGCGGCGCACGGATGAAAGCAAAGTCATGGAGCCCCTCCCGAGTGTTCCTAGAAACGTCGGCCGGGCATTGAAAAACTATACGTGTGAGTATCCGGATACTATAGCCAGACCTTCTATAGGGTGAAAAATTTTATGGAATAGGTCAACCCGCAGCTCGACCTTCGCGCAGGCGGAATCCGCCGGCGCCTTCGATTCGCTACAGCCCTGTTGCGCGCCTTACTCCGCCGCGTCGCGGCCGCGCGTCGGGGTGCGGTCGAGCCAGTAGGGGCGGGGGCCGTACATCTCCACCAGATAATCGACGAAGGCGCGGACCTTCGGCGACAGGTGGCGGTTGGAGGGGTAGACCGCGTAGATCGGGACATCCTCGCTGACTAGGTCGTCGAGCACGGAGACCAGCTTGCCGTCCTGAAGATACTCACCGGCCACATGGGCGGCGAGCATGGTCAGGCCGGCCCCGGACAGGGCCAGGGCGAGGATCGAATCGCCGTGATTGGTGGCGATCAGGCCGCGGGCGCGGAACACCCGCTCTTCGTTGTCGACCTTGAAGTGCCAGTCGTTGATCGGGTTGCCCGGCTGCAGGGTGATCAGGGCGTGATCGGACAGGTCCTCCGGCTTCGCCGGCATGCCCCATTTCTCCAGATAGTGCGGCGAGGCCACCAGCTTGCGGTGGTTCGGCGCGAGCTTGCGCGCGATCAGCGAGCTGTCCTTGAGCTGGGCGATCCGGATGGCGAGGTCGACGCCTTCCTCGACCAGGTCGACCAGCCGGTCGGCGACCAGGAGCTGCACCTGCACCTCCGGGAAGCGGTCGATGAAGCCCGGCAGGTGCGGAGCGACATGGCGGTGGGCGAAGGTCGAGGGGGCTGTGATCTTCAGCAGCCCGCGCGGCGAGCTGTGGGCCGTGGTCACCGCCGCCTCGGCCTCGTCCACATCGGCGAGGATCCGCTTGCACCGTTCGTAATAGGCGGAGCCGACTTCGGTCAGGCTCACCCGGCGCGTGGTGCGGTTCAGCAGCCGCACGCCCAGCCGATCCTCCAGCGCCGAAAGCTGCTTGGAGACCACCGACGGCGACAGGTTCATGTGCCTTGCAGCGCCCGCCAGGCTGTTGTTCTCCACAACGGCCGCGAAAATCGACATTCCGGTCAGTACGTCCATGGCGGAACCATCCCCTTACCCGTCCAGAATTAATTCATCCGGAGCATGAATTCGGTGCCATCTTACTTAATTAAAGACCCGCTGAAAAGTTTTACATCTCGATCTCACAACGGCGCCGGGAGGATCTCCAGCGACCGATATACGGAGGTAGAGATGACCAGCATCGACACAAGGCATGCCCATCTTGGCGCGATTGCGACCGGAACGACCGATACGGCCGACGGCGCTCGTTGGACAACGGCCACCCTCTCGCCCAAGGCCATCGACCAGGCCGTTCTCCATGGCCGGCGCCTGCGCGCCCAGGCCTTTGCCAAGGCCGCGTCCGGCATCGGCGCCTGGGTCGTCGCCACAGTCCGCTCGGCGCTCGGCCGTCGCGCCACCAACAAGCTGGGCTGCGGCGAATGCGGCGACATGATGCGGGCGTGATGGCTTGTGAGGGCCATGGTTCAGGCTATTCCCATCAAACTCTGCAACAGGACGGCGATTGCAATTGCCGTCCGTGGTGATCGCCCGCTTAAGCCCTAGCGTTTCGCTCTCATTGTATTCTTCCGCCATGTGTCGTAGTTTGAGCGACACATGGCGGAAGGTGTTTCGATGGCGGCCGCAACAGATATTGATCTCGGTTTGGAGGACGCGGTCCGCAGCCCTGGCGCGGACGAGACGGTCCGAGCCTATCGATTGCTGGGTGGGCCGAAGGTCACCAAGCATCCGGTTCACACTGCGTTGGATGCGCACGATCTGATCGTCCGGGGGCTTCCTTCCACATCCCTTCTTCATCTGGTCGAGGCGGTCACCATCCTCGCCACTGGCGACGTCCTGAACAAGGCGATCGGCATCAGCATCCGGACTTTGCAACGGCGCAAATCGGACGCGAAGAAGAAGACGCTCTCGCCGGAACAGAGTAGCCGGGCATGGCGCTTTGCGGAGATCATCGCCCAGGCGACCGATGTCATGGGCAGCCAGGATGCTGCGGAAGCCTGGATGCTGGAGCCGGCGATCGGACTTGAGAACCGCCGCCCAATCGATCTCCTGGCATCCGCTGCCGGTGCGGAGGCGGTGCAGGACCACCTGACACGGCTGGAGTACGGGGTCTACGTATGACTCCTCTGCCGCCGCCGCTCGGATCCGGAGAAATTCGGTTCTGGCGGCTGGATCAGCGACGGCATGCGGAGACATGGGACGCTGGCGAAGGCGCGTATCGCGTCGGCGGCCGCTGGAACTCGAAGGGCGTTCGCGCGGTCTATACGTCGCTTGATCCCTCCACGGCGATCATCGAGGTGGCCGTGCATAAGGGGTTCAAGGTGTTGGATACCACGGCCCATATCCTGACAGCGGCGCGGGTGATCGATCCCTCCGTCATCCGGGTGGTCGAACCGGACGAGTTCCCGAACCCGAACTGGCTCGTGCCGGGCGCGCATGGTCCGGGCCAGCAGGCGTTCGGCAACCGGCTCCTGCAGGACCATCTGTTTGTACTGGTTCCATCCACGGTCTCCCGCCATAGCTGGAATCTGATCTTCGCTGCCGAGCGGGCCAAGGGTTACTTCGACGACGTGCGGCAGGAGCGATTTGCCCTGGATCCGAGGCTGCATACCTGAGCTGCGCCCGGGTCACCGGGCCCGGCGCACCATCATCGCCAGGACGTAGCGGCAGGTCTCGTCGCCGTCGTTGCGATAGGCGTGGCGGCTGGCGCCGTCGTAATAGATCGCATCGCCCGCCTCCAGCCGGTAGGGGACGTCGTCCAGGGTCACCGTCAGCGTTCCGGCTTCCACCAGCAGGTATTCGTGCGAGCCGGGCGGGTGCGGGCCGTATTCGCCGGTATCCACTTTAGGCGGCACGGTGGTCTGCATCATCTCGAACTCGACGCCGGGCACGACCGGAGAGAGGATCCGCCGGGTCCAGCCGCCGGGGCCGGGCACGACGACCTGGTCGCCGGCGCGCAGCACCACCGCGCGGGCCGGGCTCTCGTCCTCCACCAGCCGGGAAATGGAGGTCTCCAGCCCGGTGGCGATCCGGTGCAGGACCAGCACCGTCGCCGCTTTCTCGCCGCGCTCGACCGCGGACAGCATGCTGACGCTGATCTCAGCCCTCTCGGCAAGCGCGGCCAGGGTCAGGGACTGGACCTTGCGCATGGCTCGGATACGCTGGCCGAGCGCGATCAGGTCGAGGGCGGGATCGTCTCTTGTCATTGATTCCTCATTAGTGAAATATATCATCACTATCGAGGAATTCGAGGCGCAAATGCGCGGACGCAAACCGAAATTCAGGCATGTGCGGGGGCGGGACACGGCGTTCCAGTCGCTGCTCGGCCACAATGGCGGCCCGCCGCTGCCCTCGGCAGCGAGCTGGAATGCGTTCTGCTGGCGCAAGGCGGCCGCCAAGTCGCGCAAGACCCCGTCGCGCGAGGTCTTAGCGATCCGGATGCGCCGGGCCGCGGAACTGGGGCTTGATTATAGGACCTACGCCGCCGTGCTGGCCGATGGCGGCACCACGCCCCGCACGCTCGTGGTGATGCTGTCCCGCGCCGTCGTCGCCTATGGCCCGTTCGGCCCCCAGGTGAGCCTCGACGGGCTCCTGTCGCTGCAGAGTGCGGTATCCGACAAGCTCGCTGGCCTAAGCGGGCCGCAGATCGTGCTGATCGCGCCCGCCCCTGGCGGCGGCCCGGCCCGCGATGCGGTGTCGACGGCCCTGGACCGGACCGTGCGCGTCGCCGGCTGGCCCACCGCCGCGTCCGGGGTGCTGCCGGCCGCGCCGCCGGGGGAGGTCGCCGCCTGGCTGTGCGACCTGCTGACCGCTGCCGGCCTCTCGCCGCGCACCGCCCTGCTGATCGGCGAGCCGGAACCCTATCAGGACATCGTGACCCGGGCCCGTCTGCTCGGCCTTCTCCCGACACGGCGCTATTTCGATCTGCCGTCCCCGGCATCAAAGCCTCAAGGAACGCCTTCATGAAGACCAACAGACCGCTCGCCCCCGAAACCCTCGCCGCCCAGGCGCTCGGGTTCATCGATCCGGAGAACGGCGCCCTGGTGCCGCCGATCCACAGTGCGACGACCTTCGAGCGCCCGCCGGGCGGCATCGTCGGGCCCGGCTACAACTACACCCGCACCGACAACCCCACCTATGCCCAGGTCGAGGCGCTGCTGGCGCGGCTCGAGGGCGGGGCGGAGGCGCTGGTCCTGGCCTCGGGCATGTCGGCGGTGACGGCGCCCTTCCTGGCGCTCGGACCGGGCGACCATGTGGTGGTGCAGGACGTGCTGTACTGGGGCGTGCGCGCCTGGCTGAACGACTTCGCCACCCATTGGGGGCTGAAGGTGCAGTACGTGTCGGCCGGCGACCTGGACGCCCTGCGCGGCGCCATGCGGCCGGGCGAGACCAAGCTGGTCTGGGTCGAGACCCCGGCCAACCCGCTGTGGAACGTGGTCGACATCGCGGCGGCGGCCGAGATCGCCCATGCGGCCGGCGCCCGGCTGGCGGTCGACAGCACCGTCGCCACCCCGGTGCTGACCCGGCCGTTGGAGCACGGGGCCGATCTGGTGATGCACTCGGCGACCAAGTTCCTCAACGGCCATAGCGATGTGCTGGCCGGCGCCCTGATCACCGCCCGCGACGACGAGTTCTGGCAGCGCATCCGCATGGTCCGCAAGGACCTAGGCATGGTGATCGGCCCGCACGAGGCCTGGCTGCTGCTCCGCGGCATGCGCACCCTGCATATCCGCGTGCGCAAGGCCTGCGAGAACGCCCTGGCTATCGCCGAGGCGATGCAGGCCCATCCCAAGATCACGCACGTTCTTTATCCGGGCCTGCCGGACCATCCGGGCCACGTGGTGGCTAGGCGGCAGATGCAGGGCGGCTTCAGCGGCATGCTGTCGATCCGGGTGGCCGGCGGCAAGGAGGCGGCCCTGGAGACAATGCGCCGGATGGCGGTCTTCACCAGCGCCACCTCGCTCGGCGGCACCGAGAGTCTGGCCGAACACCGGCGTTCGACCGAGGGACCGGATTCGCCGGTGCCCGACGACCTGATCCGCCTGGCGGTGGGCATCGAGGCCACGGAGGACCTGATCGAGGACCTTACCCAGGCGCTCGATTTCTGAGCGGCGTCACGGCGGCGTCACGGCGGCGGGCGAGGGGCCGCGGGGCCGGCTGCGGTTCGGCGGGAGCCAGGATTGCCGCCATGCGGGTCGGCTCGGTCGGGCGGATGTCGCACGGCGCTTGACGGGGGCCATCGGCGGCCCGTAGAAGAGGCGCGCATACGCCGTGCGGGGGTCGGGAAACCGGCCCTCGAACGCCCTCCCGGCGGAGGGGTGGCCGAGTGGCTGAAGGCGGCGGTTTGCTAAACCGTTATAGGGGGAAACCCCTATCGTGGGTTCGAATCCCATCCCCTCCGCCAATTCCTTCTTTAGTCACTTGAAAATAAAGAGAAACTCTAGGGTGATAGGGCAATCTCCCTATTTGTCCCCTTGTGTCGGTTGGCTTAAGCGCTTTGTCGACAGTCTGCGATGATCTGCTCTTCGCTGAACCGACTGCGCTTCATCTGATCCGTCTCCTGCTCGGCGCCAGCCTCTACTCAAATCTGGAGGAATTTGCGAGCTCAGGTGAGCGTGAGCCGCCCTAAGAACGCCAACGTCAGCCATCGGAGTCCGCGTAGAGATGTGGCAAGGTCCATAGAATCCTACCCGCAACGTTAGGACATCGTCATGGCGCGCTTGAACCCCGTTGAACTTCGGGAGTTTTTGTTCGGAAAGACCCTGAATTGTTACGATCCCGAAAGTCGTGCGCATATATCGACCGCGCAGTACGGGGTGGACGGTGTTTGTCGGATGACGTTTTCGGACGGAACCGAGGACGCGGGTGTGTTTGGTCTGATCGATGACCTCTACTGGACCCAGTACAAGCAGTTCCGGTCGGGAACCTTGAACCACTTCTATCTTGAGTGGATATCGCCGCAGATGGCGCAGGCATTTCACAGCGATGGGCGCCGTGCGTTCCTGCAAACGCCTCTATCGGCGCCCGAAATTGGAGCGCTTGAAAGCCGTTGAAGGTCTGGCTTCCCTTTAAGGGGGACGGCCTCCATGGCGATCACTCGTTCACCCACGTAAGGCTTCCACGATTGCCCTGACCGCCCGGAGTGTGAGGTCGTTGCGCTCTTCGTCAATCGGGGCCGCTTGCGAGGAGACCTTGGCGATCACGACCTGGTTCGTGCGGTCGACGAACAGGTTCTGGCCGTGAACCCCAAAGCCAAAGAGGAGCGGGGCCGGGCCGTCCTGCACGTACCATTTGCTGCGGTACCGCATCGGCGCTCTTCGGAACAACTCGACGAAATCGCCTTCATTCCAGGCGTCGGGATCGCCGCCGGAAATCAGGTCATCGATCCATTCGGCGGGGATGATCTGCTGGCCATCGCGGCTTCCGCCCTGCAGCAGCAGCTGTCCGACCCTGGCGAGGTCGCGCACCGTTGTGCAGACGCCGCCCGCACACCGTGGCGCACCGAGCCGGTCGACCGTGATGTAGGCGCTGCGCTCCGCGCCCATGGGGCGCCAGAGGCGGTCGGACATGAGGTCGGCGTAGCGTTGGCCGCTCGCGCGCTCGATGACCCAGCCGAGCAGGTCGGTGTTGGGGGAGACATAGTGGAAGCGTCCGTTGTGCGGGCCGTCCGGCGCGGTCATGGAGGCGTAAAAGCTTCGTAGGTCGGACGGTCGCTCTCCTGGGTCGAGCGGGTTCCAGTTCTGCGCTTTGCGGTAGGCGATGATTGCGCCGGAGGTTGCCAGATAGTTCTCGTCGAATTCGACACCGGCCCGCATGTCGAGCAGATGGCGAACGCTGGCCCCTTTGTACGCCGTGTCGGCGATCTCGGGAACGTAGTCGGCCACAAAGGCGTTCGGATCGAGACTGCCGTCCTCTATCAGGATACCGGCAATCAGGCCGAGAAGCGATTTCGACACCGACATGAGGATATGCGGGGTGAAGGCGTCCATGCCATTGGCGTAGCTCTCGAAGACGATGTGGCCGTCATGCAGGATGACGATGCCATCGGTATCGGTCGCCGCCAGGAACTCGGTCAGCGACCCCGCGCCTTCTACGGCGAGTTGATCGAGATCGCGCGATGCGGTCGGCAGGGCTGCGACAGACTCGGGATCGTTGGGAATATCGGCCGAGGGCACGATCTCCCGCACGTGGTGAAAGGCCCAGCGGTTATAGGGAGCCGTCCGCCAATTCGACAAGTCCACCTGTGTCTCCGGAGACGGTGGAAAGCCCTGCATCAGGCGGGTTTTGGACATGTCGGCTCCTTTCGGCTGCACCGGCGGGCCATAGCCTATCCTCCCAACGCCGTACCGTCTCGCAGATCAGGTCCAGAGCCGGCCTGGCGAGAAGAGTCACCCCGTCATGACGTCGCTTGTGTTGCGGGACTCGCGGAGAGTCGCCGCCCTATGGGGTCGTCAGCCCCAGTTTCACGGCCAGCAGGGAGTAGCTGTCGCGGCGCGCCTGCTCGTCGTGGGTCCAGGTGACGATGGCCAACTCATCGACACCCGTCCGAGCCGCCAACTCGCGGATGCGATCGGCGACGCTGGGAGCCGCGCCAACGAAGGCGGTGCGGCGCAGCTCTTCGATGCGCGCGCGTTCGGCGTCGGTATACTCATAGCCCATCGCGAGGTCCGGCGGATCCAGCGGCAGATACAGGCCGCGGTCCCGGTAAAGCTGCCAGCGGGCACGGGAGCTGTAGTGATATTGCGCTTCTTCGTCGGTACCGGCGGCCAGCGCCCAGACACAGATTCCAGCATTCGGGGTCGGATGCCGGACGCTCGGCTTGTAGGTCTCGCGGTAGATGTCCAGGGCTTCCTGACCGCCTCTGCCGTCGGTGAAGAACCAGGCGAAGCTGTACGGAAGCCCGAAATGCGCCGCGACCTGTGCGCCGTAGGTCGAGCTGCCGAGAATCCAAATCTCCGGCGCGGTGTCGCCCTTGGGCATGGCTTCGACCACCCGGAAGGGATGGTTCTCTGCCAGCGGTTCGCCGTGAACCCAGGCCATCAGGTCGGCCACGTCGTTCGGGAACTGCGCCGGCCGCTCGTTCGCCAGCGGGTTCAGGGCGAAGGCGGTCCGGCCGTCCGATCCCGGCGCGCGCCCGAGCCCGAGGTCGATGCGGCCCGGCGCCAGAGCGTCGAGCACCCGGAACTGCTCCGCGACTTTCAGCGGCGCATAGTGCGGCAGCATCACCCCGGCGCTGCCGACCCGGAGACGGGTCGTCTGCGTGGCGATCGCGGCGATCAGGATTTCCGGTGCGGTGCCGACAATCGTCGGGTGGCTGTGATGCTCGGACACCCAGAACCGGTGATAGCCAAGAGTGTCGCAGTGTCTGGCAAGGGCCAAGGTATCGCGGATCGCGGCCCCCTGCGGGCGGCCGCTGGCAGCCACTGACTGGTCCAGAATTGATATGCGCACGGGGCGGGTCACTCCAGCTGTCGGGCAGGGCGTGCCGGGCGGGGTCAGGTCGAAATTGACCGCCTTATCCGAGGTTTTCGGACGGCACGCGCATCATTAGGCATTCCCTGCCATGAAGTCACGGACATGCCGCAGTGCGAGCTCGATCTTCCGGGCGTTCTCCTTTCAGGGGCAGAGGCTGGCCGGCGCGTTTGGTGCGAGCAGGGGCGTTTCCATTGCCGTCGCATACGGATGCGCTGGTCTGTCGTCGGGCATGACCTGAGCGCCTGGTTGCCTGCGGTTATTGGTCGAGTCCGGCACCACCCAGGAGACGGATCAGATGGAGCGCAGTCGGTTCATTGAAGCGCCGATCAGCGCGATTTTGCGTGAACAGAATGCTGGTCAGTGAGCGCGGATGAATCTCCCCTGAGTTCAGGAGACGCCGCAATCGACTCCGGATCTTGGTCCCTGATGACGCGGAACGCTTCTCCGATACTCAGAGAACGTTCCCTCTTCCAGGGAGCAGGAACGCGTCCCCAGAGCTAATTTCGGTAAGGCCTGCGTCGACCGCCAATTTTCTTTGAAATTTTTAGATTTTAAGAAGAAAAATTAATTATCTACATAATAGAATCCGGAATAATTATTTGATAATAAATATTGATCCATGATAGATGCCTGTATAGATCCATCGATCTTAGTATATGTTTCAGATATTTTCGTATCAGGGGGAGGTATATTATTTTTCTCTAGTAATTTTTTAGAATTTATTAAAAATGGAGGCAAAAACAAGAATCTCTTTCAAGTAAATGAGGAGCACATAGTCTCGAGGGGAGGCTCCAACGGTGACGTCTGCCGATGCGGTGGGACGGGCTCTACTAAACCAAGCTCCCTACCAGGTGCTGTGTCTCTTCCTTGCCGCAAATTCACGCAAGAAGCTGTTTCCGAAGTTAATGGCTAATAATCTGACCCGGCAACCAGATCCCTATTCTCAACCCATTATGCATGTTGGTTGCCCGTATGGTTCCGCCGTGCTTATGGACGATCGTCCGTGCTATCGACAGGCCGAGGCCCACATTTCCGGCCTCCGTGTTTCTGCCTTCGTCGACCCGGAAAAATGGCTCGAAGATATCGTCGAGCATCTCATCCGGCACACCCGGCCCCTCGTCGATGATCTCGATCGCAATGCCATCGTCATCTGGACCGACGGCCAAATGGACCTTGCTTCCGTAATTGACGGCGTTGTCGAGCACATTTCGAATGGCACGTCGCAATGACACCGGCCGGCAGAGATAGCTGTAGGTCCGCAGATTTGTAGAAAAGGCCACCCCGGGGAACTCTCTTGAGAGAGTCAATAGGGTCTCGACGAGATCGATCGTCTCGCTTCTCTCTTCCTGGACCTCCTGTCTGGCGAAAGCCAGGCTGCCTTCGACCATCGAGCCCATGTCCTGAAGCGTCTGGATCATCTCGGACTTGAGTTCTGGATCCTTGATGAATTCCGCTCTCAGTCGGAGGGAGGTGATGGGTGTCCGCAGGTCGTGACTGACGGCCGCCAGCATTTTCGTTCGGTCTTCGACAAATCGGCTGAGGCGTTCCTGCATCGTGTTGAACGCGATCGTCGTGGATCTGAGCTCGTCCGGCCCCGCCACCTCGATATATCCGACGGCCTCACCTTGGCCAAAACGTTCGGCAGCCAAAGACAATTGCCGCAATGGCGCCGTGATGCGTTTAACGATGATCGTGACGATCAGCAGGATGCCAATGAGCGTCAGGCCGGCGGACAGAATGACCGGCAGAAGAATCACCAGTTCGTCGACCGGCGACAAAACCCTGGCGTTCAGCCACTCCGTCTCATTCAGTTGCACCGAAACGTAATCAATCGGGCAGGTGATTCCTTGATCGGATGGCGCTTCCGCAATAAGGCAGTCTCCAATTTTCTTCGCGAACCAGAACTCCCAGACGCTCAAGGACGACACCGTATTATCGGTGGCGAATATAGGTATCCCGGATAGAGCGGCCGGGATGCGCGCAACACTGTCATCCGGAATGTCGAACCTGTGCTGAGTAAGCGGAAGATCATCAATGTGAAACTGAATATCCGGATCGCTCGTCGCTCTTAAGAGTTTCTCGCGTTCTGCTCCCGATGTCGTCCGCCCGATTTCATAAGCAGTCGCGACTTCCTCGATGACCATTCTGACCTGCTGTTCCTGGATACCTTCATCCGTCTTGACGTAGAAGACGACGAGGATGATGGCTTGAGACAGCAGCACGGTACCGATGATCAGAATCATCAGTTGTCCGGCAATCGTTCTGTGAAGTTTTCTCATCGGCGGGCAACGTCCAGAGTGAACATGTAACCGCCACCCCACACCGTTTTGATGATCTCGGGGTTTTTGGAATCCGCTTCGATTTTCTTGCGAAGTCTGCTGACCTGGTTATCGATCGACCTGTCGAACACATTGGCCGCGCGGCTGCTGACCATATCGAGCAACTGATCGCGCGAGAGCACCATCTTCGGATGGTCGAGAAAGGTCATTAGGAGCCTGAACTCCACCGTACTCAGCGCCGTTTCCTGATCGCCGTTCTCTTTCCTGAGGACCTGCCGGTCTACGTCGAGCACCCAGGTCCCGAAACCGATCTGACCCGCTTCAATTCCCGAATACTGCTTGGGTAGGCTGTGTACGCGTCGCAGCACGCCCTTGATCCGCGCCAGGAGCTCACGGGGGTTGAAGGGTTTGGTCAGGTAATCATCCGCGCCGATCTCCAGTCCGACAATTCGGTCGGTCTCACTGGCCACGGCTGTCAGCAGAATGACCGGTATGTCACGGGTCTCCCGTATCCGCCTGCAGATCTCCAGCCCACCTTCGCCCGGCATCAGGATGTCGAGGACGATCAGGTCGATATACGCTGCCTTAACGACAGCATCCATCTCGGCACCATTGGCGGCCATGGAGACCCGAAACCCGTTCTCGCCGAGATACTTCGCCAAGGGCTCGCGGATATTCCTGTGGTCGTCGACGACTAGGATGTGAGGATTCTTCGGCAGCATTGCGTTCAGAATCTCCAATCACCTCACTGCGTCGAGCTACGGACATTCGGATAATCAATTTGGCCGCGTCTCAAAAGCAGGAATATGTATAAAAGTATGCCAAGACCTTTACCTGGCACGGTTTTTTACAAAATCCGGCCGAGCCGGAGTAATCGTTCGGACCGTTCGCCACAGGAACGCGGGTGCGCGGTTTCGATTGGCGCCCAGGTCGGCGGAACTCGTGCCGCATGAGCCGCGCTCGATCGCCCGTTGGGAAATTCGCAGGATCGCCAAGCGCTGCCGAGACGCTGTTCTCCGGGCCATCGAAGCGCATAGGCTCTGTCACACTTTTTTACAACTTTACGGCCTTCCTGGCATACGCGTGTGAAATGTCGCCCCCAGACTGCCCAGCATCGAGACCTGAACGTCAAAGCTGAATGAGGGGCTAGGACATGAACTACATGGTTTGTCGCAACGGCGTCGCGGCCGGACTGCTGATGGCGAGCGTTGCACTCCCCGGGGTTGCGTCGGCCCAAGACGATTGGGAGTTCGTGATCGGAGCCGGCGTGGGATATGGATCCAAGTACGAGGGCTCCGACGAGATGGAGGCCATGTTCCTTCCGGTCGTCGACGTCACTTGGAAGGACACGGTGTATCTTTCGACGGAAGATGGATTGGGTGCCGTCGTTTACGACGACAACAATTTCACCGTGAATGTCGGCTTCAACTACGACTGGGGGCGCGAGGAAAGCGACAGTTCCGACCTGAGAGGGCTCGGTGATGTCGATGGTGCGGTAACCGCAAACCTGAGCCTCGAATATGACATCGGCCCCGTGACCCCGTTCCTCGAACTGACCCGGCATCTCGGCGGCACCAACGGGCTGGAAGCGTCCTTCGGTGTCGAAACCATGATCCCCGTGAGCGCCTTCATGGGTAGCGAGTCCGGGTCAAATGGAATGCGGTTGGGCGACGAAGGCGAGAGCGGACCGGCGTTCCTGGCGGGCCTATCGTCGACTTGGTCCGACGACAAATACATGAAGAACTATTTCGGCGTGAACTCGACGCAGTCGGCGCGCTCTGGCCTGCAGCAGTACACAGCAAAGTCTGGCCTCAAGTCGGTCACTGCGGAACTCGGCTTCCTGTATCCCGTCAACGAGAACTGGGAAGTCATGACCATGGTCGAATACAGCCGCTTGATCGGTGACGCGGCCGATAGTCCGATCAGCAAGGACGATGGTGTTGTCTTCGGCGGGTTGACCGTTTCCTACAAGTTCTGAGCGATCAGGGCGGGTCAGCCGTTGACCCAATGCCGCCTCACCGATCAGCAGCGATGCATGCCTCTTTACGCAAGCGTGAGCGGCAAAGGTTCGGAGCTGCGCTGACCCCAACGTCTATGGATCCAATCGCAGTCTTTGCACAGCGACAGCTGCCCCCAGACCGCACAGCAGAAACACCGGAGCGGATACTGATATGAAGCCGATCTTGAAGTCCCTAGAGCACGTGTTGATGGGGCGCCGCGACTTTCTGGGGGGCACGGCGGCCCTTGGTGTCGGTGCCGGATTGTCCGCACCCGCCATCGTCTCCCGCGCCGGCGCGGCGGAGCCGTCGGTCATCGCCCTACGAGACCGGGACCTGCCCTTTATCGCCACGGAAGAGACCTACACCACCGATGAGCTGATCGCGCTGAACGCGATCAACGACGATCACGTAGAGTACCTCAAGGAAACGGGTCTCGCCGAAATCGGCCCTGGCCGCGTCGGCGCGATGGACGGTGCGGGGATCAATGTTCAGATCCTCTCCGCACATACGCCGGGCGTGCAGAACCTCCCGGGCCAGGAAGGCGTCGATTTCGCCTATCGTCTCAACAAGATGATTGCCGATGGCCCGATGGCCGCCTATCCGGGCCGCTTCCAGGCCTATGCGACGTTGCCGCTGCAGGACCCGGAGGCATCGGCTGACGAACTGGAGCGCGCGGTTCGCGAAGATGGCTTTGTGGGAGCGATGACCAATGGATTCATTGGCAAGAAGTTCCTGGACCATCCCGATTTTGAGCCGGTTCTGGCGCGTGCCGAGGCCCTGGGGGTGCCGATCTACCTGCATCCGGGCTTCCCGCCCGATGAAGTCTTCGAGATCTACTACCGCATTACGCGGCCGGAATATAACAAAGAGTATCAGGACTACATCTTCAGTGGTTCTGGATATGGCTGGCACCAGGAAGTTATCACTCAATGCCTTCGCCTGATCATGACTGGGGCGTTCGACCGGTTCCCCAAACTGCAGATGATTATCGGGCACATGGGCGAGGGACTGCCGTTCTTCTACGAGCGTATCGTGGGGGATATGGGCGACGTGACCGAAGACGCGCTGAATAAGCCGCTCGGTCAATACTTCAATGACAATTTCTGGTACACGACCAGCGCCTTCTTCCAAGATGAACTTCTGCATCTTCTGCTGAGATACATCAGCGTGGATCGCGTCATGTTTGGTACGGATTACCCGTTTGCCGACATGAAGCAAGGAACCGACTGGTTTCGGGCCGTGGATCTGCCCCGGGAGGCCAAGGAAAAGATTGCGTTCCGAAATGCCGAGACGCTGTTCGGCATAAAGGTCTGACGCCTCTGCTCCGACAGGCGCCCGCGCTCGGCGCGGGGCCGTGCCCGCCGAGGTCCCTTCGCCGAGCCGTGCTGTCTGATCTGAGGCTGACCATGAGATCCCTGCTCATCGAAGATGACACGAAATCTGGCGCCTATATTGCCTCAAGCCTGCGCGAGATTGGGCACGTCGTCGACCATCTGGAAAACGGTCGCGACGGCCTTCTCCAGGCAACCCTGGGCGAATACGACGTTCTGATCGTCGACCGGATGCTGCCCGGCCTGGACGGTCTGGCACTGGTCCGCACTCTGCGCGGCGCCAGGATCCTCACGCCGATACTCTTTCTGACGGCAATGGATGGCGTCAACGACAGGGTCGAAGGCCTGAATGCCGGAGCGGATGACTATCTCGTCAAACCGTTCTCGTTCGCCGAACTCTCCGCCCGTATCAACGCTCTGGCCCGACGGCCGTGCCTGCGTGAAGAGGTCAGCGTTCTGACGGTCGGGGATCTTCAAATGGACCTCATTCGCCGGATCGTCACCCGGGCGGGCCAGCCGATCGATCTTCAACGTCGCGAGTTTGTTCTGCTGGAGCACCTCATGCGCACCGCCGGACGGGTGCAGACCAGGACGATGTTGCTGGAGGCCGTCTGGGACATTCAATTCGATCCGCAGACCAATGTGGTCGAGAGTCATGTCAGCCGCCTGCGCAGCAAGATCGACAAGCCATACGAGACGGACATGCTCCGAACGGTGCGCGGCGCAGGCTATGTTTTGCAGCCGGGAGGGCACGGATGACCGAGAACCCTGGCCCAGTCCGGCGCCGGTCAATGATGTGGTCCGGCCTGGAGAACATCGCCGCACCCGTCAGGCGTCTGTTCGCGACCACATCCATCTTCCGCCTCGCCGTGCTTGCGACGTCGTCGGCTCCATCGACCGCATCCCCTATCCGGCTCCCGTCCCGAACGGAAAGGCGGATCGTTGCGATCGGCAGGGCGCTGGACGCGGTGGCGGCGGGAGATCTGCACCGTAGACTGCCGGTTGGATCCGCAAGCGATGACCTCGATCGGGTCGCACAGGCCGTCAACACGATGCTCGACCAACTTGCTGAGACGATGGAAGGTCTGCGTCAGGTATCCGCTGATGTCGCCCACGAACTTCGCACGCCACTGACCCGGCTACGGACCACCCTACAACGTCTGGAAGCACAGACGGACCCGTTGGACCGGCCGATAGCCAAGGATGCGCTGGCTCAGATCGACTCCATCAACCAGGTCTTTCGCTTCATGCTGCAGATTGCCCAGATCGAGGCTGGGTCACCCCGTAGCCGATTTGTTCCGATCGATATGGCAGACCTGTGCCGTACCGTGGAGGAACTCTACGAGCCGATCCTGGAGGACGACGGGCGCCCGTTTACCGTCGATATCTGCGGATGCGGAGCCACTTGGGTCGCCGGCGACCGCGATCTGTTGATACAGATGATCGCGAACCTCCTCGATAACGCACTGCGCCATACGCCGCCCGGAACGGGTGTTGCGATGCGTCTCGCGCGTCAGTCGGCCGGCGAAGTCCTCCTCGAGGTGACCGACCGCGGGCCAGGCGTCCCGGAATCGGAACGGGATAAGGTGTTTCGCCGGTTGTACAGGTTGGAGCGGAGTCGCGGCTCCGAAGGCACCGGCCTTGGATTGTCTCTCGTAGCGGCCGTTGTTTCTCTGCATCGTTCGACGGTCTGCCTGTCCGACAATGACCCTGGATTGAAGGTGTCAATCGTCCTGCCGGCGACCGCTCCCGGTTAAGCCATGGCCCAGGCCCGTCGCCGGTCGGAACGGGCTCCGGGGAGGTGGGCGGCCGATGGTCGGCGGCGAACCGGAAGAGCAAAGCGGTCGCGGCCAGCGCGGCCCACCAGGAATCCGTTGTTATCTCGAAGTTCACCATGGACACCACGAGCGCGCTGGCAAGCGCGGCGTGAGCGAACGGCTGGCTGTGCCCCGGCATCCGGGAAACCCGACGCACGATCAAAAGAACGAAGGTCAGGGCGATACAGACGGAGATCCCACCGCCATACACCCAGAGCTCGATCCATTGATTGTGCGGATAGATGCCCGTTTCGGTCACGTGCGAGAAACCGGCCAACTCCTCCTGGGTAACCGGGATCTGCTTGGCAGTGGAGAAACCCCAACCCACCCAGGGGCGCTCCGCTATTCGGGCACTCATGTAGTCCCAGATCTCCAAACGATGCAGCCAGGATCGCTCAAGAGCGATGTTCGCTGAGACAACGTGTGGGAACGTCCACCGGACAAAGGCCGGTCCCATCCAGGCCACCACCGGCAGTCCGATCCAGAGGGCTTTTGTGACCACATGCGGCCGCCACAGGGTCAATAAGAGCACCACTGTACCGATGCTCAGCTGGAGCTTGGCGCCGGCACTCTGCGAGAGAGACGTCACCACAACGAGGGGAAGCGCAGCGGCGATTGCGCCGGGCCAGCCGAAACGGTTGCGCACTGCGAGCAAGATCGGCCAGGCAAGCACAACCAGATAGGCAATGCCCCGGTTATAGTCGCTTGGAGACCAATCCGCGGCATCACGGGCGAGGATGGCAAGGAGCCGGTGCTCCATCGCCAGATCGACGGCGGCCAGAGCAGAACCAACCGGCAGTCCGATCGCTGCGACCAGAAGTGCGAGACGGCGATGCGGCTCTTCGAAGGTCCGATCGTCGCAACCGAAAGCCAGAAGTCCCAGCGTGCCTGCAGAAATCAACGCCATCTGCATGATGCCGTCCAACGACGCGACGGGATCGATGCTCCACAGCGTACTGGCTGCGGACCAGATCAAGAATGCGGTGCAGAGCCAAGCGAGAGGAGGGTCGACGCGGACTGGAGGGTCGACCGTGCGGGGCTGCACCACGGCCAGCACCCCTGCCAGCCCGAAGATGATCGGCGCATAGGCGGCGCCATTGATGAGGCCCAATGTCGGCAAGAGGCCGCAAGCCAGTGCGACGGCAAAGGCGGAAATATGGCGCCGTCCGGCGATGCCGTTGCGGAAAAGCATCTTGGCCGCGCCGTATCAGTCGGCCATCGACAGACGGGATCGCGCCAGGCCCGAGGTCCAGCCGCGGTATGGCCGGTCCAACAGCGTTAGCAGACGATCGCAAAAGGCGGCGTTCCACCTGGCCAAAACCTCCGGGTCGCCCTCAGCCAGGGTGGCGTCGAGCTGATCCGCACCCAGGATAAGCACCGACCGACCGCTCATCTGGCGGTCGACGAGCCGTCGCAATCCCGAGAGTTCGATCAAGGCGGCATCGCGCGCCAGCGAGGTGTCCTGTCCCTCGTCATATGTCCAGTACGCGATTGCGGCGAGCACCGCCGCCGAGACCCGCTGGGCGTCCACTCCGGGCGCATTTTTCAGCATCTCTGCAGTCACTGCCGAGACCAGACGAGCATCGAGCTCCCCCACGGTGATCCGCGCCTGTCCGCCGGCGACCACTTGTCGATAGACGGCCATAAGGTCGGCAAGCACCTGCTCGCGGGAGAACTGTTTCACATATTTCCGGTGCCCGGCGTCAACCAACCGGGCCACCAGGTCCCGGTCCTGCGAGAGGCGCGTAATCGCAGACGCGAGCTCGGCAGGCCGATTGAACGGCACAACGAGGGCGTCCTCTCCATCGACCACATATTGACGCGGCCCATCGGCCGGCGTCGTGATCAGAGGGCGGCGCATTGACCAGGCCTCGGCGATGACGGTTCCGAACGGTTCGTACCGGCTCGGCAGAAGGCAAATATCGCAGAGCTCCAGCAACGCCCGCCGATCGGTCCGCCAGCCGAGAAAACGAACCTGGTCCGACACGCCCAACCTGGTCGCCAGGCGCCGGTACCTGCGCATTTCCGGGCCATCGCCGGCCAGCAGCAGGACCGTATCGGGAAGACCGCGAACCGCCTCGATCGCGGTGTCGACACCCTTCTTGTGATGCATCCGGGACAGCATCAGCAGGACCGTCGCAGTGGGTGCGATCGCCAGGTCCTCACGCCGTACGGGGGGATCCTCGCGCAAGGTGCCGAAGGTGTGGCAGAGGTAGGTGCGTCCGTGACCATCGCAGATCGTGCGGATGTGCCGGCAGATGTCTGGAGTCACTCCGATAAAGGCGTCGCAGTGCCGGAAATACTTCGCGGAGTAGTATCCTCCCATCCATCCCACGACCGGACACGGCATCTCGTCGGCCTCGATACCGGACCCGGGCACGAAGGATGCCGCGCGCGCCATCCAGGCGTGAACGATGTCCGGGCCCCAGTCCTCCGCCACCGACACGATCCTGGTTCGACCGCCGAGATACCGCGAGACAGGGGAAAACGACATGGTGACGGTCGGCAGACCCAACGCGGTCAGCCGCTGCAAGGTGAGATCATGCGGTCGGCAAATGATCTTTTGCTCAACCCCCTGGTCCGCCAGGGCCTCGATCGCGTCCAAGGCGAATGTCTCCGCTCCGCCAGTGGGGGCTCCCGCGATCACATGCAACACGCGCAGGTCCGCCACGTCCTGGGGGTGGTGACTGGAGATGGTACGAGGCCGTGCGGAAGATCGGTAAGGCATCAAGGCGCTCCCCGCGGACCCAACTGAGACAGGAGTCCGGCCATCCCAAGCGACTGGTGGAGATCGGGGAAAGAAACCAGAGACACAGCATGACCGGACGACCGCACTGTCTGCGGCGAACCTCACGGTCGTCTGACTTCGGGATTACCGATTTGTATAAATCACTGGCGAAGAACCGCCGGCATGAGCTTGGAGGAGAGACCGGGTGCGGCAATTCCCCTCGAGCACTCCGGCATCATCCTGCGTGAGGAGTTCCGCGCCCCTGCCCGACGGCTCTCCCCCCTATCCTGTGAGGTGAGACAGCCAGTCCTCGTAACGGCGGTCGGGACCGGACTGGTCGGACGCGCGCCAAGTCGAGGGCGTATATCCGGCCCGCGCCTCCCGCGGTGAAATGCCGAACCGGCGGCGGAAGGCCCGGGCGAACGCCGTGTCGCTCGCATAGCCGCTCTGCAGCGCGAGATCCAGGATCGGCAAGTCGCCGCCGGAATCCTTAAGCAACTCGGACAGCGCCCGGCGCAGCCGGCGCTCGCGGATATAGCTCTCCACCCCGCCATGGGGCTCGAACAGGTCGAACAGCCGGGTGCGCGATATCTGCATCCGCGCCATGATCCAGTCGACCGACAGGTCCGGCTCCGTGAGATGCGCCTCGATGAACCGCCGCACCGCGCTTCCCTGCGCGCTGGCGACGGCCATGCGCTGGCGCACATCCTGGCCGGGCGAACCGTTGAGGCACGCGGCCAACAGACCTATCGTGGTCGGGGCGAGCTGGAGCGCCTGGGGAAAGGTCAGCATCCGCGCGGTCTTCTCCAGCGAGATCATATGGTCCCGCAGAAGGCCGGCCAGCGGCAGGCGGGTGGGAATGATCCGCATATGCTGATCGTCGGGTGCGTGCAGCAGCCCCTCAAGTACCGCGCGCGGCACCACCAGCGAGAAATTCGTGAAATCGCGCGCGTTGGATGTGGATTCCTGGGCCAGATCGCGGACGAGCAGGTCGCCCGGCACCACCTGTCCGGACCGTCGGCCCACTTCCCATTCGCCGCCGCCGCTCTCGTAATACTGGATCAGGTAGTGGTCCAGACCGCCGCGCACGATCTGGGCGGCGGTGCGGCTCCACCGCTGCTGGACGATTCGGGAGCGGCCGATCAGACAATAGCCGAGCATGGCCGAGCGGATCTCCGCGTAGAACCCGCGATGGTGCAGCGTATGCGCGTCCACCTTGGTCTCGAACAGCATGGCCATGCTGTCCTGCCATAGATCCAGCCGGTCCTTCGCACCATTCCGGTCGATCCGGAACAGGGAGGTCGGAACGAGATCCGTCCCCGGATCGCCGTCCTTCTTCGGGTGTCCCTCTGACGGGGCCATGGCTTGGGTCGCGCCTTGCTTCGCGGAAGGAGATCGGACGGTCGAAGGCACCGCGCCCGGCTGACGGGCCCGCGTCCTCGACGCGTCGATCCCAAGATATCACCTCCGCCGGTGCCAAAGCAAAGGTGGATCTCGCCGCTAAGTTACCGAAAATTATTACAAAATTGTGAAATAGGCTCAGCCTTGGCCCCGGTTTCCCCGCTGAGGTTTTTCTGCCGGCCTGTTCGGTTTTCCGGACGCGCGGTCAGGTGGGGGCGTCCGTCCGGCGATATAGCCATTCCTGGAGTGTGGCATATGGCGGTGACCGGCACACCCGGTACCGAGCGCCACGCTCCCTTGCGCGACATTCCCCCCGTCGGTCGCGCTAACCAGCAGGTGTCGCTATGTCCGTGATCCGTCGCCCGTGGCCCGTCACAAGCCCCTCCATCCGCGCTCAGTCCGCCGCCCGGCATCGGCTGCTGGTCGTAGACAGCGACGTGCCGGCATCGCATGTCCTGGAAGCGGGTGTGGCGCCCGGCACCCGGATCCTGCGCCTGACATCGGCCGGCGACGGGCTGGGCCAGATCGCCCGCCATCTGGCCGGACGGCGCAGCGTCTCGTCCCTCCACATCCTGAGCCATGGCGAGCCCGGCGCGCTGCGACTCGCCGGTGAAAGGATCGACGCGGCCGCCCTGGACGCCGCCGCCGATGCGCTGTCGGAGATCGCCGCCTCCCTGTCGGAGGCCTCCGACGTCGTCGTCTACGGCTGTTCCGTTGCGCAAGGGGAGCAAGGGCGGCGCTTCGTCTCCGCGCTGGAGACCGCGCTGGGCACGCCGGTCGCCGCCGCCGCCGGCCCGGTGGGCACGGTCGAGCTGGGCGGATCCTGGGACCTGTCGCGCCTCGACGGCGCGTGGGTGGCGCCGGTCTTCTCGCCGGCCGCCCGGGCGGCCTTCCCGGCGGTGCTCGTCTCGACCGCGGGGACGGCCGGCGACGATCTGATAACCGGAACGTCTACCGCCGACGTGATTTACGGGTATGGCGGCAATGACAGCCTGAACGGCGGCGAGGGCAACGACCACATTTTCGGTCAGGACGGCAACGACCTCGCGAGCGGTGGCGACGGCAATGACACCCTGGACGGTGGCGATGACAACGATACCCTGGTCGGCGGCGACGGCGCGGACAACTTGGCCGGGCAAGACGGTGACGATGTTCTGTCCGGCGGCCTGGGCGACGACCTCGCCCGGGGCTATGCTGGCGCCGATACGATCTATGGCGGCGAGGGTGCCGATACGCTGCTTGGCGACGGCTATTCCAGCCAGGACGGCGCCGACCGGGTGTTCGGAGGCAACGGCGCCGACATCTTGAGCGGCGGCGGCGGCGCGGACACCCTGAGCGGCGGTGCCGACACAGATTCCCTGTTTGGGGGCAACGGCGACGACCTGCTTGCCGGCGGTGCCGATGCCGACCTGCTGCGCGGCGCTGCCGGCAATGACACCCTGAGCGGCGGCGACGGCAATGACGTCCTGAGCGGCGGTGCCGACCGTGACATGCTCCGTGGCGGTAGTGGCGAAGACACTCTGAACGGCAGTACCGGCGACGACACCCTCAGCGGTGGCGCGGATAGTGACAGCCTGAGCGGCGGTGCCGACAATGACGCCCTGTGGGGCAATGCCGGCGACGACTCCCTGTGGGGTAATGCCGGCAACGACTCCCTGATGGGGCATGCCGGGAGCGACGTGCTTTCCGGTGGCGCCGGCAATGACACGCTTCAGGGCGGCGCTGACGCAGACACGCTCGCCGGCGGCACCGGGAACGATCTGTTCACCGGCAGCTCCCCCGAACTCGACGGCGATACGATCCTGGATCTGGATCTCGATGGGGCCGATACGATCAGGCTCGATGGCTCCATGTTGACCTCGGCCAACGTCAGAGTCACCGGGACGACACTGGAGATCGACACCGACGATACCGATTTCTCAAGCGTCGAGGTCACCATCGAACTCAGCAAGAGCAACCTGGTGATCGATAGCGTCAATGGCTACGACCAGGCGATGTTCTCCTACGTCACGGACATCACCCTGAAATCGGGGTCCGTGGAGGTCACCTCGAACGCGGCCGGCTTCAACACCACCGACGGCACCAACCTGACCCCGTCCTCCGCCCTTGGGGCGACCAATGACAAGCTGACCATCGCCGATGCGGCGCATCTGGACGGATCGACACTTAGCGGCGGCGCCGGCACCGACACGATCGTGGCCGCGGACGGCAGCGACTTCACCAAGGTCGCTGCCCTGAACGGCTTCGAAGCCCTGACACTGACGACCGGCGGCTCCGCCACGATGACGGAGACCCAGTACGAGGGGTTCTCCACCATCGCAGGCGCGGGCAGCGAGACCATCACGCTCGCGGCGTCCGACGGCGACGACAGCGTCACCGGTGCGGCGGCCGTGGAATCCTTCGTTCTGACCGACACCTACAACTTCACCCTGGGCGCGGCCGGACAGAGCGTCACCGGCAGCAGCGGCGACGACACGGTCAGTATCGCCGGCTTTACCGCCACCGGCACCCTTAGCGGCGGGGCCGGGACCGATACGCTGCAACTCGGTGACGGCACCAACATCGCCGGGGCGTCGATCGACGGGGTCGAGACCATGACCCTGACCATGGGCGCGAGGGTCACCATGACCGCGGCCCAGCTCGTCCAGTTCACCGGCACGATCACCGGGACCGGCACCAATACCATCACGCTGACGACCACGGGCGACATCTCTTCGGCGGATCTGAGCGAGATCGAGACGCTGGCGACCAGCAGCGGTTCCACCGCCCAGACGGTGACCCTGACGGCGGCCCAGGCGGCCGGCAAGACGCTGACCGCAGTCGATTTGGGGCTGGACGGCTTCATGGTCACCGGCTCCGACGGCGACCAGAACGTCACGGGAAGCGGCGGCGCCGATACCCTGTCGGGCGGGGCCGGCGCCGACACCCTGTCCGGCAGTCTCGGCACTGACAGTCTTGTCGGCGGCGCCGGCGACGACAGTCTGAAGGGTGGCGCCCTCAACGACATCCTTTCCGGCGGATCGGGTGACGACACCCTGTCCGGCGGGGCCGCCAGCGACAGCATGGACGGCGGTGCCGGCGAAGATCTTCTCGCTGGCGGGGCCGGCGACGACACCTTCTCGGGTAGCGCGGAAGACTTCAACGGCGACACCATCGCCGATTTCGGCAAGTCGGACAGGCTGGTCGTGACCGGCGCGGACCTGTCGTCGCTGAACGGCCAGGTGGCGTCCGACAGCATCGCTATCGGCGACGGAACCCTGACCCTGACGGGGCTGACGAACGCGCTGACCTTCAGCGTGGCCTATGATACCGGCACGAACACCTCGTCCGTCTCGCTGGTCGACAGCCCGGTCTCCGCAACGCTGACGACGGAGAACGACACCCCGACCCTGACGGACGGTGCCGACACGATCGTGGCCGACGGCGCCAACGTGGTGAATCCCTCGGATCGGATCGACGGCGGTGCCGGCAACGACACGCTGCTGATCTCGCAGGATCAGTCCGCGACGTTCTCTGGCACCACCCTGACGAATGTCGAGACGATCCGGATCACCGGCGGCACCGCGACCCTCACCCTGGCCGACGGCACCGTCGCGTCCGGCCAGACCCTGACGGTCGACGCCTCCGGCTCTACCGCCGTCTTTATCGACGGCAAAGCCGAGGCGGACGGCACCTTCTGGATGAAAGGCGGGTCCGGAAACGACACGTTCAGCGGCGGTGATGGAGCCGACACCCTGTCGGGCGGCGCCGGTGACGACGCCATCGCAGGCGGCGCCGGTGACGACATCGCGGTCGGCGGCGACGGCAACGACACGCTGTCCGCTGCAGCGGGTTCCGACACGCTGTCGGGCGGCGCAGGCAACGACGAGGCCTACGGCGGCGACGGGGCCGATACCGTTCTCGGCGGCGCCGGTGCCGATACGGTCGCGGGAGGCGACGGCGACGACTACGTGGCCGGCGGCGACGGCGATGACAGAGTCTTCGGCAATGCCGGCAACGACACCCTTGTGGGCGGGGCGGGCAACGACGTCTTCGGCGGCGATGCCGGCAACGACCTGATCTCAGGCGGTGCGGGCAACGACCAGATGTACGGGGGTGCCGGCAACGACACGTTCTCGGGCGGCGACGGCATCGATCAGCTCTTTGCCGAAGACGGCGACGACCTCCTCATCGGTGGGGCCGGCAGCGTCGATATCCTGTCCGGCGGCGAAGGCGCCGACACCTTCGCCGGCACCCTCGACGAGCTTAACGGCGATCAGATCAAGGACTTCACCACCAACGACGTGCTCCTGGTGACCGGCACGGACCTGTCGTCCCTCGACGGCACCGCGGCGTCGGAGACCGTGCAGGTCGGCACCGGGAAGACCGCGACCCTGACTGGGCTCTCCGCCGCCAGCGGCACGTTCAAGGCGGTTTACGACAGCGGCAGCGGCAACACGACCATCACCCTGCTGCCGCCGCCGGTGTCCTTCACCCTGACCACCGGCTTCGACACCCCGAGCCTGACAGCCGGGGACGACACGATCCTCGCGGACGCCTCCGGTGTGCTGAACTCCCTGGACCGGATCTACGGCGGAGACGGCAACGACGTGCTGATCCTCTCCGTGGGACAGACCTTGGGGTTCCAAGGCACCCTGAGCAATGTCGAGACGGTCAAGGTCACCGGCGGGAACCAGACCATCACCACCGACGACGGCACGGTCGCCACCGGCAAGACCCTGACGGTGGACGCCTCGGACAGCTCGGACTGGATCAGTTGGAACGGCAGCGCGGAGACCGACGGTACCTTCGCCATCACCGGCGGCGACGGGGCGGACGTGGTGACCGCCGGCGCCGGGGCTGACACCCTGTCGGGCGGTGACGGCGCCGACACGCTGTACGGCGGCGGCGGAGTCGATTCCATCGTCGGCGGTACCGGAGCCGACTCTTTGTACGGCGGCGACGGGGATGACATCCTGCTCGGTGGCGACGGCGGAGACCTCCTGTCCGGCGGCGCCGGGGCCGATACCCTGTCCGGTGGCGCCGGCGCCGACACGCTGGTCGGCGGCGACGGCAATGACAGGCTGTTCGGCGACGCCGGGGCCGACACGCTTTACGGCAGCGCCGGCGCCGACACCCTGGCCGGCGGTGACGGCGACGATTCCTTCGTCGGCGGTGCCGGGAACGATGTGTTCACCGGCTCGGCGAGCGACTTGAACGGCGACACGATCGGGGACTTTTCCACGGGCGACCGCATCGTCGTCACCGGCTTGGACCTGTCGTCTCTCGACGGAGAGGATGCGGCGTCGACCATCGCGATGGATGAGGGGACGCTGACGCTTGCCGGCATCTCCGCCGCCAGCGGCACGTTCAGCGCGGTCTACGACAGCGGTACCGGCAACACGACCATCACCCTGGTGCCACCGCCGGTGACCTTCACCCTGACGATCAGCACCGACAATCCGACCCTGGGGGCCGGCAACGACACGATCACCGCCGATGCGTCCAATGTGCTGAACGCCGGCGACACGATCAACGGCGGCGACGGAACCGACGTGCTGACCCTTGCGGTGGCGCAGACGGTGACGTTCAATGCCACCAGCCTGACCAATGTCGAGACGGTCAAGATCACCGGCGGTGCTCAGGACATCACCACCCACGACGCCACGGTCGCCAGTGGCAAGACCCTGACGGTGGATGCGTCCGGCAGCACGGATGCGGTCAAGTGGTTCGGCTCGGCCGAACAGGACGGGTCCTTCTCGATCACCGGCGGCCAGGCCGGCGACACCCTGACCGGCGGCGGACTCGGCAGCACGATCTCCGGCGGTGCGGGCGATGATTACGCTGCGGGAAGCAACGGCAACGACGCGCTGTATGGCGGTGTCGGTAACGATTCCTTGTATGGGGCCATCGGGAACGACACCCTGTCCGGCGGCGACGGCAACGATCTCATGACGGCCCAGGCCGGCGATGACCTTCTGTTCGGCGGCGACGGCGCCGACACCCTATCCGGCAGTGCCGGTGCCGACACCCTGTCCGGCGGTGCGGGCGACGACTTCCTCGTCGGTGACTTTGACGATGATGCGGTCCATGGCGGCGCCGGCAACGACAGTCTTTACGGGGAGACCGGCAACGACAAGCTCTACGGCGGTGCCGACGCAGATGTTCTGAGCGGCGGGGCCGGGAGCGACACCCTGTCCGGCGGCGACGGCGCGGATCAGTTGATCGGGGAAGCGGGAGCCGACCTGCTCTACGGCGGCGCCGGCGCCGATACCTTCCGGGGAACCGCCGGCGACATGGATGGCGACACGATCGCCGACTTCTCGGTGGGCGACAGCATCAGGGTCATCGGAACCGATCTGTCGGCTCTGAACGGAACGACCGCGTCCGGCACTATCGCGACCGGAAGCGGCGATATCGCGCTGAGCGGCATCACCGGTGCCAGCGGCACGTTTGGGGCGGTCTACGCCGCTGGCACGACCACGATCACCCTGGTCGCCCCGCCCTCCGACGGCGGCTCCGGGGGCGGCAGCTCCGGGGGGAGCGGTGGTGGCGGGTCGTCGGGAGGCGGCGGTACCCCCAATGTCGTCGTCACTCCGACGACCCCCACCACTGGCACCGGCGGGTCCGGGACGACCACCGCGGAGACCATCACCAACAATGGAAGCACGCCAGGCTCGGCGCCGATCGTGCAGAACACGAACAACAACGGCAATGTGGTCACCGCCACCCTGCCGGCCGGGACCAGCCTCACCTCCGAAGGTCCGTCGACCGCCCAGTCCGGCGCCAACGCCGTGGACACCTTGGTCCAGGCGGTGGAGGGCCGCGGGTCGCCCTCGACCCCGCAATTGACGACCGGTGCCCGGGCTTTCCTCAACAACCTGAGCACCAACACGTCCCTGGACGTGCGCACGATCGTCCCGACCACGACTTCCGGCTCGACCTCGGAGCCGATCGTCATCGCCGGCAGCGAGCCGACCGACGGGTCGCCGCAGTCCGAGGCTTTCGTCATCGACATGCGCTCGATGCCGACGGGCTCCACCCTGCAGCTTGACAATATCGAGTTCGCCTCGGTCCTGGGCTCGACGACGGTCACCGGCGGCGCCGGGGACAACTATGTCACCGGCGACGAGAGCAGCCAGTTCATCTCGCTCGGCGTCGGCGACGACACCCTGTTCGGGGGGGCAGGGGCCGACACCATCGGGTCCGGCAGCGGCAAGGACGTCCTCTACGGCAACCAGGACAACGACCGGGTGTTCGGCGGCACCGAGGAGGACACGGTCTATGGCGGTCAGGACCAGGATGTCGTCTACGGCAACCAGGCGGCCGACGTGGTCTACGGCAACGCGGGCTACGACACGCTCTTTGGCGGTCAGGACTCAGATACCCTGTATGGCGGCCAGCACCAGGACCTGCTGTACGGCAACGTTGGTAACGACGTGCTCAACGGCAACAAGGGTCAGGACGCCCTGTATGGCGGGGCCGGCAACGACGCCCTGTCGGGCGGCGACGGCGCCGACACGCTGGTCGGCGGTGCAGGGGACGACACCCTGTCTGGCGGCCGCTCCAGCGAGGACGGGACCAACGACGGATCGTTCGACGTGCTGGACGGCGGCGCCGGCGACGACGCGTTCTACGGCGGCGAGGGCATCGACTGGATCTATACCGGTGCCGGGGCCGACCGGATCTATATCGAGGATCTCAACGGCTTCGACGTGGTCGCCGATTTCGACGTCTCGGAAGGCGACCGGCTGATGATCCAGGCCAATGTCAACGGCCAGGCCATCACCAGTTCGGCCGACGTCATCGCCCGGGCCAGCGACAATGCGGACGGCGATGTCGAGATCGACCTGGGCGGCCACTACGTCCGTCTGATCGGCGTCCACACCTCCGACCTGACGGAGACCCATTTCGGCTTCTTCTGAGGCGAGCGTCGCAAGTTGAAGGCCGCCCCTCGTCGTGTGTGACGGAGCGGCCGACATCGCGACGATCTTCCGGTTGGATTCTTTCGACGGAAATTGGGTTGCCATGGGGGTCAGGGCATTCACCCCGGGCCGTCGGCTCCCCATATGCGCCACCAGACGGTCGGCCTGCCGGTCACGCGATCGGATCCGGACCGGCCAAAGGGGTGCAATCATCTTGTTCGATATCTGGTTGCCGCTGCTCGGCGGTCTGGTGCTTCTCGTCGGCGGCGGCGAGTTGCTGGTGCGCGGGGCGGTTCAGGTCGCGACCCGGCTGGGTGTGTCGCCACTCGTCATCGGCCTGACGCTCGTCTGCTTCGGCACCTCGACGCCGGAACTGGTCACCTCGCTCCAGGCTGGTCTCGCCGGTGCGCCGGGCATCGCCTACGGCAACATCGTCGGCTCCAACATCTCCAACATCCTGCTGATCGTCGGCGTCTCGGCCCTGGTCTATCCGATCGCCGTCCAATCCGGCGCCCTGAAGCGGGACGGCGGGGTGATGGTAGCCGTGGCTGCGGTCTTCGCCGGGCTGTCCGCTCTGCTTCCCTTCGGACCGTGGATCGGCGCCATCCTCCTGGCCTCCCTGGCGGGCTACATCTACCTCGCGTTCCGTCAGGAACGGGTCGCCACACCGGACGGCCACGGCGCGGTCTATGACAAGAGCGCCGCGCTGCAGGACGCGGATCCCGGGGCGGTGCCCGGCGCCCAGCCGGCGGTCTCGCTTCTGGGATCCCTGGCGATCGCCGGGTTGGGCCTGGGCCTGGTGGTGCTGGGCGGTCATTTCCTGGTCGGGGGCGCGGTCTCGCTGGCCCGCGGTTTCGGGATCTCGGAGACGGTCATCGGTCTGACCATCGTGGCGATCGGCACGTCGATGCCGGAGCTTGTCACCTCCGTGATGGCGGGTATCCGGCGGCAGAGCGACGTGGCCTTCGGCAATATCGTCGGCTCCAACATCTACAACATCCTCGGTATCGGCGGTATGACCGCCCTGGTCGCGCCGGGCTCGGTGCCGGCCGAGATCGTCGGCTTCGACAATCTGGTCATGGTCGGCGTATCGGTCGTGATGATGGTGTTCGCCTATACCGGCCTGCGGATCGGCCGTCGGGAGGGCGCGTTGCTGCTCGCCGGATACGGCGGCTATCTCTACGTCATCTGGCCGTAAGGGACCGGCGCGGGGACGGGGACGGGCTGCGGGTTTCCGGATTTGTGCAGTGCGAAAACCAGGTGAGATTTCCGCGCGCTGCCGCTAGCCTGGAGGGCGCCAGATCGCTTCCTGCCGCCTGCCGTCCACGGAGTCCCCAATGCCCGCGCCGCTCGTCCGGATCGAGACGTCCGATACCCTGCCGTCCGAGGCCGATGTCGTCGTCATCGGCGGCGGCATCATCGGCACCTGCACCGCCTATTACCTCGCCCGCCGCGGCGTGGCGGTGGTGCTGCTGGAGAAGGGGCTGATCGGCGCCGAGCAGTCGAGCCGGAACTGGGGCTGGTGCCGACAGCAGAACCGCGACGCCCGCGAGCTGCCGCTCGCCACCCGCAGCCTGGCGCTGTGGGACGCGCTGCCGGAGGAGCTGGGCGAGGATGTGGGGTTCCGGCGCTGTGGGCTGACCTATCTGACCGACGACGAGAAGCAGCTCGCCACCTGGAGTGCGTGGTGCGATTTCGCCCGGGGCGAGGGTGTCGTCACCAGCGTGATGTCGGCGTCCGAGCTTGAGGAGCGCACGCGCCTGACCGGCAAGTCATGGCTCGGCGGCGTCTGGTCGCCCTCCGACGGCACCGCCGATCCGGCGCGGGCCGCTCCGCTGATCGCCAAGGGGGTGGAGAAGTTCGGCGGCACCGTCGTCCAGAACTGTGCCGCCCGCGGATTGGAAACCCATGCCGGCCGGGTCGGCGCCGTCATCACCGAAAAGGGCATCATCCGCACCTCCCGGGTCGTCATGGCGGGCGGCGCCTGGGCCTCGTCCTTCTGCCGGCAGCACGGCGTCCGCTTTCCCCAGGCGACCGTGCGGGCGACCGTGGTCTCCGTCGACGGCGCGCGGGACGTCCCGGATGCGCTGTTCACGCCGGATAATGCGATCACCAAACGGGCCAACGGCCGGGTCACCCTGGCCGTCGGTGGCCGGGGCGAGCTCGACCCGACCCTGCAGACCCTGCGCTTCGCCGCCCCGTTCCTGCCGATGTGGCTGGAGCGCCGCAAGTCGGTCTATCCCGGCAGCTTGCAGGGCATGTGCTGGGGGCACGAGACCATGGTGCGCTGGGTGATGGACCAGCCCACGCCGATGGAGAAGGCGCGCATCCTCGACCCGACGCCGTCGCGCCGGGCGGTCAACGAGACGCTGGCACGGGCGCAGAAGGTGCTGCCGGGTCTCCGCGACGCGACCGTGTCGCAGAGCTGGTCGGGCTATATCGACAGCACGCCGGACGGCGTCCCCGCGATCGGGGAGATCGAGGGGCTTCCCGGCTGCTTCCTGGCGGCCGGGTTCAGCGGCCACGGCTTCGGCATCGGACCCGGCACCGGTTACATGATCGCCGACATGGTCACCGGCACGCCGAGCTACGTGGACACCAACCAGTACCGGCTGTCCCGCTTCGACAAGTCGGCATGGGGCAAGGTCGCGGAGTTCTGATCCGGCCCGCCCGGGCTTGGCACGATCAGGCCGCGTCGGACATATACGGCTCGACCGGTGCCGCGATCCGCCCGTCGCGGATCGGCACGCAGGCATCGGGGAAATCCTGGCGGAACCGGGCGCCGAGTGCGGCGGCCTTGTCCAGGAACTCCTCCAGCCGGTCCATGGCCCCGGTGGGCAGGTCGTGCAGCACGATCAGGGTCCAGGGCTGCGCCTTGCACTGGGCCAGTGCCGTCTCCACCCAGCCGTCCGGGTCGGCCCAGTCCCGCGGGATGGCGTTCCACAGCACGCAGGAATAGCCCTCGCCGGTGAGGTGGTCGACGACCGCGCGCCGCAGCAGCCGCCCGTCGAGATTGCCGCCGCCGCCGAACGGCCGGAACAGCCGGGTTTTTGCTCCGGCCTCGCGTAGAACGCGGTCGGTCCGGGCGATCTCAGTCTCGACCAGATCCGGCGCCGGGTTCTCGCCGAGCGGGATGGAGTGGGTATAGGTGTGGTTGCCGATCCGGTGTCCGTCCGCCAGGGCGGCACGGACCAGGGCGGGTCCGTCCGGATGCTCCAGCTTCTTGCCGACCACGAAGAAGGTGGCCTTCAGCCCCCGCGCCCGCAGGATGTCGAGCACCCGGGGCGTGACCTCCGGGTCAGGGCCGTTGTCGAAGGTAAGGGTGAGGTCGAACATGGCACTGGTTTCTATCGGAATGACGCCTTGTTAGTCATTTCATATAACGCTTTTGATCTGCGTTTCCCAAACTATGTTGGGAGTGGGTTGAAATATACCTCAACGTATGGGAGGTATTCCTTGGCGCTTGCGGGTAGACTGAAATGCTGCGCTTCGCAGCAGAGGACAACAACGGTAGGCCCGCTGCTTGTCAGGACCATTAAAATCGTTGGTAATCTTATATATACCATGCGTACCACATCGCGAAAGAGTACCCGCAAGCGCTCTGATAGAAAATGACAGAATCGTACCTAAAATTGCTGCATGAAAGCAAATCTCTTAAAGATATAGCTGCGCTACTTCAAGTTACTCCGAAGGGGTTGTCCTACGCGCTGTATAAGATTCCTGAAGAAAAAAAGTACCGTACTATTGAAATTCCAAAGAAAAATGGCGGAGTTAGAATTATAAGTTCGCCAAATTCCAGGCTTAAGAATATTCAATAAAAATTGAATTCTATTTTATCCGAATGTATTATGGAAATACGGAAGGGGGATCCTCGTTATGATGAACATTCTTACGGATATATTTCTGGAAAAAATATCATAAAAAACTCAACTGTTCACTCGAGGAAAAGATTTGTATTTAATATTGATCTGGAAGATTTTTTTGGGTCAATAAATTTTGGTAGAGTGAGGGGGTATTTTATTAATGATCATTATTTTCGACTTGAGCCGGATGTCGCAACTATAGTTGCACAAATAGCGTGTTATAAAAATTCTTTACCTCAGGGTAGTCCGTGCTCTCCAATTATTTCTAACATGATCGGCAGAATACTTGATATTCGTTTAAGGGATTTGTCTAAAAAAAATAACATTGAGTATTCAAGGTATGTGGATGACATTACGTTTTCGAGTAACGAAAAAGTTTTTCCTAACGAGATAGCATTTCAGATTTCTATTTCTGATTGGGGAGTTGGAGAGCGATTAAATTCAGAAATAGAAAGGTCAGGATTTAAGGTTAATGAAGCTAAAGTAAGGATGTCGAAGAGACAAAGGAGACAGGTTGTTACTGGTTTGACAGTTAATGATAAGCCAAATGTTCGCCGAGATTTTCTAAAATATACGCGTGCAATGTGTGATAATTATTTTAATACTGGAAGGTATTTTATTAATTTTGAAAAAAATAAAATAGAAGAGTTTACCGCTGGTAACGTCCTGCGCGGAAGGCTGTCGCATATTTATTATGTTCAGCAGAGAAAAGATAGAAAAAATGAACACAATCAAATTTATATTGATAAAGGTGAATTTGTACCGCCGAAGGAAATGGTTGGTCTGTATCGAAATTTTCTTCTATTTTCTTATTTTGTTAAAATGGAAAAGCCAATAATAGTTACGGAGGGAAAAACAGATATTTTGTATTTTAAGAAAGCAATCAGAGCGCGGTCTGAGAAATATCGAGAACTTGGAGTAACCAATAGCAATGGAATTATTGAATACGCTGTAGATTTTTTTAACCCATCAATGAGAAATCAGGATTTGCTTGAGTTGGGAGTAGGGGTTATTGGGCAGAAAAAGCTAATTCAAGAATTTCCAGCAATAAAAAGAAATTTAATTTTAATTTAATGAATAAGCCTGTGATTATCGTTTGTGATAATGATGACGGCCCAAAGGGTGGACTGTTTAGCGTTGCAAAAAATATTTCAAAAAGGGAAATTTCCATTGAAACTACCGATATGTTTTATAATTTGTATGAAAATCTATATTTAGTGAAAACTCCGGAAAACGGAGATAAGTTTACATCTATAGAAGATCTTTTTCCAGATAGCGTTTTAAGAACAAAACTGTCTGGAAAAACATTTGATTCAACTAACAATTCTGATCCGAATACAACATACGGAAAGGCATATTTCGCAGATTATGTTGTATCACCGAATTGGAAGACAATCGATTTTTCAGGATTCGACAGTTTATTGGATCGTGTAGTTGCGTGCATAGCTGATTATCGTTCAAAGAGTGAGGAAGCTGAGGGTCCTGTTGAAGCAGCCTAATTGGTGCCCCTAGGATCGAGGGAAAATTTATTATTCAGCTAGCTTCTCCTCCTCATATTGACAACGCCTCCCGGGGGTTCCACTCCTTGGCCGAATGCCGCGCCATGCACTAGCATCCGGGGCCGGATCGGGGACCGCTTCCCAAGGGGAGCGGCAAACCGGAAAACCGACCGTCTCGTGCCGACCAGAGGGAACGCCTGTGAAAAACTCAAGAACCGTCCTGATCGACCGCCATCCGGGCCGCTCGGCCCAGACCATCGGGCTCGCCCGCGAGCTCGGCACCGACCCGGAGCTGATCCACGAGCCGTCCGTCGGCGTGGTCGGTACCAAGGGCGACAGCCAGTGCTATCTGGGCGTCCAGGCCAAGGTCGAGGCGATCCACCAGACCCTGAAGAGCCATGTGGGCTCCGAGGCGGACAAGCTGCGCCTGCGCCTCGTGCAGCCGGAATACACGATCGCCACCTCGGACGGCATCCGCAACGGCACCCGGGAGATGCGCTACTCGCTGATCGGCCGCGAAGTCACCCATGACGCGCTGTGCGAGCATCTGGAGGCCACGGGCCTGGCCGGCACCATCGCCGTCGTTGCCTGCGACAAGCCGCCGGTCGGGACGCTCGCCGCGATCCTGGAGCATAACCAGCCGGCCATCATCATGTCCGACGGGCCGATCCGCCCGGGCCACGATCCGAACACCGGCGAGGCCCTGGACATCGTCAGCGCCTATCAGGTCGCCGGCAATCCGGATGCCGAGTTCCGCCACCACATCTCCTGCCACGCCTGCCCGGGCTTCGGCAGCTGCGGCGGCATGTTCACCTACAACACGATGCAGACCTTCATCGGCGTCGTCGGCCTGCAGCCGCTGGAGATGGTTGCGCCGCCGTCGGACGATCCGCGCCGCCTGACCGAGTTCCCGGAAGTGCTGGTCAAGCACCTGGCCAGCATGATCGAGAAGGACCTGAAGCCGCGCGACATCGTGGTCCGCGACAGCCTGCGCAACGCGATGATCGTCGCCATGGCGATCGGCGGGTCGACCAACGTCACCCTGCACGCGCCGGAGATCGCGCGGGCGGCCGGCTACGCCGATTTCTGGAAGGAGATCATCACGCCGGAGGAGTTCAACCACCTGTCCCAGCACGTGGTGCCGGTGCTCACCGATGCCCGGCCCTACGGCAAGTATTCGATGGTCGATATCGACGCCGTCGGCGGCGTGCAGGTGATCGTGCGCGAGCTGCTGGAGGCCGGCCTGCTGAACGGCGACGTGCTGACCTGCACCGGCGAGACCCTGGCCGAGCAGGTCAAGCGGCTGGAGACCAAGAAGGTCGACGGCAAGGTCATCTATCCGGTGGAGAAGCCGTACAAGCCGACCGGCGGCCTGCGGGTGCTGGGCGGCAACCTGTCGCCGGACTTCTCCGCCATCCTGAAGCTCGCCGGCGTCGAGGTCGGGCTGGAGGACAACCGGTTCGTCGGCAAGGCTCGGGTGTTCGAGGGCGAGGCCGGGCTGCTCAAGGCCCTGGACGAAACGCCGGAGACCTTTGAGAACAACGACATGATCATCGTGCGCTACGAGGGGCCGAGCGGCGCGCCGGGCATGCCGGAGATGCTGGATCCGACCTCGCGCATCACCACCCTGTGCCGCGAGCGGGGCATCGCCGTCGGCCTGATGACCGACGCGCGGTTCTCGGGGGGCTCGGTCGGTCTGGTGATCGGTCATGTGGGGCCGGAAGCTGCACTCGGCGGTCCGATCGCGCTGATCGAGGACGGGGACGAGATCGTCGCCGACCTCAACACCAACGAGCTGTCCTGCACCGCCCTGGACGACAAGGCGACGCGGGATGCCCGTCAGGCGAAATGGGACAAGGAGGTCGCCGATAATGGCGGCATCCATCCGAACTGCGGCATCGCCGATACCCGCCTGCTGCACCGTGCTCGCCACACGGCGGTGCCGGCGACCCGCGGCGGCGGTCTGCACCCGAACCGCGAGGTCTGGGTGCGCGAGCCGAGGACGGCCGACCGGTCCGGCTTCTCGCCGAAGAACAAGTATCGCCCGCAGACCGACAAGACGTTCTGATCGGCAGTACCTTCCGCGCCGTCTATAGGACGGCTACCGGTATCCGCCTCCGGCGCTTCGATGGCGTTGGGGGCGGACCGCCGAGCGGTCTCAGGCCGCGTTGACGGAGGTCCGCGGCGCGCGTTGCAGGTACCGGGTGAGGGCGTCGACCGTCTCACCGCCGTAGGCCTTGATCTCCGACGCGGCCTGCTCGATCGGTGCGCGGTCACCCGCCCAGGCCAGATCCTCCAGCTGGCCGGCAAGTGCGGCCAGCTTGGGGGCACCGATATTCAGGCACAGGCCGCGGAGCGCGTGGATCTCGCGCGCCAGCTCGCCGGTATCCAGCCGGATCACGGTGTTGCCGAACTCTGCCGTACGCTGCTCGATCTCGGAGCAGGCGGAGCGGAGGAGCGGTGCGAAGACCTCTGGCGGCGTGATGCTCTGCAGCGTTGCCAGACGTTCGGGGTCGATCCACCGGTCGGTGGTGAGTTTGTCGGCAAACGGTGCTCCCGCGGGTCCGTCCGGTTCGACGGTCTCGTCGCCCGGCGCGGCCTGGGATATCGCAGCCTGAACGGCGCTCAGAAAGATCCCGAAGTCCATCGGCTTGGTCAGATACCGGAAGAAGCTGGCACCCTTGCCTTGGGCGCCGGCGTCCGTCAGGGCAGCCGCGGTCAGGGCGATGACCGGGATATCCCTGGTCTCCGGATTGGCGCGGAGAAGGGCGTGCACCTCCTGTCCGGAAATATCCGGCAGGTTGAGGTCCAGCACGATGACGTCCGGTCGCAACTCCGTGGCGCGATCGACCCCCTCCAGCCCGGTGGCCGCTTCCACGAACCGGACATCGGGCAGGGAGCTTACCGCATGCTCGACGATCCGCGCGTTGATCGGATTGTCCTCGATGCAGAGCAGGGTGAAACCCCCGACGGTCTCGGCCTGCTCCGGTTCCGCTTCGGGGCCGGAGGCCGGAGCGATCTCCTCCCTCGGCGCGGCCTCGCGGCTGCGCGGCAGGCTCAGCCAGAAGGTACTGCCGTTGGGCTGGGCCGGCTGATAGCCGATCTGGCCTGACATGGCCATCGCCAGTTTCTTGCTGAGGGCGAGGCCGATGCCGGTACCCTCGATACTGCCGAATTCGGCACCGAGCCGGTCGAACGGGGAAAACAGCCGCGCCGCCTTCAGCGCACTGATCCCGGGGCCGGAGTCGGTGACGGAGATCGTGATGTGGTTGTGGTCCTGCTCTACATGCACCCGCACGATGCCGCCGACGGTGTTGTACTTGATCGCATTGGACAGCAGGTTCAGCAGCACCTGGATCGAGCGCTGCTTGTCCGCCAGCACCGGGCCGATCGCGTCGTCGATCTCGACCTGCAGGTCGATTTCCCGCTGCTCTGCCAACGGCCGCACGCTGGTGACCGCCCGCTCGATCATTTGCGCGACATGGGTGGTCTGCGGTGTCACCTTCATCTGACCGGCCTCGACCGTCGAAAGGTCGAGAACGTCGTTGACCAGACTGAGCAGCAACTGTCCGCTGGAGACGATATAGCCGCTGTATTCGGTGACCTGCTTCTCGGAGAGCGAGCGGAGATCACCCCGCTGCAGGATCTCGCCGAAACCGATAATCGCGTTCAGAGGCGTCCTCAATTCGTGGCTCATGCTGGCCAGGAAGTCGGACTTCGCCTTGTTGGCCGCATTGGCGGCATCGCGGGCCCGGCGGATCTCCTCATACGCCATCTCGCGATCGGTAACGTCGAAACGCAGGAGCATTCGGCCGCCATCGGAGGTCTTCCGCTCGACCATCTCGATGGCCCGGCCGTTGATATGGATCAGTGTGGTGGCGTTGGCGTCGGCGTGCCGCTTGAGCCGCCAGCGGATCCAGGCCTCCGGATTCTCCTGGGCCTCCTCGATCATGCCGAGACCGACGACGCGTCGGATCATGGTTTCGAACGTATCGCCGATGCGCTCAACGAAGCCGATGCCGGTGGGGTGTTGGGACGGCGCGTTCCGGTAGATGAGTTCGTCGGCGTCGTTGAACAGCATGAAGCCGCCCGGGATGGCGTTGGTGGCGTCCCGAAGGCGCTCCTTGGCGTCGATGAAGTCGGTGATGTCGCGAGCCGTTCCCCGGTATCCGACGAAGGTTCCGTCCGTCCCGAAAATCGGAACGCCGCTGGTCCGGATCCATCGGATGCCGCTGGGCGAGCGCCGGGGATACTCGAAATCGGAGAATGGAAGGTGCTGGTCCAGAACCCGTTGGTGATCCTGAATCGCCGAGGGCGAGGCCATCAGCTCGCGGGCGCACATGTCGATGCGTCGCTTGCCCAAATGCCACTGCCGCGAGGCGTGGGACGCCTGCTCGACCGCCTTGGACATCCAGACCATGCGATGCTCGGCGTCGGTTTCCCAGAACCAGTCGCCGGAGGCTTCGGCGAAGTCGCGGAACCTGCCCTCGCTGTCGCGCAGCCGCTGGGCGACAGCTTCGCGCTGCCGGATCTGTACGATCAGGGCGGCGGCCACGCCGATCAGGAGCGCCACGGCGAGCAGCAGACGCCAGAAATCAGAAGCGAAGGCCGCCTTGAACCACGCCAGGGCTGGCGCGTGGTCTACCGAAATCGATAGAACGAACCGTCGATCGCCGGTCGGTGCGAAGCCGACGAGCCGGTCGATGTCGCTGGCGGCATCTTCGACGCGTAGATAGCCCGAGCCGATTTCGTCGATCACTCCGATGTCCAGCGCCGGCTCGAGAACCTGCAGGTTCGCGGGGTCGCCATCGAAAGGGTACCGGGCCAGGATGCGGCCGTCGGAGCGCGACAGGGTGACGACCGCACTAAGCCCGAGATCGGCCGCTTTGAAGAGTTGCCTGAAATAGGACGGATCGACGGTTCCGTAGATCAGGCCGTCGAACGTGCCTTCCTTGTCCGTCATCCGGTAGCCGACGAAGAATACGGTCGCCTGCAGCGTGGACGAGTAGAACGCCTCCGACACGTAGGACTCGGCGGACGGACCGTCGAGACTGCGGACGGCCCTGAAGCCGGGTGTCTTGGAAATGTTCAGCGGGGGCGGATTGGCCGAGCCGGAGGTGGCGAGCCGATTTCCCTCCCGATCCACCCACCCCAGGGTCTTCAGTACAGGCGTTCCGCCATGGACGGCCTTCAGCGTCCGGTGGATCTCCAGCGGTGTCAGCGCGCCGTCCCGCGCTTCCTGACGGATCCGAACCGTCTCGCGCAGGGCGGAATCGATGCCTTCGAAGACACGGGCGGTGTGCTGAGCGAGCAGTTGCGACGTGCGGCGGGACCTGGACTCGATCGAGTCGAGTTCTTGATTGTAGTCATGCCAATGGTCCCAGGAGACCATACCTATGAGCGCCACCAGGCCGATCGCAGCGCCGATCAGCACCTGGTGCTTCGGTTTTACGCTCAACCAGGACAAGGCCACAGGGAAACTCCGTCTAGAACAGATACGGAGCTAATTTGAGGCAAGTCGATTAGCATTCCCTTAACGCGGCCGATGGGCCGGCAGAGTAGTCCCGGTACCCGGGGGAGGGGTGAACGGCCGCTCTCCTCGAACTCCCCTGGTCCGCCTGCTGCGGATCAGCCGTAGTCGATCGGCGTGGCGTCCCGCCCCTCGCGGTGCCAGTCCCAGTAGGTCTCCTTCAGCCGGGCTGAGATCGGACCGGGCCGATCGTTGGAGAGAATCGTTCCGTCGATGCGCGCCGCCGGCATGACCCCGCCGGCGGTGGTCGAGGTGAAGATCTCGTCGGCGGCGCGGAGCTCGTCGGCGGTGATGGCGCGAATCTCCCAGGCGATGCCGAGCGCGTCGCACAGATCGAACACCGTCTGCCGGGTGATCCCTTCCAGCGCGCCGCGGTCGGGCGAGACCACGGTACCGTCCTTGACCATGAAGACGTTGAATCCGGGTCCCTCGGTCACCAGCCCGTCGGCGTCGAGCAGCACGGCGTTGTCGACCCCCGCATCCTCCGCCTCGAACATGGCGCGGACCAGATCGCCCCAATGGAAGTTTTTGATCGTCGGATCGACGCTTTCCGGCGAGATTCGCTGGGTCTTGGCGACGATCAGGTGGGCACCGCGTTCCTGCACGTCGGTGGGGATCACGTCGATCCACGGGATGGCATAGCAATAGAAGCGGTTCTGCATCAGGCTCGGGCGGCGCGGCATGCCGGGCAGGGGCACGCCGCGCGTGGCGATCATCGCGACATAGGCCTCCCGCAGGCCCGACAGCCGAACGCAGTCGGTCAGGATGCCGGCGATCGCTTCGCGGGAGTAGGGGATGGACATGCGAAGCCCGGCCATCGACTTCTCGAACCGCGCCAGGTGGTGCTCCAGGCGAAAGAAGGCGCCGCCCCAGACATGGACCACGTCGTAGGTCACGTCCGACTTGCCGAAACCCCAGTCCATGATCGAGATCGACGCCTCGCCGGCGGGGACGTAGCGGCCGTTGCAGAAAGCCGCCCCTTTGGAGAAGTCTGCGCCGCTATCGGCGGCCGTCCGGGCGTCGGGCGCGGTCAGATCGTTCATGGCGGATCCCCTTCATGCGTTCCCACATAGAGTGCGCTTGCGCTAGGACTGACGAAAATAGGGAAAATTGAAAAGGGAGAGCCCGGATGCCCCAGACGCACATCACCGCCGAGACCTTGGTTGACCGCGAGAAGATCAAGACGCTGAAGGCGCAGTACTGCCGTTTCCTGGATACCAAGCAGTGGGATCGGCTGGCGGGGCTGTTCCTGGAGGAAGCGACCTTCGAGGGGTTCGGGTCGGCCCCGACCGGCTCGACCGCCTCGCAGTTCGTCGCCGGCGCCAGCGCCCGTCTGCAGGAGGCGCTGACGGTGCATCACTGTCACATGGCCGAGATCGCGTTCGACGGGCCGGATCGGGCACGGGCCGTCTGGGCGATGGTCGACGTGGTCCAGTTCCTCGACGGCCGCGAGCCGATCGAGGCGCCCGGCCATAGCGGCTTCACCGGCTACGGCCACTACGAGGATGCCTGCCGCCGCGTCAACGGGATCTGGTACTTCGCCAGCAAGCGTCTGTCGCGAATCCGCATCGACCCGATCCCGCGGGACGATCCGGCAGCCTTGACCAATCGGTTGAAGGCCCATGCGGATTGGATCGGGTTCGCGGAGGCGTGACGGTCGCGGTCCGCCGCTCAGTTGCCGGTGCCGGTCTGGGCCAGGGCGTGCTGGTCGCGGTCAGCGAGGTACCGGTCGGCGGGCAGGTGGACGGTGACGCGGGTGCCGACACCCCATTCGCTTTCCAGCGTCAGCGCACCGCCGTGAAGTTCGGCCATCTTCCGCGCCAGCGGAAGTCCGAGCCCGGTTCCCTTCTCCAGGGGCGAGGACAGGCCTTCGACCCTGCCGAACGGCTCCATCACCTCGTCCAGGGACTCTGCCGGGATACCGGAGCCGGTATCTTCGACCAGGAGGGCGATGCGCCCGTCCGGCTCGATCCGGACATCGACCGAGACCATGCCGGCCACGGGTGTATGCTTCACCGCATTTCCCAACAGGTTGATCAGGATCTGCCGAATCTTCATCGGGTCGATCAGCAGCATCATGTGGTTGCGGTCCATCCTGGAGTCGAGCCGAACCCCGCGCTCGTGGGCGAGAGGGGCGATGACCCGCAGGGTTTCCGCCAGAAGTGAGGCGACATCGGTCGGCTGATCCGACAGGGATTCCCGGCCGACTTCGATCCGGGCGATATCCAGCAGGTCGTTGATCACCTTGAGCAGGTGCTTGCCGCTGTGCAGGATGTCGTCGGCGAATTCCTTGTAGCGGCCCGGCTCGATCCGTCCGAACAGTTCCCGGGACATGATCTCCGAAAACCCGATGATGGCGTTGAGCGGGGTTCTGAGTTCATGGCTCATCGACCACAGGAACTGGGTCTTGGAGTCGTTGGCCCGGTCCGCCTCGCGCTTGGCGATCTCCAGTTCGACGGTGCGTTCCACCACCCGCTGCTCCAACTCCTGGTTCAGCGTGGCGAGCGCGGTTTCCGATGCCTGGATCTGCGCGAAGGACTCCTGAAGCTGGCGCTCTCGGTCGGTCTCCGACACCACCAGGGTGTTGTACGCGTGCACGATGAGGCCCATTTCGTCGCGGCTGTTCCAGTGCACGATGTGCCGCGTCCCGGATCTGGCCGACCGCAGGATGGCGTCCGTCAGGCGGTTCAGCGGGCGGCGGATCAGGAAGCGGAACGACAGGCCGCCGGCGATGAGCGCCGCCAGGAAGGCGATGGAGATTGCCGACACGCCGAGCAGGAGCTCCAGCTCGCGGATCTCGACCAGTTCCGCATCGGAAAAGTCGGCCCGCAGCATCCAGTCCCCCCGGTCGTCGATGGGAAGCTCGAGAGAGTATCCCCCGTTTCCGGCCACGCAGCCCTGGGCCGGCGGCAGCGCGACGGCAACGGTCTCGCCGTTCCTGAGTTCGGCGCACAGAAACGCCCGGTCGGAGGCGAGGGGGGCCAGCAGATCGCCTGCCAGGGCCGGATCCACATAGGCGTCGTGCCGGTCGATCGCGCTGGCGACGCGGGCGGACAGATTGCCGATGCGGCTGGTCAGCAGCTCGTTATCCATGCGGTGCATGAAGCCGAAGATCAGCCAAGAGCAGGGGACGATGATCAGGAGGAAGGCGAGACTGATGACGGCGAGGAACCGGACGTAGAGCCGTTGCGTCCAGCGCGGCCGCGTGGGCAGTCCCGGGTCGGTCTTCGCCGCGACAGTCTCGGTCACGATTACCTCGTGACCTTTCCGGACGCCATCAGGCCCTGGAGAAGGGTGCGGTCGGCCACTGCGGTGTGAAACACCGTATAGGTGTTGTCCTGCCGCGCCATGTAGTAGTCGATCGGCACGGTCTCGCCAGCGTCGTCGCGAAAGTCGAAGCAGAGCACGAAATGCGCGCCGTAGATCAGGATCATGGGGTGGGCGGTCACCGGATGCAGCCGACGGACATCGCCGCTGGAACGATCGAGGTAGAGGATCGTGCCGTCGACCAGGCTGCGGTCGATATGGCGCTGCATGGCGGCCTGCAGGGTCGCCTTTTCGTTCAGGGACAGCTCCGTATCGGCGAATCCGGAGCCGGCGCTGAGCACGACCAGGACTGAGGCCAAAAGAAGCGCGCGCATCGCTTTCATCGAAAGACACTCATCGTCATTGCGTTGCAGTGCAAAATGCACGCACTGACTTAATAAACGATGAAGTCGGTTCCCGGCGATGTGGCGATCGTCGGCGGTCTATGGCTGGACGGAGAGCATGGTCTTCAGAGTTTCAACCAGCTTTTCCTCTTCGACCACCACCTGATCGCCCGACGCGAGGGTCTTCACCTGCCAGGTCCCGGCGGCGAACTCGTCCTCGCCGGCGACCAGGGCCAGCTTGAAGCCCTTGCGGTCGGCGTATTTGAACTGCTGGCCGATCTTGCGCTGCTCGGTCGCCACTTCCGCGCCGATCCCCGCCTTGCGCAGCTTGCCCGCCACGGTCAGGTACCGGTCCAGCTTGTCCTGGTCGAGCACGGTGACCAGGACCGGCGCGGTCGTCGCCTGCTCGACCGGCAGCAGCCCGGCCTCCATCAGGCGGGTGACCAGACGGGTCAGACCGATGGAAATGCCGACACCCGGCAGCTTGCGGTTGGTGTAGAGCCCGGCCAGGTTCTCGTAGCGCCCGCCGGAGCAGATGCTGCCGATGGACGGGTGGTCCACGAGGGTCGTCTCGTACACCGTGCCTGTGTAGTAGCTGAGGCCGCGGGCGACGGAGAGGTCGAGGATGAAGGTCTCCGGCGTCAGGCCGAGGCTGGCGGCCGCGCGGGCGACGGTGGTCAATTCCTCTACGCCGGCGGCGTAGGTCTCGTTCAGGCTGTCGGCCGGCGCCAGTTCCAGCAGCTTCGCGATCACCTCCTCGGCCGGGCCGCGCAGGGAGACATAAGCCATGATCAGGTCGAGCTGCTTGTCGTCGAGCTTGTAGGTCTCGGCCAGTTCCTTGCGGATCTCGTCCGGGCCGACCTTGTCGATCTTGTCGATCACCCGCATGGCGTCGGAGATCGAGCCGGATGGGATGCCGGTGCCGGACAGGAAACCCTCGAGCAGCTTGCGGTTGCTCATGCGGATCTGGAACGGCCCGATATTCATTTCCTTGAAGATGCCGTCGATGATCGCCGGGATCTCCGCATCGGTGATCAGGCTCAGCGTCTGGTCGCCGACCACGTCGATATCGCACTGGATGAATTCGCGATAGCGCCCGGCCTGCGCCCGCTCGCCGCGCCAGACCGGTTGGATCTGATAGCGGCGGAACGGGAAGACCAGCTCGCCCGCGTGCTGGGCGACGAAACGCGCCATCGGCACGGTCAGGTCGAAGCGCAGGGCGAAGTCGGTGTCCTCGCCGCCATCGGCGATCCGGTGGACGCCATAGACCTGCCGGTCGACGCTGTCGCCGCCTTCCTTGGCCAGCAGCACCTCGCGCAGCTCGAAGGCCGGGGTGCTGAGCGGCACCGCACCGGCCAGCTCGAAATGCTTCCGCACGATCTCGACGCAGCGGTTGAAGGTGATCTGCTCGGCGGGCAGGAACTCCCGCAGGCCGCTGATGGAACGGGGGCGAATCATGGCGTGCCGCTTCCCTTGTCGAAGTGCGTGTCGGCGCTCGGGGCGCTGGGGCCCTTGAACTAGAAGTTTGAAGGGGCGGGGGCAATAGCAGAGTGCGGGGGAGCGGGCGGCGACTCATCCCCCCGTCATCCTGAACTTGTTTCAGGACCTCAATTTGCCGCCGGATCGGCCCTCGGACGGTTGCAGACTGGCCCCGGGGCTTTGGAGGTCCTGAAACAAGTTCAGGATGACAGTGGATGGAAAGAGACCTTACCCCCGCCGTGCCGCCGTCGCCGCGACATCCACGCTGCCGTCCGACCCGATCACCACCCCGAACGCGTCGGCCGCCGTCTGCACCGAGATCAGCCCGTCCAGCACATCCTCGGCAACCGCCTGCGGATCGCGGGTCATCGGATCGCCGTAGCCTCCGCCGGCCGGGCCGAGGCAGCGGAAGCGGTCGCCCTTGGCGATGCGCATATGCGGCACCTTCGACGGCAGCTCGCGCACCGCGCCCGAGGGCGTGTGCAGCCGCAGCTCCGCCTGCTTGCCCGAGGCTCCGCCGTCGAAGCCCCAGGGGGCGAAGCCGTGGCCTTCGCCCTCCACCGACGCCCCGCCATCGGCGAGATACTCGAACTCCCGCACCGAGCCGAGGCCGCCGCGCCATTTGCCCGCACCCACCACGTCCTCACGCAACTCGTAGCGCGACACGCGTAGGGGGAGGTGGGTCTCGATATCCTCGATCGGGTTGTTGCGGGTATTGGCGTAGAGCGTGTCGACCGCGTCCATGCCGTCGCTGCCGTGCCTGCCGCCATAGCTGCCCTCGAAGATCTCCATGTGGACCCAGTGCTTGCCGGCATTGAGCCCGGAGAAGGCGATGACCTTCAGGTTGCCGATCCCGGCCGATACGTTATGCGGCATCGCCTGGGCCAGCGCCTTCATCACCGTGTCGGCAAGCTGGTTGCCCGGGCAGAAGCGGGCGATGGTCGGGGCCGGGAAGATCGGGTTGGCGAGGCACCCGTAAGGCGCCTTGATCTTGATCGGCCGGGTCAACCCGTCATTCACCGGGATATGGCCGTGCACGGCGGTGTCCAGCAGCACAGAGCGGATGGTCAGCCAGATGGCGATATCGGCGGTGCCGACCAGCGGCATGTTGATCGGCGCGTCGTCCACCTGGTCGGCGGTGCCTTCCAGATCCACCTCGATCTCGTCGCCGCGCACCCGGAGAGTGACACAGATCGGCAGCTCCTTCTTCTTCGGGTCGTCGGAATCCAGGAAGCCGTCGATATAGGTGGTGGCCGAGTAGTCGCCGTCCGGCAGCTTGGCGATGGCGCCGCGCATCAGCCGCTCGGCATGGTCCATCGCCCCCTCGCAGGCGGCCTCCAGGGTCTCCACCCCGTAGCGCTCCATCAGTTCCTCGAAGCGCTTCGCACCGATGCGGGCGGCGGCGATCTGCGCCTCCATGTCGCCGACCACCATGTCGGAAACCCGGATGTTGTCGCGCAGGATGTGCCAGACCGGATCGACCTTCACACCCCGGTCGTAGACCTTGATCGCCTTGAATTGCAGGCCCTCGGCATAGGCGTCGATGGCGTCGACGATGCCGCAGCTTCCGGGGGTCAGCGCGCCGATATCCAGGTGATGGGCGGTGGTGCCGGCCCAGGCGATCAGCCGCTCGCCGTGGAAGATCGGCACCATGAAGGCGACGTCGGGGCCATGGCTGGCGCCGGAATAGGCGTCGTTGTGCATGATCACGTCGCCCGGCCGCACGGTCTCGCCGCGCTCGGACAGGATCTTGTTGATGCCATGGATATAGCCGGGGATCGGACCGGATTGCAGCGGGGTGGATTGCGCACTCTCGGCGAGCCCTCGGCCGCTCGCGTCGACCAGGCCTGCGCCGAAATCCTCCGACTCCCGGATGATCGAGGAGTAGGACATCCGCATCAGCCGATAGCCCATTTCAACGGCGATGTTCTCCAGCGCGCCCTGGACGACGGCGATGGTGACCGGATCGACGCTCGGTTTGCTCTGGATGTTCATCACGCGTCTCCCTTGTTGAGCAGCAGGTTGCCGGCGGCGTCGGCGCGGGCGGTCCAGCCGGGCGGGACCACGGTTGTCGTGTCGGTCTGTAGGATCACCGCCGGGCCGGGTACGTCGGTGTCCAGCGGCAGCTTGAAGCGGTCTAGGAAGGCCGTGAGCAGGGGCTTTACGCCCTCCGACGTGGCGAACACCGCCTCGCCCCGGTGGACGGTGGCGGCCTCGACGCTGTCGCCGCCGGTGACGCTCGGCGGCGCGATCTTGGCCGCCTCGCCATTGGCGGTGACGCGGATGTTCACGATCTCCACCGGACTGCCGGGGAAGGCGTGGCCGTATTCGGCCTCGTGGGCACGGGCAAAGGCGTCGAGCACCTGCTTGACGACGGCGTCGGTCACCGCGCCCTCGGGGAAGGCGACCCGCAGCTCGTACCCCTGGCCGACATACCGCAGGTCGCCGGCGCGTCTGTAGGTCACGCCGGCCGGATCGACCTTGTCGGCGGCAAGCTGGGCGCCGAGATCGGCCTCCATCGCCGTGAAATCCTCATTCAGGCGGGCGAGGTCGATATCGGTGGAGACCTGGAACTCGGTCTTCACCGCGTCGTATTTCAGGTCCGTGGTCAGCAGGCCCACCGCCGAGGTGATTCCAGGCCATGCCGGGACCAGCACCGTCGGAATGCCCAGCAGGTCGGCCACGTCGGCGGCGTGCAGCGGACCGGCCCCGCCGAAGGCCACCAGGGCGAAGTCGCGCGGGTCGAGCCCCTTTTGCACCGTGCGTGAGCGGATGGCGTTGGCCATGTTGGCGTTGACGATGGTCAGGATGCCGGCCGCTGTCTCATGCAACTCGAGCCCGACCTTCCCCGCGAAGCCGGAGATGACCTTCTGCGAGGCGTCCACGTCGAGGGACATCTCGCCGCCCAGGAAGTTCTTCGGGTCGAGGCGGCCGAGCACCACATGGGCGTCGGTCACGGTCGGCTGGTCGCCGCCATGGCCGTAGGCGGCGGGGCCGGGCCGGGCGCCGGCGCTGCGCGGACCGACCCGCAGGGCCCCGCCGGCATCCATATGGGCGATGGAGCCGCCGCCGGCCCCGATGGTGTGGATGTCGATCATCGGGGCCAGGACCGGATAGCCGCCGATCCAGGTGTCTCGGGCCGTTGCCTCGGCGAAGGCGCCGTCGACGGTGATGCCGATATCCGCCGACGTGCCACCGATATCGAGCGTGATCAGTGAGGTGTGGCCGGACAGGGCGCCGCTCCACGCCCCGCCGAGCACACCGGCGGCCGGACCGGAGAGCAGGGTGAGGATCGGCTTCTCGGCCACCATCTTCGCCGTCGCCGCCCCGCCGTTGGAGCCCATCACGTGGAGGTCGCAGCCGAGCCCGCTGTCGCGCATGGCGCTTTCCAGGTGGCTGACATAGTCGCGGACCTTGGGGCCGATGAAAGCGTTCATCGCCGCCGTGGTGAAGCGCTCGAACTCGCGGAACTGCGGGGCGACGGAGGCGGAGGTGGTCACGAACGCCTCCGGATGTTCCTCGGCGACGATCTCGCGTGCCCGCTCCTCGTGCGCCGGATTGAGGTAGGAGAACAGGAAGCCGATGGCGATGGCCTTCACTCCCGCCGCCTTCAGCTCGCGGGCGGCCCGACGCACCGCGTCCTCGTCCAGCGGCACCAGCACCTCGCCGCGCGGCGGTGCCAGGCGCTCGGTCACGGTCTTGCGGTGGCGGCGCTTGACCAGCGGGCGGTCCTGCCACGGGATCTCCTGCATGATGGAATAGTGCTGCGGACGCTGGTGGCGGCCGATATGCAGGATGTCGCGATAGCCCTCGGTGGTGATCAGCCCGGCTTCGACCCCGTCATATTCCAGCACCGCGTTGGTGGCGATGGTGGTGCCGTGCATCAGGTGATCGATGCCGGCGGGATCCACGCCGACCCGGCGGCAGAGCTCGATCGCCCCCTCCACGACTCCACGAGACGGGTCGTCCGGCGTGGTCGGCGTCTTATGGATCACCGTCTCGCCCCTGTCGGTGTCGGTATAGACCAGATCGGTGAACGTCCCGCCGACATCGACGCCAATCAGTTTCATGCCTGTCTCCGCGCCCGGACGGGCGGCTAGGGTGGGAGGGGCGGTCACTCCGCCGCTTTGAGAGGGTCCTGGGGCGCGTGGCGGGAGAGTCCGCCGGAATAGGGCTTTACCCGGGGCGGGGCATAGGCGCCGCGTTTGCAGGTCTTCAGACCCAGTCCCACCAGCGCCTCGGCGAATTTCACGGCGGCCGCCACCCCGTCGATCACCGGCACCCCGGTCTCCCGGGTCAGCGCGTTGGCCAGATCGGTCATCCCTGCGCAGCCAAGCAGCACCGCTTCAGCCCGGTCCTCCTCGATGGCGGCGAGCACCTGATCGCGCACCTTGGCGGCGGCGGCCCCGCCTTCCTCCTCCAGCGCCAGCACCGGGATCGAGGCGGCCCGCACCCGGCGGCAGTGGCGCTCGAAGCCGTATTTCAGGGCCAGCATCTCGATGATCGGCACGGAGCGGTCGAGCGTTGTGACCACGGAAAAGCCGTGGCCGACCATGGAGGCTGCAGCCATCGCCGCCTCGCAGATGCCGACGACCGGCACGTCGACGATCTCGCGGCAGGCCTCCAGGCCCGGATCGTCGAAACAGGCGATCACCACGGCGTCGGCACCGTCGGCCACCCCTTTGCGGGTCTCCTCCAGCAGGCCGGGCAGGCAGAACGCCTCGTCGTAGTGGCCCTCGATGCTCACCGGGCCGTCTGCCGGGCTCAGAGCGAGGATCTGCGTTCCGGTCGCCGCCACGGCCACGGCCGTCTCGCGGATCTTGTCGGTCATGGAGGCAGTGGTGTTCGGATTGATCACGAGGATGCGCATGAGCCCGTTCCTTTGCCGGCGTCGGTGCCGGAGCGCCGCTGACAGCAGTGTATTCAGCGTCTCGACCGGCTGTGAAGGGTGCGCGGTCGGCGGTGGCGCCGGCGCGCAGCCGGGCCGCGCTTCATGCGTGCGCAAGACGCGATAGGCCACGGTCCTTGCCGACCCCACAGCCGGGATCTCGGAAAAGCGGTAGACGCATTGATCATATGAAGTTAGATCAATGATACCGATTGATCATATGGATGGTGTTGCCATGAAACGCGTGCTTCTCACGGGCGCCGGAGGCGGGATCGGCAAGCGGATGCGCCGGGAGCTGGCGGGCGCCTATCCGATCCTACGGGTGTCCGACGTGGCCGATCTGGGCCCGGCCGGGGAGGGGGAAGAGGTCGTCATCGGTGACATCTGCATCGCCGACGACCGCGCCCGCATGGTCGAGGGGGTGGACGGCATCATCCATCTCGGCGGCCTGTCGGTGGAGCATGCCTGGGACGATATCCTGCGGGTTAATATCGACGCCACCTACCGGCTCTACGAGGCTGCCTTCGAGGCCGGGGTGACGCGGATCGTCTTCGCCAGTTCGAACCATGCCGTGGGCTTCTACCCGCGCAGCCGGAAGCTCGACGGGACGGAGCGGCCGCGCCCCGACTGCCGCTACGGGTTGAGCAAGGTGTTCGGCGAGGGGCTGTCCCAGTATTTCGCCGACAATTACGGGATCGGAATCCTGTCGATCCGCATCGGCTGGTGCTTCCAGAAGCCCGAGACCCAGCGCCAGGTCGGGTGCTGGGTCAGCATCGGCGACCTGACCCGCCTGTGCCGGCTCGGCCTCGACCTGCCAGCCCTGCACCACGAGATCGTCTATGGCGTGTCCGACAATTCCCGCACCTGGTGGGATAACAGCACGGCCAGACGACTGGGCTTCGTGCCGCAGGACACGGCCGATGTCTGGATCCCGGAGGTCGACGCATCCACCGTACCGGAGCCGGGGAACGAGGTGGCCCTGGGCGTCCAGGGCGGTCCCTTCGCCAGCACGGAATATCACGGCGATCCGGCCCGGGTCGTGCCGGCCACCTCCTGATCGCCAAACCTGTCCGCCTCCAGAGGGAACAACCATGCCGCTGTCACCGCAGGAACTGAAATCGAAGATGGGATCGGGCCTGCTGTCCTTCCCGGTCACCCATTTCGACGCCGATCTGGAATTCGCCGAGGGGCCGTATCGCGAGCATGTCGGCTGGCTCTCCTCCTACGACGCCGCGACCCTGTTCGCCGCCGGCGGGACGGGCGAGTATTTCTCGCTCGGCCAGGATGAATTCGCCCGAATCGTCCGAGCCGCCGTCGAGGCGGCCGGCGGGCGCTGTCCGGTGGTCGCCGGCTGCGGCGTGAACACCCGCCGCGCCATCGCCGATGCCAAGGCGGCCGAGGCGGCCGGTGCCGACGGCGTGCTGCTGCTACCGACCTACCTGATGGGTGGCACACAGGAGGGCCAGTACGCCCATGTGAAGGCGGTCTGCGACGCGATCTCCATCGGTGTCGTTGTCTACAACCGGGCGACCTCGGTGCTGAAGGCGGACACGGTGGCCCGGCTGGCCGAGGCCTGCCCGAACCTGATCGGCTTCAAGGACGGGGTAGGGGAGATCGATCTGGTCACCCGCATCCGCGCCACCCTGGGCGACCGGCTGGTCTATGTCGGCGGCATGCCGACCCACGAGCTGTTCGCCTCTGCCTACGACGCCGCCGGGTTCTCCACGTATTCCTCGGCGGTGTTCAATTTCGTCCCCGAACTGGCGCTGTCTTTCTACGCCGCTCTGCGGGTCGGCGACCATACCGCCATGGATCGGATCCTGCATGGGTTCTTCTACCCCTTCGCCGATATCCGCGACCGGGTGGCGGGCTATCCGGTGTCGCTGATCAAGGGGGGGCTGAAGGCGGTGGGGCGCGACCCCGGGCCGGTGCGGCCGCCGCTGGTGAACCCGACGGAAAAGGACGTCGCCGACCTCGCCGAGGTGATCCGAAAGTCGGCCGAGTTCAGCGCGGCTGCATAAAAATACGATCAATAGACAGTTAGATTGACCAATTTCGTAAACGGAGCATACTTCTCGACAAAATAGAATTCCGACCGCGGACCCGAGCCGGATCGCCGGCGACCGCCGGGCGGATGCTCACCAAGTCGTGACGAAAAAAGCCCGGGTCAATCGGGCAACCATAGGGAGGATGACATGAAACTGATCGACAGGATTGGTGCGACCGCCATTGCGGTCGTCGTGGCGGCCGGCGTCGCCGGCGCTGCCCAGGCGGCCGAATGGAAGGGCTGGAACATTCACGTTCCGGACTATCCGAACACCGTCGCCATGGACAGGTTCGCCGAGCTCCTGGACAAGAACAGCGACGGGCGGATCACCCTGAAGATGTTCCATGGCGGCGTGCTCGGGAGCCAGCCGGACGCCATCGAGCAGCTCCGCATCGGGGCGATCGAGATCGGCAACTTCAACCTCGGCCCGATCGGTCCGGTGGCGCCGGAGGCGAACGTCGTCTCGCTGCCGTTCATCTTCAAGGACCAGGATCACATGCACCGGGCCATGGACGGCGCCCCGGGCGAGCAGATCAGTGCCGGCATGGAGAAGATCGGGATCGTCGCGCTGGCCTGGTACGATTCCGGCGCGCGCTCGTTCTACAACACCAAGAAGCCGATCATGAAGCCGGAGGACGTCGCCGGGATGAAGGTGCGGGTCATGAACAACGACCTGTATTCCGGCATGATCGCCGCCATGGGCGGCAACCCGTCGCCGATGGCCTTCTCCGAGGTCTATCAGTCGCTGAAGACCGGCGTGGTCGACGGGGCGGAGAACAACTGGCCGTCCTACGAGTCCACCGGGCATTTCGAGGTCGCCGGCTTCTACTCGATGTCCGAGCACCTGATCATCCCGGAATGCGTCTGCATCAACGCCGATGTCTTTAACGGCCTGTCGGACGCCGATAAGGACCTGGTGCGCAACGCCGCCCGCGAGTCCTCCGTCCTGCAGCGCGAGCTCTGGGCCAAGCGGGCCGAAGCGAGCCGCGACAAGGTCATCAAGGCCGGCGTGAAGTTCAACGCGATCGACGACAAGACCGCCTTCCAGGAGGCCATGAAGCCGGTCTACGCCAAGTTCCTGGAATCCAACCCCAATCTGAAGCCGCTGGTCGAAGCGATCCAGGCCACCCAGTAACGGCTTCCTGCGCGGCCGCCGGAGCCTACCGTCCCACGACGCTCCGGCGGCCCTTTTTTACAGGCGCTTCCTCCATCCGCGCCCGGCCAGCCGTGGCCGGCCAGCAGGGGTCAGTACAGCAGATGCATCCCCCGATTTCCGACGACAGGCCCGGCCGGGGAGGTCCGCTCCGGCCCGTGCTTCAACCGTTCTATCGGCTTCTGGACGCCGTCTGCCAGGTCAGCCTCGTGGTCTCCGGCACCGCCATGGTCACGCTGACGGTGATCTTCGGCTGGCTGGTCTTCGGCCGCTATGTGCTCAACGCCACCCCGACCTGGGTCGAGCAGGTATCGCTGCTGCTGGTGGCGCTGATCGGCTTCCTCGGCGCCTCGACCGGGGTGCACGAGCGCTCCCATCTCGGCGTGTCGTTCTTCCGGGACATAGCGCCCCGCCCGGTGCGGCTGGCGATGGAGCTGGTCTCCTATCTGATCATGGCGGTGTTCGGGGCGGTCATGATGGTCAACAGCTACAAGCTGGTCTTGTTCAAGTGGAGCGCCGAGATCCCGCTGATCAACCTGCCCGAAGGGTTGCGGGCCGTGCCGCTGACCCTCTGCGGCGCCTTCACGCTGGCCTATTCGATCGGCCACCTGATCCGCTTCTTCACCGGTGAGCGGCTGGACGACCGGATCTTGGAGACGCCGCCACCGGCCGATCTCCCGCATTCGGCCGAGTAGGGGGACGCCACGATGGGCCTGCTGATCCTTCTCGGGGTGTTCGCGCTGTGCGTGGTGATCGGAGTGCCGGTCGCCTTCGCCCTGGGAGTCGCCGCCGTCGCCGCCTTCTTCTACGAGGGCCTGCCGATGGTGATCGCGTTCCAGCGCATCATCTCCGGCATCAACGTCTTCTCGCTGATGGCGATCCCGTTCTTCATCTTCGCCGGCGAACTGATGTTCCACGGCGGCATCGCCATCCGGCTTGTGCGCTTCGCCTCGGCGGCGGTCGGCGCCGTGCGTGGCGGGCTCGGCGTGGTGAACGTCTTCTCCTCCATGCTGTTCGGCGGCATTTCCGGCTCGGCGGTGGCGGATATCTCCGCGCTCGGCTCGATCCTGATCCCGGTGATGAAGGAGAAGGGGTACGACGACGACTACGCGGTCAACGTCACCGTGACCTCCTCGATCGCCGGCATCCTGGTGCCGCCCAGCCACAACATGATCCTGTACGCGATCGCGGCGGGCGGCGGCATCTCCATCTCCTCGCTGTTCCTGGCCGGCGTGGTGCCGGGCGTGCTGATGTGTATCTGCCTCGCCGTCGCTGCCTATCTGATCGCGGTCAAGCGCGGCTACAAGGCGGAGGTGTTCCCCGGCTTCCATGCTCTGCTGCTGAGCTTCGTGGCGGCGATCCCGGGCCTGTTCACTGCGGTGATCATCGTCGGAGGCGTGCTGTCGGGCATCTTCACGGTGACCGAGTCCGGCGCCTTCGGCACGCTCTACGCCTTCGCCATCACGCTGATCGTCTACCGGTCCATGAGCTGGAAAGCCTTCAGCACGGCGGTGGTCAACTCGGTGCGCACCACCTCCATGGTGCTGATCCTGGTCGCCTCGGCCACGGCCTTCGCCTACATGCTGACCTTCTATCAGGTTCCCAACAAGATGATCGACTTCATGACCGGGATCTCCGAGAACCCGATCATGATCCTGATCATGATCAACCTCATGCTGCTGGTCCTGGGGATGATCATGGACATGGCGGCGCTGATCCTGATCTGCACGCCGATCTTCCTGCCGGTGGTCGTCTCCTTCGGCATGGATCCGGTGCAGTTCGGGATGATCCTGATGATGAACCTGGGGCTGGGCCTGTGCACCCCGCCGGTGGGCGCCTGCCTGTTCCTGGGCTGTGCGGTGGGCAAGGTGCCGATCGAGCGGGCGGTGCGCACGATCTGGCCGTTCTACGCGGCGATCCTGGTGGCGCTGGTCCTGACGACCTTCATTCCGGCGATCTCGCTGACCCTGCCGCAGTGGCTGGCGGGGTAAAATAAACATTAGCCGACTTCCTGCACGGTCCCGAAGGGCCGATCCAGGACCCTGTGACCGGCGCTGGGGCACGATCCTGGATCGGCCCTTCGGGACCGTCCAGGAAGTCGGAAAAGAGAGAGAGAAAGAGAGAAACTACGCCGCGCAGGGCGGCGGCGCGTATCCCGGAACGCCCGGATCGAAGGCGAAGAGGCCGCCGGCCCGGGGCTGCTTGGCCTCTGTTCCCTTGGTGATCAGCCCCGGCCCCATGCAGGTGAGGTAGAGCGTGTCCAGCCGCGGGCCGCCGAAGGCGAGGCAGGTCGGCTTCTCCACCGGAACCTGGACGATCCTGTCGATAGTCCCGGCGGGGGTGATCCGGATCACCTGCCAGCCTTCGATCCCGGCCATCCAGTAGCAGCCGTCCGCGTCCATCGCCGCGCCGTCCGGGCGCCCGGCGACCTGGCGCGTGTCGAAGAATACCCGGCGATTGGACGGGGTCCCGCTCGCCAGATCGTAGTCGAAGGCCCAGATGGTGCGCACCGCCGGATGGCTGTCGGACAGGTACATGACCGCGCCGTCCGGCGAGAAGGCCAGGCCGTTCTGCGTGTACAGGCCGTCGAGGATCTTCGGCGACGACCCGTCCGTCTCAAGCCGGAACAGGAGTCCGTTGCCCGGCTCCCCCGCGGCGGCGTTGGCCGGCCCGGCCTTCGGCATGGTGCCGGCCCAGAACCGCCCGGCCGGATCGACACAACCGTCGTTGAAGCGCATCCCGACGGCGCCCGGGGCGGCGGCGTTGAGCACGTCCACGCTGCCGGTCGCCGGATCGAAGGCGCACCAGCCCTCCTCCAGCCCAACCACCGCGCCGCCGCTCGCCCGCGGCGCCACGCAGCCGATGGCCGACGGCATCGGCCAGGTCTCGTTCCCACCGTTGGACGGGTCGAAGCGGTGCAGGGCAGGGGCGGCGATATCCACCCACCACAGCCGCTGGGCAGCCTCGTCCCAGACGATGCCTTCGCCCAACGTGGCACCGGCATCGAGCACGCAGTCGACGGTGGGGGCCATGGCCGCGGCTCCGTTCAGAGCGAGGCGCGGTAGCGGGCGATGCTGCCGCTCAGATGCGCGCGCATGGCGGCGCGGGCCCGGTCGGCATCGCCGGCGCTGATCGCATCGGCGATGGCCAGGTGCTCCTGGTGCACCCGCTGCAGGTAATCCTGGCTGATCAGGCGCTCCCGCTGTTCGGGCGAGAGAGAATTGCGCGGGATCGCATTTCGGCCGAGGGATTCCAGAAAGTCGGGAAACAGGTCGTTGTTCGTACCCTGGGCGATGGCGTCGTGGAAAGCGATGTCCAGCTCCACGGTCTTGGCGCCGGTCTCCAGCGCCCGGCCGAAATCGGCCATGTGCTCGCGGATCCGAGCGTCCTGGGACAGGGTGCGCCGGGTCGCGGCCAGCCCCGCCGCCTCGACCTCCACCGCCATCCGCAGTTCCAACAGGTCGAGCGCCTGATACATCTGGCCGGGCAGGAAGGACGGCATCGCGCGCGGCCGGGACTGCACCGGATCGAGCACGAAGATGCCCGCGCCGCGACGCGGCTCCACCAGCCCTTCGGCCTTCAGCACGGCGATCGCCTCGCGGATCACCGTGCGGCTGACGCCGAACTCGACCTCGAGTTCCTTCTCCGTCGGCAGACGGTCGCCCGCCTTCATGGGGCCCTCGGCGATCTTCGCGCGCAGCGCCTCGGTGGTCTGCTGGGTAAGACTGATGCTGCCCGTCATCTTCTATGCCCGATCTCTGGCGCTTCCAGGGTGTGTCGGACCAAAACGCCCTGCACATACGACTTTTGATACTCTTCGTCAGATATATTTAGCCTGTAATCCGGGGCTATGGAATCCCCGTAGGCAGTTCGGGCGGTCTGCGACGGGCGTCTTAACGATTTTCTTACCGAGTTGGATTTACCAACGACTCTGGGGCGAAGCGTCATGAATGAAGCGCGGTTAGCTGCTGCAACCGTCTGAGCCGATTAGGAGCCGCCGGATTGCGCTTTTCGCTTAGGACATTGACGATAGGACTGGTCGGCATTCTGTTTCTTGCCGGCTCCTTCGGCATCGGCGCGACGGCTTGGGTGCATCACCGGGTAGCCGAGACGCAGGAGAGCTGGAACGACTATCGCGATGCCAGCTCGGTGCGCGCCCGTTCCCTGGTCGAGATCACCGACAAGCTCGGGTATGGCGGCGCCATCGACCATCTCCTGAGCTTCGTGCTGCGCGGCGATTACGAGTACATCGAGAACCTGAACGCGGATCTGGGCTCCGTACGGTCGGCGGTCGACCGCTATCGGACCGTCGACATCACGGTCAAGGAAAAGGCCGCGCTGCGCGAGATCGAGGATCTCGTAAACATCCTCTACGACCGGTCCGAGCTTGCCCAGGTCATGCGCGCCTACGGCAATACGCCGAAGGAGACCGCCCGCGCCATGGCACTGTGGTCGCCGGGGGCGCTGATCGCCCTGGACGATCTACAGCATGCGGTGGTCGCGCGGCGGTCGCGCCACTCCACCGACGAGTCCAAGCTGGAACTGATCCGGGGCTTCCGGCGGGATGTCGGGTTCGGCGGGCTGATCGAATTCTACCGGAAACTCATCCTGCTCGGCGACACCGCCTTCGAGCCGCTGAGCCTGCGGGCGGCGGAACTTGCCCGGCAAACCCTCGACCGCTACCGGGCATTGCCGCTGAACGACCTGGAACGCCAGGCGCTCGACACCATCGGCGCCACGCTCGGGCAATACGAGGCGAGCATCCCGAAGATTGCCGCAATGGTCCGCGCAGGGACGCCGGCGAGGACGATCGATCACGCAACCGCCATCGACGACGGGCCGGCGCAGGCCTCGCTGGCCGTCTTGGAGCGGGCCGTGGCGTGGGATGCCAACCAACTCACCGAGATCATCCAGAACAATCTCGGCTTCGTGTCCCGCCTGACCAACGTGCTGGTCGTGCTGTTCGCCATCGGCGCGGTCTTGATCGGTGTGCTCATCGTCGGCGTGGTTCTCAATTCTGTGCAGCGCCCGCTCTCCCGGATCGCCGATGCCATGGTCCGGATCCCGGATGGCGATCTGGCGCCGGAGGAGAGCGTGGAGAGCCGGGTGCGCGAGGTGAGCGATCTGGCAAGCTCGCTCGAGATCTTCCGCCGCTACGCGTCCGATCTCGACATGACGGCGGCCATTCTTCACCAGTTCCACGAACTGTCGACGGACGTCTCGCTGAACACCCACGAGCGGATCCGCCAGATCCTGCAGCTCGGCGGCCGGCACTTCGGCACGGATGTCGGCACCGCGAGCCGGATCACCGGCGGACAGTATGTGGTCGAGCATTCGGTCGGCAGCGGCCCGATCCGCGCGCCCGGCACCACCTTCGATCTGAAGACGACCTACTGCAAACACACTCTGATGCACGATCGTGCGCTTGCCCTTCACGACGTGGAGACGAGCGACCTGGCCGAGGCGCTGTGCTTCCGTATCTTCGGCCTCCGGACCTATATCGGCGCGCCGGTGATCGTCGAAGGCGAGGTCTACGGGACGATCCACTTTTCGTCTCTCGACGCGCGCGAGCTTCCCTTCTCCAAGAGCGATCTGGTGCTTGTCGAGATGATGGGGCGCTGGCTCGGCATGGAGCTCGAGCGGGACCGGGCCCTGGCCCGACTGTCCTCGGCCCGAGACGCCGCCGAGGAAGGGACCCGGGCCAAGTCCTCTTTCCTGGCGAACATGAGCCACGAGATCCGCACGCCGTTGAACGGCATCATCGGTCTAGGCCGGCTGCTGTCCCAGACCCCGCTCAACCCCAAGCAGCAGGACTATGCCCAGAAGGTGCTGTTCTCCTCGGAGAACCTGCTCGGGATCATCAACGACATTCTCGACTTCTCGAAGATCGAGGCCGGTCAGGTCCAGATGGAGCGGACGGAGTTCCGTCTCATGAAGGTCATCGAGTCCGTCACCGCCATGGTGGCGCCCCGGGCGACGGAGAAGGATCTGGAGTTCCTGATCAGCGTCGATCCGGACACCCCCCAGGAGCTGGTGGGCGATCCGCTGCGCCTCGGGCAGATTCTCACCAACCTGTGCTCGAACGCCATCAAGTTCACCAGCGAGGGGGAGATCATCGTCTCGGTTCGGCCGGTCGAGATCGTCGACGGCCGGGTCGAGCTTCAGGTCTCCGTGCGCGACAGCGGCGTGGGGATGACGCCGGAGCAGATCGGCCAGATTTTCCGACCATTCACCCAGGCGGACGTGTCCACCACCCGGAAGTTCGGCGGGACCGGGCTCGGCCTGACCATCTCCAAGGAACTGGCGGAGCTGATGGGCGGGCGGATCTGGGTCGAGTCCGAACCGGGTGTCGGGTCCACCTTTCACTTCACCGCGCGCCTTGCCCTCGGTTCGGCCGGGGCCCACGCCGAAGCGGTGCTGCCGGCGGATCTCCGCGATCTGCGGATCCTGGTGGTCGACGACAACGAGATGGCGCGGCTGGTCATCGGCGACACGCTGCGCGCCATGGGTTTCCGGGTGGATGTGGCGGCGGACGGCCCCTCTGCCCTGGAGCGGATCCCGGTCGCGCCGGGAACGGCCGGCTATAACATCGTCCTGATGGACTGGATGATGCCGGGCATGGACGGTCTGGAAGCCGCCCGGCGCATCCGGGAGAGATGCGGCGACGGCCCCTGTCCCGCGACAATACTGGTCTCGGCCTTCATGCCGGACGAGGCCGTTCTGAGCATCGAAGGGGCGGGTCTCGCCGGCTACGTCACCAAGCCGGTCAACCAGTCCTCGCTGTTCGACGCGGTCGCCAATGCGGTGGGCCAGAACACCGGCCAGCGTTACGTCCGGACGGCCGGATCGGCCCGCGCCGATTCGACGATCCTGCCCGGTCTGCGCGTCCTTCTGGCCGAGGACAACGAGATCAACCAGGAAGTGGCCGTCGCCGTCCTGGAGCAGCAGGGCGTGACGGTCGATGTCGTGGAGAACGGCGAGGAAGCGGTGGCGCGGGTGCGCGACGGCGGCCCCGGTTACTACGACGCCGTCCTGATGGACGTGCAGATGCCGGTCATGGACGGTCTGGAAGCCACCCGGAAGATCAAGCTCGACCCCCGCTTCAACGCGCTGCCGGTCATCGCCATGACGGCGCATGCCCTGGAGGAGGAGCGCCAGAAGTGCTTCGCCGCCGGCATGTGCGATCACGTATCCAAGCCGCTGGACGAGGATAAACTGTTCGATGCTCTTGCCCGACACTGCCAGAAGCCGGATCGGCCCGCTGCAGCGCCCCGGCCCGGAAGACAGGCAGAGCCCACCCCCCCAATCTTGCCGGACGCGGAGGCGGCCATGACCATCGATGTGGATAGGCTGACGACGATCGACACGGTCGAGCTGCGCCGCGCGCTGCCGGACGACCTGACGTCGAGCCTGCTGCTGAAGTTCCGCGCGGCCCAGAGCGATACGCCTGCGGCGATCCGCCGGGGGATTGGCGAGGGGGACGCCCAGCAGGTGCGCCGCATCGCCCACCAGCTCCGGGGCGTGGCCGGAAATCTGCGCGCGACCGCGGTGTTCGAGGCCGCCACGTCGCTGGAACTCAAGATCGATGCCGACGGTCTGAGCGACGCTGACGAGATCGGCGCGCTGGTCACCCGCCTTACCGACGCGCTCGACGCCCTGATCGCCGATATCGATGCCGCGACGGTCCGCTCTGCACCGCCAACGACCGAGGCCGCAGGATCGGCGGGTGACGCGGGCGGCGAGGCGGTCCCGGCGGATCCGGCCGATATCCGGGCGCTGGTCGATCAGCTCCGCTCCGGCGCCATGGAGGCGGAGGAGACCTGGCGGAAGCTCGAGCCAGGGCTGCGCGCCCGCAATAACGAGGTCGCCGACACGGTGGCGGAAGCGATCGGAGATCTCGATTACGGAATGGCGGCCGCCAAACTCACGTCTTACCTCAGTGCGGCGTGACCCGGAGGCTATGATGCATCGAGACCTCGACATTTCCACATCGCGTATCCTGATCGTCGACGACGCGCGGGAGAATGTGCGGATCCTGGCGAGCATCCTGAAGGACGTTGCCTCCGTCTCGTTCTCGCTCGGCGGGCAGGACGCCCTGGTGAAGGCAAGTTCCACCCTGCCCGACCTGATCCTGCTGGACATCGAGATGCCCGATATGAACGGGCATGAGGTGATCACTCGGATTAAGGACGATCCGCGGACGGCGCCGATCCCCGTCATCTTCGTTACCAGCCATGCCGATGTGGAGGACGAGGAGACCGGGTTGAGGCTCGGCGCCATCGACTACATCACCAAACCCTTCAACCCCTCCATCGTGCGCGCCCGGGTGCGCAATCAGCTCATGCTGCGCGCTTATGCCAAGCAGCTGGAGGATCTGAACATCGAGCTGGAGCGGCTGGCGACCACCGATTCGCTCACCGGGCTTGCCAACCGGCGGGCGTTCCGCGAGCGGGTGACCCTCGAACTCAGGCGCCTCGACCGGTATGGCGGCGAAGCGTGCCTGATGATGATGGACCTCGACCACTTCAAGGCGGTGAACGATTCCTACGGTCACGACGCCGGCGATGCGGTGCTGCGGGCGGTGGCCCAGCGGGTGTCCGGCCAATTGAGGGAAACCGATACCTTCGGCCGCCTCGGCGGCGAGGAGTTCGCCGTCCTGGCCGCCGGGACGCCTGTCGAGCAGGGCGCGATGGTGGCCCACCGGCTGCTGAGCTCGGTCCGCGAGCAGCCGGTGATCTGGAACGGCCTGGAGATCGCGGTGACGACGAGTATCGGCATGACCGCCTTGCGGGCGGGCGACGGGTCGATCGACGCGGCTCTGGCGCGGGCCGACCAGGCGCTGTACGCGAGCAAGGACGGCGGCCGGAATCGGGTCGAGGTGCTCGCCGCCTGACAGCTGGGATTGCTGCGCTGCGGTGGCCTGTCCGGCGCGCCTGGGAGCGCCGGGAACTCAAGAGTATTGCGTCTTTATTGCACCCGCCTGTCGAGTGCGGCAGCATGCGTTTGCCACGGTGCACAAACGACTGCGCCGGCAATCGCAAGACAGGGACAGGGGTGGTGTCATGAACAAGAAACTTCAGATGGGCCGGTCCGGCTGGACCCGGCGCGGCGTGCTTGGCGCGTCCGGCGCGGCGATGGCGGCGGGGCTGCTGACGCGCCCGTCCCGCCTGTTCGCGGCCGAGCCGATCAAGACCGCCGGCATCTATACGGTGCCGGTCGAGCAGCAATGGGTGAGCCGAATCCACAAGGCCGCCGAGGCGGCCCAGGCGGCGGGCGAGGTCACCTATACCTTCTCCGAGAACACGGCCAATACCGACTATCCCCGGGTCATGCGCGAGTATGCCGAGCAGGGCGTGAAGCTGATCGTCGGCGAGATCTTCGGCGTCGAGCAGGAGGCCCGCGAGGTCACCCTGGAATACCCGGACGTTGCCTTCCTGATGGGCTCCAGCTTCATGCCGGACCCGGCCTATCCGAACCTGGCTGTGTTCGATAACTACATCCAGGATGCGTCTTATCTATCTGGTATCATTGCCGGATCGATGACGAAGTCTGGCAATATCGGCATGGTCGGCGGGTTCCCGATCCCCGAGGTGAACCGGCTGATGCACGCCTTCATGGCCGGCGCGAAGGAAATGAACCCGGACATCAAGTTCCAGGTGAGCTTCATCGGTTCCTGGTTCGATCCGCCCAAGGCGAAGGAGACCGCCTTCGCGATGATCGAGAACGGCGCCGACGTCCTCTATGCCGAGCGGTTCGGGGTGTCCGACGCCGCGCAGGAGAAGGGCATCCTCGCCATCGGCAACGTGATCGACACCCAGCCGGACTACCCGAAGACGGTGGTCGCCTCGGCCCTGTGGCATTTCGAGCCGACCTTCAACGCCGCCCTCGCGAAGGTGAAGGACGGCACGTTCAAGGCCGACAACTACGGCAAGTACTCCTTCATGAAGGAGGGTGGCTGCTCGCTGGCGCCGCTCGGCACCTTCGAGGGCAAGGTTCCGGCCGAGGCCATGGCCCTGGTCGAGAAGCGCGAGGCCGCGATCAAGGCCGGCGAGTACACCGTCGAGATCAACGACGAAGAACCGAAGTCGAGCTGATGCCCGCCGATCCGGGGGCGCGGGCTGTCCTGCGCCTCCGCACCATCACCAAGCGGTTCGGCCCGCTGACCGCCAACGACGCGATCACCTTCGACCTGCACGAGGGCGAGGTGATCGCGCTGCTCGGCGAGAACGGGGCCGGCAAGACCACCCTGATGAACATCCTGTTCGGCCACTACACGGCCGATGCGGGCGAGATCGAGGTGTTCGGCCATGCCCTCCCGCCGGGCAACCCGCGCGCCGCCCTGGAGGCCGGGGTGGGCATGGTGCACCAGCACTTCACGCTGGCCGACAACCTCTCCGTCCTGGACAACATCATCCTGGGCACCGAGCCGCTGTGGCGCCTGGGGACGGGCAGGGCGGCGGCGCGGGCGCGGATCGCCCAGCTCAGCCGCGACTTCGGCTTGGCCGTGCATCCGGATGCCAAGGCCGGCGCGCTCAGCGTCGGCGAGCGCCAGAGGGTGGAGATCCTGAAGGCGCTCTACCGCGACGCCCGCATTCTCATTCTGGACGAGCCGACCGCCGTGCTGACGCCGCAGGAGACGGACGACCTGTTCGCCACCCTGCGCAAGGCGGTGGCGCGCGGCCTGTCGATCATCTTCATCTCCCACAAGATGCATGAGGTGCTGGCCATCTCCTCGCGCGTCCTGGTGCTGCGCCACGGCAAGCTGGTGGGGGAGGTCGCGACGGCCGGGACCGACCGCCACCGGCTCGCGCATATGATGGTCGGCTCCGAGATCACCGCCCCCGAGGTCGGTGGGGCTGCCCCCGGCGAGGTGTTGCTGCGGCTGCGCGAGGTGTCCACCGTGCCGGTCGGTAATGCCGTGGGGCTGCGCGCCCTGTCGCTCGACCTGCGGGCGGGTCAGATCACCGGGCTGGCCGGCGTCTCCGGCAACGGACAGGCGGCTTTGGCCGACCTGATCGGCGGCGAGACGGTCCCGGCCTCGGGTGTCTTCGAGGTGGCCGGCGAGGGTGTCGGCGCCTGGACGCCCCGCGCCGCCCTGGACGCCCGGATCGGCCGGATTCCAGAGGATCGGCATCGCACCGGCACGATCTCTGATTTTACGCTGTCCGAGAACGCGGTCCTGGAAGCCTATGAAAAGGAACCGTTTTCCAAACGTGGCTGGTTCGACTGGAAGGCGATTGACCGGCACACGCGGGCGATCATTGAGCGCTACGACGTCCGCTGTCCTGGCCCCGACGCGCGCATCCGGCTTCTGTCGGGCGGCAACATGCAGAAGCTGATCCTGGGCCGCGCGCTTGAGGCCGAGCCGAAGATCATTCTGGCCGTCCAGCCGGTGCGCGGCCTGGATATCGGGGCGGTCACCTATGTGCAGAACCGGCTGATCGAGGCACGGGACGCCGGGGCCGCCGTGCTGCTGATCTCTGAGGACCTGGACGAGATCCTGACCCTGGCCGACGTCATCCACGTGATCTCCGAGGGCCGCCTGTCGCCGGCCTTCGCCCGCGGCACCAAGACCCCGGCGGAGCTTGGCGTGTGGATGGCGGGGCAGGGCTTCGAGGAAGAAGACAGCCATGCGGCTTGAACCTGTCGCCGATCCCGGCTGGTCCCGGACACTCGGCCTGCCGGCGCTGGCGCTGGGCGGGACGGTGGCCATTGCCATGGCGTTCGCCCTCGTGGCGGGATCCAGCCCGGTCGCCGTGCTCGGCCTGATCGTGAAGGGGGCGGTCGGCTCCAAATTTGCGCTGCTGGAGACCCTCAACCGGGCGACGCCGTTGATCTTCACCGGCCTCGCGGTCGCGGTCGCCTTTCGCGCTAAGCTCTGGAACATCGGGGCGGAGGCGCAGCTCTATATGGGCGCGCTGCTGGCGGTGGTGCTGGGCACCGGCCTGCTGCCGCTGCCCTCGGTCCTGCTGCTGCCGATCCTGATGATCGTCGCCATCGCCGGAGGCGCACTGATGCTGCTCGGCCCGGCCTTCCTGAAGACCCGGCTCGGCGCGGACGAGGTGGTGACCACGCTGCTGCTGAACTTCGTGATGATCCTGTTCGTCTCCATGCTGCTGGAAGGACCGCTGAAGGACCCGATGGGCATGGGCTGGCCGAAATCCCAGCGCCTGGTGGCCGAGGCGCGGCTGCCGCGGATTGTCGACGGGCTGCGGCTGCATTGGGGCTTCGGTCTCGCGCTGATCTGCGCGGTGGCGGTCTGGGTGATGCAGACCCGCACGACGCTCGGCTACGAAATCCGCGCCGTCGGCCTGAACCAGCGCGCCGCCGCCTTCGCCGGCATCCCGGTGACCAGGGTGGTGATCAAGACCGCCCTGATCTCCGGCGGTCTCGCCGGGCTCGCCGGCTTCTCGGAGGTGGCCGGGCTGAAGGGCAGCCTGACGTTGGATCTGAGCCCGGGCTTCGGCTACACCGGCATCATCGTCGCCATGCTGGCCCTGCTGAATCCGCTGGGTGTGGTCGTCTCCGCGTTGTTCGTCGCCGGCATCTTCGTCGGGGCCGACAGCATGAGCCGGGCGGCGGCCGTGCCGACCTATATCGCCGATATTCTGCTCGCCTCGGCCCTGTTGCTGATGGTGCTGGCGATCATGCTGACGCGCTTCCGCGTGGTGAGGGGGTAGGCGGTGGAGATCCTCGACATCCTGATTTCGGCCAGCTTCTGGGCGGCCGCCGTGCGCATCGCCAGCCCGCTGATCTTCGCCACCTTGGGCGAGCTGATCTGCGAGCGCGCCGGGGTTTTGAACCTCGGCATCGAAGGCATCATGGTGGTCGGCGCCTTCGCCGGCTGGATGGCGGTCTATTCCGGCGCCGATCTCTGGGTCGGGGTCGGTGTGGCCATGGCGGCGGGCATGCTGTTCGGGCTGCTGCACGCGATCCTGTCGGTGCCGTTCGGGCTGAGCCAGCACGTGGTCGGGCTCGGCATCACCCTGCTGGCGACGGCCTCCACCTATTTCGCCTATCGGGTCGCCCTGCCGCAGGTCACCAACCCGCCGCGGATCGAGGCATTCAAGGAACTGCCGATCCCGGTGCTGTCCGACATTCCGATCGTCGGCCAAGCTCTGTTCGCCCAGACGCCGCTGACCTATCTCGCCTTCGTCACCGCCGCGATCGTGGCCTTCGTCCTGTACCGCACGCCGCTGGGCCTGGCGGTGCGGGCGGTGGGCGAGAACCCGCATTCGGTCGAAGCCCAGGGCCTGTCCGTGACGGCGCTGCGCATGGGTGCCGTGGTGGTCGGCTCCGGGCTGATGGGGGTCGGCGGGGCGTTCCTGACCATGTCCGCCTTCAACTCGTTCTTCTTCGAGATGGTCAACGGCCGCGGCTGGATCTGCATCGCGCTGGTTGTATTCGGGGCCTGGAAGCCGGGCAAGGCGTTGCTTGGCGCGCTGCTCTTCGCCGCCTTCGATGCGCTGCAGATCCGCCTGCAGCAGACCTCGCTGGGGGCCGATATTCCCTACCAGATCTTCCTGATGATGCCGTATCTGCTGTCGATCCTGGCGCTGGTGGTGATGTCGCGCCGGGCCGAGGTTCCGGCGGCCCTCATGGTGCCGTTCAACAGGGGAGAGCGCTGAGATGTTCGACATCGTCGTGAAGGGCGGGACCCTGCCGGACGGGCGGGTCGCCGATATCGGCATCCGCGACGGCCGCATCGCCGCGGTGGAGCGGCTGGACGACGGCGTGGAGGCCGCAGAGGTGATCGACGCGGCGGGCGACCTCGTGAGCCCGCCCTTCGTCGACCCGCACTTCCACATGGACGCCACGCTCAGCTACGGCCTGCCGCGGATCAACGCGTCCGGTACCCTGCTGGAGGGCATTTCCCTGTGGGGCGAGTTGAAGCAGGTGATGACCGTCGACGAGGTCAAGGAACGCGCGCTCGCCTATTGCGACTGGGCGGCCAGCCTCGGCCTGCTGGCGATCCGCAGCCATGTGGACACCTGCGACGACCGCCTGCTCGGGGTGGAGGCGCTGCTCGACGTGCGCGAGGCGGTGAAGGGCTATATCGACCTGCAGCTCGTCGCCTTTCCCCAGGACGGGCTGTACCGCGACCCGACGGCCTACGCGAATACCGTGCGGGCCCTGGACATGGGCGTCGACGTGGTCGGCGGTATTCCTCATTTCGAGCGGACCATGGCCGACGGTGCCGCCTCGGTGACAGCGTTGTGCGAGATCGCCGCCGAGCGGGGCCTGCTGGTCGATATGCATTGCGACGAGACCGACGACCCGATGTCCCGCCATATCGAGATGCTTGCCTATGAGACGCAGCGGCTCGGCCTTCAGGGGCGGGTGGCCGGCTCGCACCTGACCTCCATGCACTCCATGGACAATTACTACGTCTCCAAACTGCTGCCGCTGATGGCGGAGGCGCAGGTGGCCGCGATCCCGAACCCGCTGATCAACATCATGCTCCAGGGCCGCCACGACACCTTCCCGAAGCGCCGGGGCCTGACCCGGGTGAAGGAGATGCAGGCGCTCGGCATCACCGTCGGCTGGGGCCAGGACTGCGTGCGCGACCCGTGGTACTCGCTGGGCACCGGCGACATGCTCGACGTCGCCTTCATGGGGCTGCACGTGGCGCAGATGAGCGCGCCGCAGGAGATGGCCCGCTGCTTCGACATGGTCACCACCGAGAGTGCGAAGATCATGCATCTGGACGGCTACGGCCTTGAGGTCGGCTGCGCGGCGTCGCTGGTGGTGCTGGATGCGGGGGACAAAGTGGAAGCGGTGCGGCTGCGCCCGGACCGGCTCTGCGTCATCGCCAAGGGCAAGGTGATCTCGCGGCAGGCGCGCAACGACGCCCGGCTCTCGATCCCCGGCCGCCCCGACAGCGTGCGGCGGCGGCACCGGGTGATGGGGTAGGGCGGCCTCCCTTAATCACCCCAAATTCCGTCATCCCGAACTTGTTTCGGGACCTCTTGGGGCGTGGATGAAAAATGAGGTCCCGAAACAAGTTCGGGATGACGATGGTAGAGGGAGGGCCGCGAGGTAGCCCTACCCCGCCGGTCGGACCGGCGACAGGAACAGTGGTGCTGCGATGCCTTCCTTCGAGGCGGCGGCCAGGGCAGCCGGGCGCTCCTGCAGCCGGGTCAGCATCGCCACCAGCTTGGGAAACCGCTCCAGATCGCCACGGCTCAGCGCCGGAGCCACGTCGCCGTAGAGCTGCGCCCAGCGGAGGCAGGCGGCGAGGTAGTAGTCGCACACGCTGACCGCCGCGCCGAGCAGCCAGGGGCGTCCATCGCCGAGCAGTTCCTCGTAGATCGCCAGATCCTCCAAGGTCTGGCGGCAGCTCCAGTCGGAGACGCCGACGGCCACAGTCCGGTCGTCCGAGACCCGGTCGGCGTAGAAGCCCAACCGCAGATAGGCATGCACCGTGTTGGACAGGTGGAACAGCCGGCGCAGATACTCTCCGCGCGCCGCCGCATCCTCCACCGGTGCACCGAGCGCGCCATGCTTGTCGCTGAGATACAGCAGGATCGCGGCGGTCTCCGCGATCGGCTGGCCGGTATCGTGGTCGACCAGAACCGGCAGCAGGCCGGTTGGATTCAGCTTGTGGAACGCCGCGTCCCGGCCGGTGCGCCGTCCCGCCACCAGGTGGTCGTCATAGGCAACGCCGAGCTCTTCCAGGGCGAAGCGGATGACCAGATTGGCGCTGTCGGGGTTGTAGAACAGGGTATAGGCCATGGAGGGCGCCGTCAGGATGGGTGGAAGGTGGTGGCGATCGCCGACGGGCGGGCGCGCAGCCGCTCGCACCAGTCGCGGACGCGGGGATGCGCATCCATCATCTCGCGGCCGACCGCGGTGAGGCAGAACAGGTCCAGCGCCGGCAGGAAATGGGTGTCGGCCAGGGTCAGCGCGGCGCCGGCGAGATACGGGCCGTCCCCCAGCCAGCGCTCCAGTTCGGCGAGCACCTTGCGCGAGACATCCAGCGCCTTGTCCCGCGGCATCCAGCCGGTCTCGACATCGCGCGCCTCGCTGACGAAGATGGTCCAAACCATGGCTGGATAGGCGTAGCTGTCCATGATCCGCATCGCCTGCACCGCACGGGCGAGGGCGCCGGGTTCGGTCGGCAGCAGCGGCGGCTCGGGATAGCGGGCCTCCAGATAGCGCTGGATCGCGTCGCTCTCGTAGAGCCTTACGTCGCCGTCCTCGAAGGCCGGGATCTTTCCGAACGGGTGCAGGTCGCCATACCAGTCCGGCAGGCCCGCCGGATCGAACGGGTCGACCGGCACCAGCTCGTAGTCCAGCCCCTTCTCCTCGAGGCAGAGCCGGACGGTGCGGACATAGACGCTGAACGGGCAGCCGTAGAGCTTCACCCGGTCCTCCTTCGATCGCTCATGAGAGCACGGCCACCATGTCGACCGATTGCGACGTGTCCTGGGAGCCGGCGGTGCGCAGGGCACCCTTGACCGGGGCCACGTCGAAATAGTCTCGGCCGACGGCGACCACCACATGATCCTCGCCGGCCATCATGTTGTTGGTGGGGTCGAACTCGACCCAGCCCATCTCCAGCCCGGACCATGCACGTACCCAGGCATGCATGGCGTCCGCACCCTCCAGCCGGGCCGCACCCTTGGGCGGGATGGTGCGCAGGAAACCGCTCACATAGCCCGCCGGCACGCCGATGCTGCGCAGGGCGCAGATGGCGATATGGGTGAAGTCCTGGCACACCCCGTGGCGGGCACGGAACGCCTCCTCCAGCGGGGTGTCGACGGCCGTCGCTTCCGGATCGAAGGTCATTTCCCGATGCAGGGCCGTGCAGATCGCCGTCACCGCTTCCAGGGCGGTGCCGCTGCCGGCGCTCAGCGTCTTCGCCCAGGCGGCGATCTCCGATACCTGCGGCACGCGAGGCGAGCGGCCGCGGAAGTGATGCGGAGACTCCGGCGAGACCGAATTGACCGTCTCCAGTTCCTTGGCGAGCCGTTCGAGGCTGGGCGAAACGTCGAACAGCTGTTCCAGGGCGGTGCGGTCGACCCGGGCCTTCATCAGGAAGGAGGTCTCCTCCACGGCCCCGTCATAGGAGATGTTGATGCACCGGTTGTCGAAGAAGTCGAAGAAAAGGCCCTGTTCGGTGGGGATCGGTGCCACGTCGAGGGACGAAGCGATGACCCGCTGTCGACCGGGCAGGGTGGCGGGCGTCAGCCGCAGGATGTGCCGGCCCGCGTCGGCGAGGCTGTCATAGGCGTACTCGATCTTCAGGGTGATGTCGTAGAGCATGCCCCGGCCCTAATGCAGATAGGTATCGGCCAGAAGGCCGGACAGGGACGCGGTGTCGGCCGACAGGGCGTCGAACCGATCCGGGGTGATCTCCCCTGGTGCGGCGGTGGTCAGCGCGGTCTTGATCTCCAGCACCTTGCGCTGGAACGGCGTCATCCGGACCTCCTCGACCGTGACCGGCAGGTAGGAGGCGTGATCGTCGATCGCCATGAGCTGCTGCAGCACGGAGCGTGGGTTCATGTCGTCGAGCATCAGCAGGTCGATGACCGTGTCCCGGCTCGTCCCCGCGGCGTAGCGGCGGCGGTGGGTCATCACGGAATCGCCGACCTCGATCGCCAGGTCCAGTGCGCCTTCCGGCGCCTCGGGATCGGTGCAGACCCGCAGGAAATGCATCATCGCGCCCGCGCGCTCGACCGCCCGGCCGATGCCGAGGAAGCGCCAGCCGGTCGACCGGTACATGTTCTCGTGCACCAGGCCGGCGAACCCGGCGATCTTGCGCAGCAGGACGCTGAAGGCGCGGGACGCGTCGTCGCCCGGCTGGATCCGCTCGGCGAACATCTCGGTGGTGCGGGTCAGGTCGACCAGCGCGTTCCAGGCATCGGTGGAGAACCGGTCGCGCACCTGGCCGGAACTGCGCAGGGCGGCGCGCAGGTCGTCCAGCAAGCCGTCCGAGATCGACTCCATCGCGTCGATCGACAGGGACTCCAGATAGTGGGACAGCATCGCCGCCAGCGGGTAGTCCTCGCCTCCGGTCTCCGCCAGACGGATGTGGAAGGACCGCAGCAGCCGCAGCTTGAAGTCGGCCCGCTCCACATACCGGCCGAGCCAGAACAGGTTGTCGGCCGCCGTGCTCGGCAGGGTGACGTCCTGGGTCCGCTTCGGCACGCCGCCGCCGGTGTCCAGCAGGGTGTCCACCGGTCCGGCATCGTCCGACACCACCCACACATCCGAGACCGCGCCGCCGCGCTGCATGGAGATGTCGGCGCTCTCCGCCGAATGGCCGATCCGCGCGAAGCCGCCGGGCATCACCACCCAGCCGTTGCCGGAACGGGCGACGAAGACCCGCAGGCTCATTGGCCGGGCCTCCAGCTTGCCGTCGACAAGGGCCGGGGCGGTGGACAGCGAGACGATCTCCTGGCCGGCCAGCAGGGGGCCGTTCTCGTCGATCCAGGCCGGGTCGACGTCGGTGCCGTCGGTCTTCTTGCCGGCGATCACCACGTTCGGGCCGTGGTCGAAAGGCAGACGGGTCGACATGGCGTTGTCGATGGTCATGCGCTCCAGATTGGCCTTCACGTAGTCGCACTCGCCCGGCCCGCCGCACCACCAGGTGGCGATGTTCGGCATGGCGAGGGGCTGACCGGTGAGGTGCTCGCTCATGCGCGGCATGAAGGCCATCAGGGCGCGGGCTTCCAGCGCGCCGGAGCCGAGCGCGTTGACCATGGAGAACGAACCGGCGCGCAGGGCCCCGATCATGCCCGGTGTGCCGAGCTGCGAGCTCTCGTTCAGTTCCAGCGGATCGGTCCATTCCGCGTCGAGTCGGCGCCAGACCACCGAGAGCGGCTGCAGCCCGCTGACCGTGCGGACCATCAGCCGGTTCTCCTTCACCGCCAGGTCGGCGCCCTGGACCAGCATGAAGCCGAGATAGCGGGCGATGTAGGAGTGTTCGAAATAGGTGTCGTTCAGCGGTCCGGGGGTGAGGATCGCCACCCGACTGCCGTCGCCGTCGCGCATCCCCAGCAGGGTGTCGCGGAACCGGCGGAAGAACCCGGCCAAGCGCATCACGTTCGCGCTGCTGATCAGCGAGGAGAAGCTGCGCGAGGTCGCCATGCGGGTCTCGAGCGCGAAGCCGGCGCCGGATGGGGCCTGGGTCCGGTCGCCCAGCACCCACCACTTGCCATCGGGCCCGCGGCCGATGTCGAAGGCGAGAAAATGCAGGTAGTGGACGTGCCGGGGTTGGACCCCGACCATGGGCCGCAGCCATTCCGGATTGGACGCCAGCAGGCGCGCCGGCACCACACCGTCGGCGACCAGCCGGTTCGATCCGTAGAAGTCGGCCATCGCCGCTTCCAGCACGTCGGCGCGCTGCATCAGGGCGGTGGCGATGTTCTGCCACTCACCGGCGTCGATCAGCATCGGCAGGTGGCTCAGCGGCCAGTCACGCTCCGTAGAATCGGTCGGGCCGTATTGCCGGAAGAACACCCCGGCATCGCGCAGATACTGGCTGCCCCGCGCCAGGGCATGGTCGAGCGCGTCTGGGTCGAGTGCCGCGAGATCGCGCAGGAACGGCTGCCAGACCGGGCGCACCCGGCCCTTGCTGTCGAACAACTCGTCCGCCACGCCGGGCAGCGTGCGGTAGGCGTCCAGGAGGCTGCCCCAATCGGATCGGTTCGCAGCCTGCTGTGGCTCGCTCATGGGTCAGGTTCCGGCCGCGCGTCTCAGGTCGAGGGTCAAGGGGAACTCGGGATGAGTCATCTCAGGTGCCGGAACATAGCTGCCCGGCGTATGTCCATGATACTCGAACCTTGCAAGTCTGCGTGCATCGGCTTCGTTGGCGTTGACCGGGAAGGTCTCGTAGTTGCGTCCGCCTGGATGCGCCACGTGATAGACGCAACCGCCCAGCGCCCGGCCTGACCAGGTGTCGTAGATGTCGAAGGTCAGCGGGGCATGGACTGGGATCACCGGATGCATCGCCATGGCGGGGCGCCAGGCCTTGAAGCGGACGCCGCCGACCGCGACTCCGCTGGTCTCGGTGGCGTGCAGCGGCATCCGGCGCTGGTTGCAGGTCACCACGTAGCGGCCCGGATCCAGCGCCGTCAGCTTGACCTGCAGCCGTTCGGTGGAGCTGTCCGTGTAGCGCGCGGTGCCGCCGATGGCGCCGGTCTCACCCAGCACGTGCCACGGCTCCAGCGCCTGGCGCAGTTCCAGATGGACGCCCTCGTATTCGACCTCGCCGCAGAACGGGAATCGGAACTCGGCCTGGGCCTCGTACCATTCGGACCGGAAGTCGAAGCCGTTCAGCCGCAGATCCTGCAGCACGTCCATGAAGTCGGACCACACGAAATGCGGCAGCATGAACCGGTCGAGCAGGGTGGTGCCCCAGCGGGTGAAGTTGCCGCCGATCGGCGACTTCCAGAACCGGGCGATCAGCGCGCGCAGGAGAAGCTGCTGCGCCAGGCTCATGCGCGGGTCCGGTGGCATCTCGAAGCCGCGGAACTCCACCAGCCCAAGCCGTCCGGTCGGGCCGTCCGGCGAGTACATCTTGTCGATGCAGATCTCCGAGCGGTGGGTGTTGCCGGTCACGTCGGTCAGCATGTTGCGCAGCAGCCGGTCCACCAGCCAGGGCGGCGGCGGGGCGCCGTTGTCCGGATGCGGGATCTGGCCGAGCGCGATCTCCAGCTCGTAGAGCGTGTCGTGCCGGGCGTCGTCGATGCGCGGCGCCTGGCTGGTCGGCCCTATGAACAGGCCGGAGAACAGGTAAGACAGGCTCGGATGGCGCTGCCAGTGCAGGATCAGCGACCGCAGCAGGTCCGGACGGCGCAGGAAGGGGCTGTCCTCCGGGTTGGCGCCGCCGACCACCACGTGGTTGCCGCCGCCGGTGCCGGTGTGCTTGCCGTCGATCATGAACTTGTCGGCGCCGAGACGGGACTGACGCGCCTCCTCGTAGACGCCTTCGGTGATCGCCACGCAGTCCTTCCAGCTGGTTGCCGGGTGGATGTTCACCTCGATCACGCCGGGGTCGGGGGCGACGCGGATCACGTTCAGGCGCGGATCGGTCGGCGGGGCGTAGCCCTCGATATGCACCTTCACGCCGACCTTGGCGGCGGCCCGCTCCACGGCGTCGAGCAGGTCGAGATAATCGTCGACCCGCTCCACCGGCGGCATGAACACGCACAGCCGGCCGTCGCGCGGCTCCACGGCGATGGCGGTGCGCACGGCGCCGCCAACCTCGCCGACCTTCTGCTCGATGACGTTCTGCACCTCGCCGCCGGCGGTGAAGCGCGCACGGGCCTGGTCCGGCGCCGTCTCGCCGGCCTGCGCCTCGCCGGGACCCCGTTCGGCGGAGAAGTCCGGCAGCGGGCTCTTCTCCTCCCAGGGATCGGCGATGTTCACATAGGGATACTGCGACGGCGGCACGTAGGGCAGGGCGCCCAGGGGCAGGCGGAAGCCGACCGGGCTGTCGCCGGGCACCAGGAACACGTGGCCCCGGCGCGGCTTCCACAGCTCGGACTTCCAGCGCCGGGTTTCCATCGACCGGGACTGCCAGCTCTGCACCGGCAGGACGTAGCCGGCCGGCTCGGTCAGGCCGCGGCTGAACACCCGGGCGATCCGGTGCCGCTCCTCGGCGTCGCGCAGCTTGGAGTTCTCCGGCGTCACGTTCTCCGGAAGGTTCGCCTCCTTCAGCACCCATTCGGCGGGGTCCTCGAAGGCGGGGACCACATAGTCCCGCTGGATCGCCAGGTTCTCGGCGATGGCCTTCAGCAGCGCCTCGGCCTCCTTTGGCCCGGCCTGCAGGGTCTCGGTCTCGCCGGCGATCAGGTCGGGGTCGCGCCAGATCGGCTTCTCGTCCCGCCGCCAGTACAGAGAGAAGGTCCAGCGCGGCAGGGTCTCGCCCGGATACCACTTGCCCTGGCCGTAATGCAGGAAGCCGCCCGGCGCGAACCGCTTGCGCAGCTTGCGGATCAGCACGTCGGCGAGGCCGCGCTTCATCGGGCCGACGGCGGCTGTGTTCCACTCCTCGGACTCGAACTCGTCGATCGACACGAAGGTCGGCTCGCCGCCCATGGTCAGGCGCACGTCGCCGGCGTTCAGCTCCGCGTCGACCTTCTCGCCCAGGGCGTGGAGTGCCTCCCAGGCATCGTCCGAGAACGGCATGGTGATGCGCGGATGTTCGGCCACCCGTTTCACCGTCATGTCGAATTCGAAATCGACCTTGGCGACGCTCGCCATGCCGGAGATCGGAGCGGCGTTGCGGTAGTGCGGGCAGGCGGCGAGCGGGATGTGGCTCTCGCCGGTCAGCAGGCCCGAGGTCGGGTCGAGCCCGATCCAGCCTGCACCCGGCAGGTACACCTCGGCCCAGGCATGCAGGTCGGTGAAGTCGTGATCCGTGCCGGCCGGGCCGTCCAGGGAGACCAGGTCCGGCTTGAGCTGGATCAGGTAGCCGGACACGAAGCGGGCGGCGAAGCCCAGATGGCGCAGCACCTGCACCAGCAGCCAGCTCGAATCCCGGCACGAGCCGCTGGCCAGTTCCAGCGTCTCCTCCGGCGTCTGCACGCCCGGCTCCATGCGGATCAGGTATTTCACCGCCTCGGAGACCTGGCGGTTCAGGTCGACGACGAAATTCACCGTACCGGACTGCGAGCGGTCCAGATTGTCGAGGAAGGACTGGACGCGCGGGCCGATGGGCTCCGGACGCAGATAGATGGTGAGGTCGTCGCGCAGTTCCTCGGGATAGGCGAAGGGCCACTGCTCCGCCGATTCCTCCACGAAGAAGTCGAACGGGTTGTACACCGTCATGTCGGCGACGAGATCGACCTCGATCTTCAGCTCGCGCACCGGCTCCGGGAACACGAAGCGGGACAGCCAGTTGCCGTACGGGTCCTGCTGGTGGTTCACGAAATGCGTGTCCGGGGTGACCTTCAGCGAGTGCGAGATCACACGGGTCCGGCTGTATGGCGCCGGGCGCAGACGGATGATCTGCGGACCCAGGCTGACCGGCCGGTCGTAGCGGTAATGCGTGAGGTGATGGATCGCGGCTTTGATCGACATGATTATCCAGATGGTTGCAGCGTCCGAGCGTACCCTAGGAGGTTATATCGCAATGGCGAAAGGTATTGCGAGGCTCCTATCGCATCCCGCGCGGAGTCCGCCGGATGGTCGCTTCGATTGCCGTCCTCGTTCACAAATGTATATTGGGGCAGACCACGAATGTGGCATCCAACAAGGGGAAACGACCATGAAACGTTTGCTACCGTTGCTCTGTGCGGCGGTGTTCTCCACCGCAGCCAATGCTCAGGAAGAGGTGAAGATCGGCATGCTCCAGGGCTTCACCGGCCCGACGGAGTCGCTGGTCAAGCCGATGGCGCTTGGCGGAGAGATGGCGATCCAGGAGATCTCCGACAGCGGACTGTTCCTGGGCGGCAAGAAGGTCGTCTCGGTGCGCGGTGACAGCACCTGCATCGACGCGGCGGCCGCCACGGCCGCGGCCACCCGTCTGATCACCTCCGAGAGCGTCGTCGGCATTGTCGGCGCGACCTGCTCCGGCGCGACCACCGCGGTCCTGAACAACGTCGCCCGCCCGAACGGCATCGTCATGATCTCTCCGTCGGCGACCTCGCCGGCGCTGAGCACGATCGAAGACGACGGCCTGTTCTTCCGCACCGCTCCGTCCGACGCGCGTCAGGGCGAGATCATCGGCGACATCCTGTCGTCCAAGGGGATCAAGTCGGCGGCGCTGACCTACACCAACAACGACTACGGCAAGGGTCTCGCCGACGCCATCCAGGCCGCTTTCGAGAAGGCTGGCGGCAAGATCACCGCCGTCGCCGCCCATGAGGACGGCAAGGCGGACTACTCGGCGGAAGTCGCGACCCTGGCCTCGGCCGGCGGCGACATCCTGATCGTGGCGGGCTACCTCGACCAGGGCGGCAAGGGCATGATCCAGGCCGCGCTGGACACCGGTGCCTTCGAGAAGTTCATGCTGCCCGACGGCATGGTCGGCGAGGCGCTGACCGAGAACTTCGGCGCTTCCATCGACGGCTCCATCGGCACCAACCCCGGCACCGACAGCCCGGGTGCGAAAATGCTGGCCGACCTTGCCGGCGGCAAGGGCTTCAAGGGCGACGACCCGTATGTCCCGGAGGCCTATGACGCCGCCGCCGTTCTGCTGCTGGCCATGCAGTCGGCCGGGAGCACCGACAGCGCGGTCTACAAGGAGCATGTGGAGAAGGTCGCCAACGCTCCGGGCGAGAAGATCTATCCGGGCGAGCTGGCCAAGGCCCTGAAGATCCTCGCCGATGGCGGCGACATCGACTATGTCGGCGGCACCGCGCTGGAGCTGATCGGCCCGGGCGAGTCCGCGGGCAGCTTCCGCGAGACGACCGTCGAGGGTGGCGCCTGGAAGACGGTGTCCTACCACTGACCGCCTGGCGGTTTTGATCGAACCGGGGACGGTCGGGCGCTGCCCGACCGTTTCCCGATCTCGGGTTGGCTGAATGATCAGAGTAGAAAACGTCACCAAGAACTTTGGTGGCATCCGCGCGGTGGACGGGGTCTCCCTGGAGATCGCGCAGGGGTCGATTACCGGCCTGATCGGCCCGAACGGGGCCGGAAAGACCACCCTTTTCAACATCATCGCGGGACATTTCCCGCCTTCCTCGGGGATGATCTTCCTCGACGGCGAGGATGTGACGGCGCTGGAACCGCACGAGCTGTTCCACAAGGGGCTGTTGCGCACCTTCCAGATCGCCCACGAGTTCTCCAGCCTGACGGTGCTTGAGAATCTGATGGTGGTGCCGGGCGAACAGCCGGGCGAGCAACTGCGCCACGCCTGGTTCAACTTCGCCAAGGTGCGCGAGGTCGAGGAAAAGGTCCGCCAGCGCGCCCGTGAGGTGATCGAGTTCCTGGAGATCCCGCATCTGGAGAACGAGCTGGCCGGCAACCTGTCCGGCGGCCAGAAGAAGCTTCTCGAGCTCGGCCGCACCATGATGGTCGACGCCAAGATCGTGTTCCTGGACGAGGTCGGCGCCGGCGTGAACCGCACGCTGCTGCAGACGATCGCGCGCTCGATCCAGCGCCTGAACCAGGAGCGCGGCTACACTTTCTGTCTGATCGAGCACGACATGGATTTCATCGCCCGGCTCTGCGACCCGGTCATCGTCATGGCCGAGGGACGGCTGCTGACCCAGGGGACGACCGAAGAGGTCATGAACAACGAGGACGTCATCGAGGCCTATCTGGGTACCGGCCGTAAGCACAAGCGGGTGTCCGAGGCATGAGCTTCCTGGCAGCGACTGGCATGACCGGGGGGTACGGCGGCGCCGACATCATCACCGGCTGCGAATTGCGGGTGGAACGCGGCGAGATCGCCGTGGTCGTCGGCCCGAACGGGGCCGGCAAGTCCACGGCGATGAAGGCCGTGTTCGGCATGCTGAACCTGCGCGAGGGCAGCGTGATGTTCGACGGCACCGACATCACAGGCCTGGCGCCGCAGGAGCGGGTGCGGGTCGGCATGGGCTTCGTGCCGCAGAACCGCAACGTCTTCGTCTCGCTCAGCGTCGAGGAGAATCTGGAGATGGGCGCGTTCATCCGCGACGACGACATCTCCCAATCGAAGGAACAGGTCTTCGAGCTGTTCCCGATCCTGGCCGAGAAGCGCAACCAGCCGGCGGGAGAGCTGTCCGGCGGCCAGCGCCAGCAGGTGGCGGTCGGCCGGGCGCTGATGACCCAGCCGCGGCTGCTGATGCTGGACGAGCCGACCGCCGGCGTGTCGCCGATCGTCATGGACGAGCTGTTCGACCGCATCGTGGAGATCGCCAAGACCGGCATCGCCATCCTGATGGTCGAGCAGAACGCCCGTCAGGCGCTGGAGATCGCCGATCACGGCTTCGTCCTGGTCCAGGGCACCAACCGCTTCACCGATACCGGCGAGGCGCTACTGGCGAACGAGGAAGTCCGCCGTTCGTTCCTGGGGGGCTGAGAGATGGAGATCGCCAACGCCTTCGCGCTGCTCGCGAATTTCGTCCTCGTTCCGGCGACCGCCTATGGCGCGCAGCTTGCGCTGGGGGCACTCGGGGTGACGATCATCTTCGGCATCCTGCGCTTCGCCAATTTCTCCCACGGCGAGCTGATGTCGTTCGGCGCCATGGTGACGATCCTGGTGACCTGGCTGCTGCAGATGAACGGGATCGGCCTCGGCCCGCTGCCGACGGCGCTGCTGGCGCTGCCGGTGGGCATCCTGGCGACCGTCGCCATGGCGGTGCTGACCGACCGCTACGTCTTCCGCTTCTACCGCAAGAAGCGGGCGAACCCGATCGTCTTCGCCATCGTCTCGGTCGGCGTGATGTTCATGATGGCGGGCATCATCCGCATCGTGATCGGACCCGACGACCAGAGCTTCGCCGACGGCGAACGGTTCCTGATCAGCTACGGCGATTTCAAGAAGCTGACCGGCTGGGACCAGGGCATCGCGATCAAGCAGACCCAGGTGGTCACCGTCGTCGTCACGCTCATCGTCGTCGCCTTCCTGTTCTGGTTCCTGCAGAAGACCCGCTGGGGCAAGGCGATGCGCGCCTATTCCGACGACGAGGATCTGGCGCTGCTGTCCGGCATCAACCCGGAGCGGGTGGTGCTGATCGCCTGGATCATCGCCGGCTCGCTCGCCTGCATCGCCGGCACGCTCTACGGTCTCGACAAGACCTATAAGCCGTTCATCTTCCTGCAGATCCTGCTGCCGATCTTCGCCGCCACCATCCTCGGCGGCATCGGCCAGCCGGTCGGCGCGGTGCTCGGCGGTTTCATCGTCGCCTTCTCGGAAGTCACGGTGACCTACGCCTTTAAGCGCTTCCTGGCCTATCTCGGCCCCGAGGGCTGGGAGCCCGACGGTTTGGTCCAGCTCCTGTCGACCGATTACAAGTTCGCGGTCTCCTTCGTCATCCTCGTCGTCGTCCTGCTGGTGCGACCGACCGGTATCATCCGGGGGAAAGTCATATGACCCGGCGCGTCGTTTTTCTGTACGGCCTCATGCTGCTGGTGCTGCTCGGGGTTGGGATGTTCCAGAGCTGGAACGTCGCCTTCGGCATCTTCAACCTGTGCCTGATCTCCGCGATCATGGCGCTCGGCGTGAACATGCAGTGGGGCTATGCCGGGCTGTTCAATGTCGGGATCATGGGCTTCACCGCGCTGGGCGCGCTGACCGCAGTGCTGGTCTCCATGCCGCCGGTGCAGGAGGCCTGGGCCGTCGCCGGCGGTGATCTTGCCTTGTCCGTCCTGTGTCTGGCCGCCACCGTGGTCGCCATTCTTGTGGCGCGGCGCGTGGTGCCGCCAGCCTTCCGGCTGCCGGTCACCGTCGCCCTGGTGGTCGCCGGCTACTTCCTCATCGGCGCCTTCTTCCTGCCGGCGACGGAGCGGATCGAGGCCATCGACCCGGCCCTGTCCGGCTATCTCGGCGGCATGGGCATGCCGGTGCTGCTGGCCTGGCCCCTGGGCGGCGTGGTCGCGGCCGGGGCAGGGTGGCTGATCGGCAAGATCTCGCTCGGCCTGCGGGCCGACTATCTCGCCATCGCGACCCTCGGCATTTCCGAGATCATCATCGCCGTCATCAAGTACGAGGAGTGGCTGTCGCGCGGCGTGAAGAACGTCACCGGCATCCCGCGCCCGGTACCCTACGAGGTCGATCTGGTCGACCAGCAGTGGTTCGTCGATCTGGCGACGTCGTTGGGCGCGACCGACATGAACGAGGCCTCCAGCCTATTCGTGAAGTTCTGCTACGCGGCGCTGTTCATCGTGGTCCTGGCCATCGTCATGTGGCTGGCCGAGCGGGCGCTGAAATCCCCCTGGGGCCGCATGATGCGGGCGATCCGCGACAACCGCGACGCCGCCGAGGCCATGGGCAAGGACGTGAAGGCCCGCCACCTGCAGGTCTTCGTGCTCGGCTGCGCCACCTGCGGCATCGCCGGGGCCATGCTGGCGACCCTGGACGGCCAGCTCACGCCGACCAGCTACATCCCGCTGCGTTTCACCTTCCTGGTTTGGGTGATGGTCATCCTGGGCGGCTCCGGCAACAACTGGGGGGCGGTTCTTGGCGGCTTCGTGATCTGGTTCCTGTGGGTCGAGGCCGAACCGCTGGGCAACTGGTTCATGGCGACGATCACGGCCCCGCTGCCGGACGACTCAGCGCTCGGCGCGCATCTGATGATGGGGGCGGCCTATACCCGCTACCTGCTGATGGGAGCGATCCTGCTGCTGGTCATGCGCTTCGCGCCCAAGGGGCTCATTCCGGAGCGCTGACGCGGTCTGAGGAGTCGTCCGTTGCCTCGACCGGCAGGTTGAGCGTGCGGGCGACCACGAAGCCGATCCATCGCACCGTCTCCGGGGCCCTCGGATCCCGTGCCGGCTGGGCGCCGAGCGAGCCGATCAGCCAGTCGCCGTGCAGGGCGTCCAGAAACAGCTTCGCGGCCTGATCCGGGTTGTCGATCGGCGCCTGTCCGCTGTCGCGGATTTCCGTCAGGTATCGGGCGAGGCGACGCTGCAGCCGGTCTGGGCCGTTGCGCAGGAAGGCGGCGATCACCTGCGGGAAGCGGTTCCCCTCGGTCATGAAGCTGCCGAAGATCCGCTGCGCCTCGGGTGTCCAGATCTGCTCGACCAGGTCCGTCGCCAGGCGGGTCAGGGTGGCGGTCGGATCGCCGGAGGCGTCGAGCTTGACCATCATCTGTTCGGCGAACGCCGCACAGCTCTCGCCGACCGCCGCCTCGATCAGCCCGTCCTTGTCGCCGAACGCCGAATAGATGGTGGCCCGGGAACCGCCCGCCCGCGCGATGATGTCGTCGAGGGTGGTCGCTCCGATCCCGTTCTCCTTGACCAGAGACCAGGCGGCGTCCACCAGCGCGCGGCGGCGGATCTCTCCGCGGGTCGGGGGTTTGCCGTGTCCCGGGCAACAGGCCATATCGGTCGCGATCCTCGTCGGGGGCTGGGGCGTTCGCACAAGTTTCTTGTTGTGCGGTGCAATATGTACTAGATAGTACACAAATTAGACAAGCCGCAACCCTGGACGCTGGAACCGATGCGTCCTCCGACGCAATTTCACGCACAAGGAACACGACTGTGCCGAAGGCTTTCCTGACCCGACTTTGTGTTGTGCTCGCCGCGACCATCGCGCTCGCCGGCTGTGAGGAAGAAAAGCAGGCCTCCGCGCCCGCGGCACGGCCGCCGGCACAGGTCGGTTTCACCACCGTGAAGGCGGAGGCGGTCGATCTGACCGCCCGGCTTCCCGGCCGCGTTGTGGCGTTCCGCCGGGCGGAGGTGCGCCCGCAGGTCGATGGCATCGTGACCAAGCGGCTGTTCGAGGAAGGGACGACGGTGACCGCCGGTCAGCCGCTCTACCAGATCGACGCCGCCGTCTACGAGGCCCAGGTGAAGATGGCCGAGGCCGACCTTGCCCGGGCGACGGCGACGCTGAACTCCACCCGCACGAAATTGAAGCGCTACGAGAGCCTGGTGAAGACCAGCGCCGTCAGCCGCCAGGCCTATGACGACGTCGCCGCCGAGGAGCAGGAGAACCGGGCCAGCGTGGCGTCGGCCAACGCCGCGCTCGACGCCGCCAAGATCAATCTTGGCTACACCGAGGTCCTGGCCCCGATCGGCGGCCGTATCGGCCGCTCGTCGATCACCGAGGGCGCGCTGGTGACGGCCGGGCAGGCGGATGCGCTGGCCACCATCACCCAGCTCGATCCGATCAATGTCGATTTCACGCAGTCGAGCGCGGAGCTCCTGCGGCTGAGCCAGATGTTCAAGACCGGGCAGCGGGCCCAGGGCAACGGCGACGAACTGCCGGTGACCCTGTTCCTCGACGCCATCGATCTGGAATACGACCACCGGGGCACCATGCAGTTCTCCGAGGTGACGGTGGACGAGACCACGGGCTCGGTCCGGCTGCGCGCGGAGTTCCCCAACCCCGAACGCGACCTGCTGCCGGGCATGTTCGTCCACGGCATCGTCAATCAGGGCGTGGTGGAGAACGGCTACCTGGTCCCGCAGGCCGCGGCGAGCTTCGACCGCATGGGCGACCCGTTCGTCTACGTGATCGGCGAGGACGATACCGTCAGCCAGGTCAAGGTTCACATCGTCGATGCCGCCGGCAAGGACTGGCTGGTCGACCGGGGGCTGAGCGACGGCATGCGGGTCGTGGTGGACGGGCTTCAGCGCATTCGCCCGGGGGCCAAGGTGACGCCGGTGGAAGTCCAGCGTCCCACCGCAGCTTCCGGCGAGAAGCCGCAGAAAATGAGTGCGCTGCACTAAGCGCGCTGAACCGAAAGCACTCCTATGGCCAGTTTCTTCATTGATCGCCCGGTCTTCGCCTGGGTCATCGCCATCGTGATCATGCTTGCGGGCGGTCTCTCGATCCTGCAGCTGCCGATCGAGCAGTATCCCTCCGTGGCGCCGCCGACGGTGCAGATCAACGCGACCTATCCCGGCGCCTCGGCGCAGACGCTCGAGAACACCGTGACCCAGGTGATCGAGCAGCAGATGACCGGTCTCGACAACCTGCGCTACATCTCCTCGACCAGCGACAGCAGCGGATCGGCGCAGATCAAGCTGACATTCGAGCCCGAGGCCGATCCCGACATCGCCCAGGTGCAGACCCAGAACAAGCTGCAGCTCGCCACCTCCCTGCTGCCGGAAGCGGTGGTGGAGCAGGGCATCCAGGTGTCCAAGGGCAGCGGCAGTTTCCTGATGGTGCTGGGCTTCGTGTCCGATACGGACATGGCGCAGACGGACATCGCCGATTTCGTCGCCGACAGCATCCGCGATCCGATCAGCCGCGTGAACGGCGTCGGCTCGGTCCGGCTGTTCGGCGCCCAGCACGCCATGCGCATCTGGCTCGATCCGGACCGGCTGCTCAGCTACAAGATCACGACCGCCGAGGTCCGGGCCGCCATCGTCGCCCAGAACACGGAGATCTCGGCCGGCCAGATCGGCGGCGCGCCCGCCGTGCCGGGCCAGCAGATCAACGCCACCCTGATCGCCCAGACCCGTCTGGAGACGCCGGAGGAATTCGGCAACATCCTGGTGCGGGTGAATACCGACGGCTCGCAGGTTCGGCTGAAGGATCTCGCGCGGATCGAGATCGGCGCCGCGTCCTACAGCACGGTTGCCCGATATGACGGCCGCCCGGCCGCGGGTGTGGGCATCAACCTCGCCTCGGGCGCCAACGCGCTCGATACCGCCGACGCGGTGCGCGCCAAGATCAAGGAGCTGCAGCCGTTCTTCCCGGCCGGGCTCGAAGTTGTCTATCCCTACGACACCACACCCTTTGTCGAGATCTCCATCAATGAAGTGGTGATGACGCTGTTCGAGGCGATCGTCCTGGTCTTCGTGGTGATGTTCCTGTTCCTGCAGAACATCCGCGCGACCCTGATCCCGACCATCGCCGTGCCGGTCATCCTGCTCGGCACCTTCGGCGTGCTGGCGGCGTTCGGCTTCACGATCAACACCCTGACCATGTTCGGCATGGTGCTCGCCATCGGCCTGCTGGTGGACGACGCCATCGTCGTGGTCGAGAACGTCGAGCGCGTGATGCACGAGGAAGGGCTCGGACCGCGCGAGGCGACCCGCAAGTCCATGTCGCAGATCACCGGCGCCCTGGTCGGTATCGCCATGGTGCTGTCGGCGGTGTTCGTGCCGATGGCCTTCTTCGGCGGCTCGACCGGTGCGATCTACCGGCAGTTCTCCATCACCATCGTGTCGTCGATGGTGCTCTCGGTGATTGTGGCCATCGTGCTGACGCCGGCCCTGTGCGCCACCATGCTGCGGGCGAAGGACAGCCACGGCAAGACCACCGGCCCGTTCGGCTGGTTCAACCGCGGCTTCGACTGGACCAACCGGTTCTACCGCAACAGCGTCGGCCATGTGGTCGGGCGCAAGTGGCGGTATGGCGTGGTGTACCTGCTGATCGTCGGCGGCCTCGCGTTCCTGTTCCTGCGCCTGCCGACCTCGTTCCTGCCGAACGAGGACCAGGGCATCATGTTCGCGCAGATCTCCCTGCCGGATAACGCCAGCCAGGAGCGCACGGTCGAGGTCCTCAAGAAGGTGGAGCGCCATTTTCTCGAGAACGAGAAGGACAACGTGAACGGCCTGTTCACCGTCGCGGGGTTCAGCTTCAGCGGCAGCGGCCAGAATGCCGGTATCGCCTTCATCAACCTTAAGGACTGGTCGGAGCGTCCGGATCCGGTGTCGGCTGTCGTCGGCCGCGCGTATGGCGCCCTGTCGCAGGTCCGCGAGGCGCAGATCTTCGCCTTCACCCCGCCGGCGATCATCGAATTGGGCAACGCCACCGGCTTCGAGTTCCAGCTGGTCGACCGCAGCGGCGTCGGTCACGCGGCGATGATGCAGGCGCGCGGGCAGATCCTCGGGTTGGCCGCGCAGGATTCGCGGGTATCGCAGGTCCGGCCGAACGGCTTTGCCGACACGCCGCAATACCGCGTCACCATCGACCACGAGAAGGCGAGTGCCCTCGGCCTGTCGATCTCCGACATCAACGCCACCCTGTCGACCGCCTGGGGCGCGTCCTACGTCAACGACTACATGGAGAACGGCAAGGTCAAGAAGGTCTACCTGCAGGCCGACGCGCCCTACCGGATGATGCCAGAGGATCTGGACCGCTGGTATGTGCGCAATGCGTATGACGAGATGGTTCCGTTCTCCGCCTTCGCGACCTCCGACTGGACCTATGGCTCGCCGCGCCTGGAGCGGTTCAACGGCTCGTCCTCGGTCCAGATCCAGGGTCAGGCGGCGGCGGGCGTCAGCTCCGGCGACGCGATGCAGGCGATGATCGACATGGCGCAGGAGCTGCCGGACGGCATCGGCTACGAATGGTCCGGCCTGTCCTATGAGGAGCGGATGTCGGGCGACCAGGCGCCGATGCTCTACGCGATCTCGCTTCTGGTCGTCTTCCTCTGCTTGGCCGCTCTGTATGAGAGCTGGAGCATTCCGGTATCCGTCATGCTGGTGGTCCCGCTCGGCGTGTTCGGTGCGGTGGCGGCGGCCTATCTGCGGATGCTGCCGAACGACGTGTACTTCCAGGTCGGGCTGCTGACCACGGTGGGTCTGTCGGCGAAGAACGCCATCCTGATCGTGGAGTTCGCCCGTGAGCTCTACGACGACGGCATGGACCTGCTGGACGCGACGGTGGAGGCCGCGCGCCAGCGCTTCCGGCCGATCATCATGACCTCCATGGCCTTCACCCTCGGCGTGCTGCCGCTGGCGATCAGCACCGGGGCGGGTGCGGCGAGCCGTCAGGCCATCGGCACCAGCGTCATGGGCGGCATGATCTCCGCCACCGTGCTGGCGATCTTCTTCGTGCCGCTGTTCTTCGTGATGATCATGCGGCTCTTCTCCAAGCGCCGGGCCCAACCGCCGAAGACAGAGACGCCGGACGGCGATCCGACGCCGGAGCCGGCCCACTAAGGCTCCGATAGATCGACAAGGGCGTCCGCCGCGCGGTGGGCGCCCTTTTTCGTTCGCGACCCCGACGCCGCCCGATCCGCGGAATAGCCGGATGGGAGCAGGTCCATGGTTGACAGCGGGGTCATTAATGCGAATGAGTTGCATTATTGTCCGTGCTGCTTCCCACCCCCTCCGAAGGCCGAGCCGTGACCGGATCCCTCCATGCCGAACTGAGCCTCACCCTGGACCGCGCCGATGCCTGGCTCGACGAGCAGGTGAAGCGTCTGGCCGAGCACGACCTACTGCCGGTCTCGCGCAGCCCCGATGCGGTCGAGTTCCAGAGCAGTTACGGGCGCTTCCGCCTGCAGGCGCACGGGACGGACCTGCAGGTGCGGGTCGAGAGCGCCGATGCGGGCGGTCTGGAGGTGCTGCAGGAGACGGTCTCCTTCTACCTGCTGGCCCACGACGGCACCCTGGCCGACCGCATGGTCTGGCGCGGATACGATCCGCAGGAAAGCCTGCCGGCGAACTTCCGGGAGATGGAGGTGATCGACCGCCGGCTGGTCAGCCCCTGGATGATCCGTCTGACCCTGAAGGGCAGGGACATCGACCACTTCGCCGAGCGCGGGCTGCATGTGCGGCTGATGGTGCCGCCAGCCGGCATTGGGCGCCCGCCGGTCTGGCCCAAGCGGTCGCGGTCCGGCGCAGTGGTTCTTCCGGAGGGCCCCGACGCACTGACCGTGCGCGTCTATACCATCCGGGCGATCTCCCTCGCCTTGGGGGAGATCGACGTGGACGTGGTGCGTCATGCCGGGGGCGCGGTGGCCGACTGGGCCGAGGTGGCGGCTCCGGGCGATCGGGTCGGGGTGATGGGCCCGGGCGGCGGTTCCTATCCGAAGGACGGGTGGCTGCTGATCGGCGGCGACGAAACCGCCTTGCCCGCCATCTCGCGGATCCTGGAGAAGCGCCCGAAGGATGCACGGGGGCATGCGGTGATCGGCCTGCGCAACGCCGAGGCGCGGATCGATCCGGTCGCGCCGGACGGCTTCACGGTCCAGTGGGTGGTCGGCGGCGATGGGGCGCTTGTCGAGGCCATGCGTTCTGTCGCTCTGCCGGCCGACGCCGGCGTCTGGTTCGCGGGCGAGGCGGAGACAGCCCGACAGGTGCGGGCACATTTCCGCGAGGATCTGGGCCTGCCGGCCGCCTGTGTCGCCAGCGCCGGATACTGGCGGCGCGACGGGTCCGCCTGACGGATCCGCTGGGGCGGAAAGCCCGAAGAAATCTCCGGCTATTGGCGGTCCACTTAACACTATCTAAACGGGTCGCTCCTAAGCTCCATCCGGACTGTCACGTTCGTCATTTGCTGGAGTCTGTAACATGAGCGCTGCGGAAGCGACCGGGTCGCTGTCGGCCGAGGATCTGATCGACGCGCTGCTCGCCGGCAATGAGGAACTGGTCGCCCGTCAGGGCGGCGAGATCGGCCAGAAGCTTCTGCGTCTCAAGGGCGTGGACACCGAGGGGGAGAGCCGCCTCGAACGCTGGGTGGAGATGTCGGTCGCGGCCAGCGACGGCGTGCGCCGGACCTCCGAAATGATGAGTTCCCTGCGCGATGTGGACAACCGCTCCCAGTCGATCGCCTCCGCCGTGGAGGAACTGACCGTTACGGTGCAGACGATCAGTCACACGACCGAGGGGGCGTCAGCCGAAGCCGCCGAGGCGGCGGCGGTGTCCGACAGCGGTCGGGCCGCGGCGGGTCAGGCGGTGGCCGCGATGGAAGGCGTCTTTCAGGTCGTCCAATCGGCGGTGCAGAAGGTGGACGCGCTGGCCGAAGCCTCCGTCGCCATCGGCGACATCGTCTCGACCATCGAAAACATCGCCAAGCAGACCAACCTGCTGGCGCTGAACGCCACCATCGAGGCGGCGCGGGCGGGCGAGGCGGGGAAGGGCTTCGCCGTCGTGGCCAGCGAGGTGAAGACCCTCGCCAACCAGACGGCCGGCGCCACCGTGGACATCCGCGAGCGCATCTCCGGCATCCGCACCGACATGCAGGAGATCGTCGGGGTCATGCGCTCCGGCGCGGAACGGGTCGAGGAGGGGCGGGGCACCATCCAGACCGTGGGCCAGGAAATGGAAAACCTCGCCGAGCGCATCGGCTCGGTGACGCGCAGCATGCACGAGGTGTCGCAGATCCTCGGCGAGCAGCAGACGGCCACCGCCGAGATCGCCGAGGGCGTCACCGCCATCGCCGACATGAGCGCGCGCAACGTCTACATGGTCGACAGCACCATCGGGCTGCTGGAGAAGACAGGTCCCACGATCAGCAAGGCGATCGACGGCTTCGTGCAGGCCGGCGTGCCCAATGCCACGATCCATGCCGCGAAGTCGGACCACATGATCTGGATGCGCCGTCTGGCCCAGATGCTGGTCGGTCGCGAGATGCTGCGACCTGACGAACTGGCCGACCATCATAGCTGCCGTCTGGGCAAATGGTACGACGCCCAGAATGATTCGCGGCTGACCGGCCATCCGGCCTGGAGGGCACTGATGACGCCGCATCAGCAGGTGCACCGTGCCGGCATCGACGCGGCCAAGGCCTTCGCCGCCGGCGACATCGCCCTGGCCACTGCGAAGGTCGAGGAGGCCGCCGAGGCGTCGCAGGAAGTCATGCGGCTGCTGAACGAACTGTCCGATCACCTGAAGAAATAGGGGGCCGGGCTCGGCCGCCTGCCGATCAGGGGGCGGGCAGGTAGACCGCAGCGCCGAGGATCTTGATCACGGTGCCCTCGTCGTCGGTGAGCGGCATCATCACGCTCTCGAAGCTCTTGTACTCCTTGTCGACCCAGCTCACCTGGCCGTGCGTTCGCACCGGAATGCGCCGCCGGCAGATCAGCCGGTAGATCTCGACGATCGGATGATCGGCTGGAAACGTGTCCGCGACCGTCCGCCCCGTCGCATCCCGATCCAGGATCTCGGTGATCCGGGTGCCGATCAGCGAATAGGTGAACTCCTGACCGTCGCCGGCAACCCGGACCATGAACAGGTCGGGCAGATGCGGGCGCAGGTCCAGCGGATCGATCCGGCTGGCTTTCGGCAGGCCTGCACCGTCCTTCAACGTTTCCCAATGTGCCAGGACGTGCCGCAAAGTCGGATGGGCGACCGTTGCTGTGAGATCGGCGTAAAACCAGGGCGGGAGGTCAAATTCCGAAGCCGATAGTGGGTCTGAATTCATTGGCTCCGCCTGCCTTTTCCTTACCTTTGTCTTTCTAACATGGGCTTGGTCTTGCTGCCATCGTGTGGGAAAGCCGGGAGTTGAAGCAGAAACGGCCGCCGGCTCGGTTGGGAGCGCGGCGGCCGTTCTTCGTCTGGAGCGGAGTGCCGGCTCGGGCCGGCGCTCCGTTGGTCAGTGTGCGGTTACTCGGCGGCCTGCTTGGCGGCGTTGGCGTCGATCGCGGCCAGGACGTTCGGCGGCGACAGCGGCAGGTCATCGATCCAGATGCCGATGGCGTCGTGCACCGCGTTGCGCACGGCCGCCGGACCCGGCACCAGCGGAACCTCGCCGACGCCGCGGACACCCTGCGGGTGCTTCGGATTCGGGATCTCGATGATGCCGCAATCGAGCATCGGCAGGTCGGAGCAGACGGGCATTCGGTAGTCGAGGAAGCCCGGATTATCGACCTGACCCTTCTTGTTGTAGATGTACTCCTCGTTCAGCGCCCAGCCAATTCCCTGGGCCACACCGCCCTGGAGCTGGCCTTCCACGTAGCTCGGGTGGATCGCCCGGCCGACATCCTGGAAGCAGGTGTAGCGCAGCACCCGCACGATCCCGAGATCGACATCCACCTCCACGTCGCAGACATGGGTGGCGAAGCCGCCTTCGGCACCGACGGTGTTGCTCTGGCTGCCGGCTCCGATCGGGCCGCCGGTGGCGTTCGCCTTAGCTGCGAGCTCCTCCAGGGTCATGGAGGGGAAGTTGGCGCTGTGCTCGCCCATCGGACGGGCCTCGCCGCCTTCCCAGACCACCTGGGACGGATCGATGCCCCAGATCTTGGCGGCCCGGCCCTTGAGCTGCTCGATCACCTGCTCGGTCGATTCGGTCACCACCATGGCCGAGGCGAACAGCACGCGGCTGCCGCCGGTCAGGTTGCTGTAGCCGATCGTGGCCGTATCGCCGATCTGCACGGACACCTGGTCGTAGTTGATGCCCAGAAGTTCGGCAGTGATGTTGGCGATGGACGCGCGCGAGCCGCCGATATCCGGGTGGCCCGTGGTCACCACGACGTTGCCGTCCTCGGTGATGTTCACCTGCGCGCTCGACTCGCCGCCGGCGTTGAACCAGAAGCCCGAGGCGACGCCCCGGCCCTGGAACTTGCCCGACAGCGGAGTCTTGTAGTGCTCGCTGTTCAGCGCGGCTTCCAGCGTCTCGACATAGCCGATGCGCGGGTAGGTGGGCCCGTGGGCGGCCTTGGTGCCCTCCTTGGCGGCGTTCTTCAGACGCAGCTTCAGCGGGTCCATGCCCAGTTCGGCGGCCAGCTCGTCCAGCACGCTTTCCACCGCGAAGGCACCGATCGGGGCACCCGGGGCACGGTAGGCGGCGACCTTGGAGCGGTTGGACACCACGTCGTAGCCGAAGGAATGCACGTTGGGGATGTCATACGGCGCAAAGGCGCAGCCCGCCGCCCCACGGATCGGCGAGCCCGGAAGGCAGCCGGCCTGGAGGTAGAAGGTTCCCTTGCCGGCGACGATGGTGCCGTCCTTCTTGGCACCGATCTTCACCGTGCTCTTGGAACCGGAGGTCGGGCCGGTGGCGCGCATGACCTCTTCGCGGGTCATGACCATCTTCACCGGACGGCCGGACTTCTTCGACAGGACCGTGGCGACCGGCTCCAGATAGACGATGGTCTTGCCGCCGAACCCGCCGCCGATCTCCGCCGGAATGGCGGTCACCTTGGACTGCGGGATGCCGGTCAGGAAGGAGGTCATCGCGCGGACCATGAACTGGCCCTGGCTGGAGCTCCAGATGGTGGTGCGGTCGTCGGGGGCGACGCTGACCACGCAGGCATGGGTCTCGATATAGCCCTGGTGCACCGGCTTGGTGGTGAAGCTGCGCTCGATCACCACGTCGGCCTCGGCGAAGCCCGCATCGACGTCGCCCAGGGTGTGCTCCAGGGTGCCGGCGATGTTGGACGGCTTGCCGTCGAACTTCATGAAGTCGTGCAGAATCGGCGCGTCCTTGGCGATGGCGTCGTCGATCTCGATAGCGAAGGGAAGAACCTCGTAATCCACCTCGATCAGCGCGCAGGCCTCGGCGGCGATCTCCTCGTTGGTCGCGGCCACGGCGGCGATCGGGTGGCCGTGGAACAGGACCTTTTCCTTGGCCAGCATGTTCCGGCTCATCCAGCGCATGTCCTGGATGCCCAGCGGCACCGGCGTATCGACCGGGAAGTCGACGAAGTCGGCGGCGGTGGCCACGGCCTTCACGCCCGGCAGGGCTTCGGCTTTGGATGTGTCGATCGACTTGATGACCGCATGGGGATACGGGCTGCGCAGCACCTTGGCCCAGATCATCCCGGGCATGGTGGCGTCGGCTGCATAGGCGGCGCGGCCGGTAACCTTGTCGGCGCCGTCCGGACGGACCGTGCGCTTACCGATCCATTTGTTGCTCTGGTCGTTCATCGGGCAGCCTCCCGCATGTCGGCGGCGGTCTCCATGACCGCGCGGACGATCTTGTCGTAGCCGGTGCACCGGCACAGGTTGCCGGCGAGCCAGAAACGGACTTCGGTTTCGGTCGGATCCGGATTGCGCTCCAGCAGCGACTTGGCCGCGACGAGCATTCCCGGGGTGCAGATGCCGCATTGCAGGGCGGCGGATTCCAAGAACTTCTGCTGCAGCGGATGCAGCTTGTCGGGCTTCGCCATGCCCTCGATCGTCTCGATCTCCTGGCCGTCGGCCTCGGCCGCCAGCATCAGGCAGGAACAGACCAGCCGGCCGCCCAGGGTGATGCTGCACGCGCCGCAGTCACCCGTGCCGCAGCCTTCCTTGGAGCCGGTGAGCCCGAGCGTGTCGCGCAGCGCGTCCAGCATGCTGTCGCCGGCATCGCACAGGAACTCGGTCGGCTCGCCGTTGATGGTGGTGGAAACGTGGATCTTCGCCATTGGTATCAGGCCCTCCCGGCGCGTTCGGCGGCGATTGCGGTCGTGCGCTTGAGCAGCACCCCGGCCACCTTTGTTCGGTATGCGATGGTGCCGCGCTTGTCGTCGATCGGGTTGCAGGCGGCCGAGCAGGCGGCGGCGGCCTTCTCGATCGCGGCGTCGTCCAGCTTGCTGCCGATCAGCGCCTTGGCGGCATCCTCGACGAGCAGGACGGTCGGGGCGACGGCACCCAGGCCGACGCGGGCGGCGGTGCAGGTGCCGTTGTCCATCGTCAGGCTGACGCCGACGCCGACCACGGCGATGTCCATCTCCGTGCGCGGGATCATCCGCAGATAGGCGTCGCTGGACCCCTTGGGGCGGGCCGGGAATGTGAAGCTGACGAGGATCTCGCCCGGCTCCAGGTTGGTCTTGCCCGGACCGGCGGGCACGTCCTCGACCTTCAACTCGCGGCTGCCGTTCGGCCCCTTGATGGTGGCGATCGCGCCCGCCGCAACGAGGGCAGGGACGCTGTCGCCCGCCGGCGAGCCGTTGCACAGGTTGCCGCCCATCGACGCGCGGCCCTGGACCTGGGTCGAGCCGATCAGGTTCAGCGCCTCGAGCACTCCCGGCCAGGCCTTGCCGAAGTCCGGGTCCTCCTCGAGCACCGCACCCGAGACGGCGGCGCCGATCCTGAAGCCGCCGTCCGCGGTCTTCTCGATCGCCGTCAGCTCCGGGATCTTCTTCACATCGAGGATCGTGCTGGGCTTCAGGAGGCCGGAGCGCATCTGCACGAGCAGATCGGTCCCACCGGCGAGAATGCGCGCAGCCCCCTCGGCCGCGGCGTATTGGGCGATCGCATCGTCGAGCGTCTGCGGCGCCAGATATCGAATGTCGGACATGGCCCTTCTCGTTTTCCTTTCCCGGACCCGCATCCCAATGACGCGGGGGCCCCTCTTCAGTGGGGGATTGCATACAAAATGCTCCGTCGCGCGAGGCTACGACGGTGACGGCGACACGACCACCCCCGAAAGATCGTCGGGATTTCGCCTATCGCTGGTGAACGACTCTACCGCCAATCACCGTCATGTCGACCTGCACATCGCGAATCTCTTCGGTCGGGATCGAGAAATAATCCCGATCCAAAACGGCGACGTCCGCCAGCTTGCCGACCTCGAGCGAGCCCTTCAGGTGTTCCTCGCGGCCTGAATGGGCACCGAGCCACGTATAGGCGTTCAGCGCCTCGGTCGGGGTGATCGCCTGGGAGGCGTCCAGATCGCCGCCGGTATCCGACTTGCGGTTGACCATCGACCACAGCGCCAGGAACGGGTTCGCCTGGCAGACCATGGCGTCGGAATGGCCCGGCGCAGGAATGCCGGCATCGATCATCGCCCGATGCGGCCACATGCGGGCCATGGCCTCCTGGCCGCGGTTGGCGATATAGGCGTCGCCCAGGTCGTACATGAAGCCGGTGGCAGAGCTGTCGATCACGCCGAGCGTCTTCAGGCGTTCCTGCAGCGGCGGGGTGACGTAGCAGCAATGCTCGACCCGCATGCGGTGGTCCTCCATCGGGTGCTGCTCCAGGCAGTACTCGATGGCGTCCAGGGCGAAGTCGATGCCGCGGTCGCCCACGCCCTCGATCATCACCTGCAGCCCGGCCTTGTGGGCGGCCAGCGCCCGGCGCTTCAGGTCTTCAAGCTCGTACAGCAGGACGCCGGTATTCGGCTCCGGCTCGCCTTTGATCTTCTTGCCGACATAGGGCTCGTAATAGGCGGCGGTGCGTCCGGAGGTGGAGCAGTCCGGACACCATTCCACGCCGATGATCCGCACCCAGTCGTCGCCGAATCCGGAGCGGATGCCCGCGGCGGCCAGGGATTCCACCAGCCCGGCCTCGCGGCCCGAGGCGATGATGCCGACCCGCATGTTGAGCCGTCCCTCGTCCTTCATCATCTGGTAGGCGCGGATGCCCTTGGACGGGGTCAGCGAGTTGTAGACCGAGGTGATGCCGTAGGAGGTCCACTCCGCGAACACTTTCTCCAGCCCGGCGGCAATGCTGTCCGGCGTGTCGCCCTCGTGCACCCGGTCGAGGAACAGATGGGCGGCTGTCTCGCGCACGATGCCGGTCAGCTTGCCGGTGTCCGGATGCTTGTCGAAGGCGCCGAATTCCGGCGGCTGGGTCGTTTCGTCGATGCCTAGCTCGGCGAAGGCCCGGCTGTTCGCCAGGCCGATATGGCCGTCGGTGCGCAGGATGAACAGCGGACGGCCCTGGGCGGCCGAATCCAGCTCTTCGATGGTCGGATAGCCGCCGGACTTGTTCTCGTTCAGCCGGTAGCCGGCGACCCATTCGTCCGGGCCCTTGCTCGCGGCGACCTCGGACAGGCGGGCGAGCAGGGCCTCGCGGCTCTGGATCCGGTCGGGGCTCAGCAGCTCCCAGGAGGCGAGGCGGGCGGCATAGGCGTCAGGGTGGTTGTGGCTGTCCACGATGCCGGGGATGACGGTGCGGCCGCCCAAGTCGATCACCTTGGTTCCGGGGCCGATCAGCGGCGCCATGTCGGCATCGCCGCCCAGGGCGACGATCTTGCCGTCGCGGGCGGCGAGGGCGGCGACCGTGGTCTTGTCCGCGTCCATGGTGGCGATACGCCCGTTGGTCATCACCAGATCGGCGGTGAGGCTGGTCATGTCAGTCTCCGGCTGTGCTTGCGCGGGAAGGAAGGGCATGCTGTGCGCCCGCCAATCCTCGCGAGGTTCGAAAGGGCAGACAAGCACCCTTCCTCGCATCCCCCCGTTTTTCGCCTGATCAGGGAGACAGCGATGCTGACCGGTTCCATCCCCGGCCCGACGTTCGACCGACTGCCGACCGCCGACAACTGGTTCGCCATCGAATGGTTGCCGCTCGGCTTGCTGCGCATATGGGAGCCGCATGTCTCCCGGCTGCTGCGGGCCAACATGTTCCTGGTGCGCGGCCGCGACCGCGACCTGCTGGTCGATGCGGGGATGGGGGTGTGCAGCCTGCGCCGGTTCCTCGACCCGTTTCTCGACAAGCCGGTCGTGCATGTCCTGAGCCACGCCCATGTCGACCATATCGGCTCGGCCCATGAGTTCGCCGACGATCTGCGCATGCACGCCGCGGAGGCCGAGGTGATGCGCAACCCGCCGGCCGACCTGCAACTCTCCTTCGACGGTTACAGCGAGAAGCGGAAAGAGGATCTGCGGAAATCCGGATTCGACGTGTCGGGCGCGCTGATCGCGGCTTCGCCCTCGCCGTCGTTCCGGCCCGAGGAATGGCGGATCCCCGGTGCTACGCCCACGGCGCTGCTGGCGGAAGGCGACACCGTCGACCTGGGCGACCGCAGCTTTCAGGTGCTGCACACGCCGGGGCACAGCCCGGGCTCCATCTGCTTGTGGGAGGAGAATACGGGGGTCCTCATCGGCGGCGACACGATCTACGATGGGCTCCTGATCGACACGCTGCCCGACAGCGATCCTGCTGCTTATGCTGTTTCTATGCGCAGACTAAAACAACTTAACGTCTCTGCGGTGCATGGCGGACACAGGGAAAGCTTTGGGTCTGCCAAGTATCAATTTCTGATTGATCAATATTTAGGCAGATAATGCTCGAAATTTGGGCTTGCGCTGCTGTTGCCTAAAAGCGCAGCATGCCGGCCTCGCTATTCGGTGAGTAAGGGATTAACACACATGCCGGACGGATCGACTGGGGCGCGGAGCGGCCACGCCCTGTCATTGCGGAACCTTTCGAAGGTCTACGGATCGCTTGCCGCGGTCGATGGGGTGGACCTCGACGTCCCGCGCGGGTCTTTCCTGACGCTCCTGGGCCCGTCGGGCTCCGGCAAGACGACAATTCTGATGTCGATCGCCGGTTTCGTCGAACCCAGCGGCGGCAGCATCCTGTTGGACGACAAGGACATCACGCGGTTCCCGCCGGACAAGCGGAACTTCGGCATGGTGTTCCAGGGATATGCCCTGTTCCCGCACATGACGGTGGCGGACAACATCTGGTTCCCGCTGAAGGTGCGCGGCGTCTCCAAGGCGGATGCCTCGGCGAAGATCAAGAGCGCGCTGGAACTGGTGCAGATGGGCCATCTGGCCGAGCGTTATCCCTCGCAGCTCTCCGGCGGCCAGCAGCAGCGCGTGGCACTCGCCCGCGCCATCGTGTTCGAGCCGGACCTACTGCTGCTCGACGAGCCGCTGTCGGCCCTCGACAAGAAGCTGCGCGCCGACCTGCAGTGGGAGCTGAAGTCGCTTCACCAGCGCCTCGGCACCACGTTCATCTACGTCACCCACGACCAGGAAGAGGCGCTGTCCATGTCGGACACGATCATCATCCTGCGAGACGGCAAGATCGAGCAGCAGGGCAACCCGGGCGACCTCTACGAGAAGCCCGCCACCCGCTTCGTCGCCGACTTCCTGGGTAAGTCGAACTTCCTCCACGGCACGGTCGCGGAGAAGCAGGACGGCTCGTTCACCTATGTCTGCGGCGGCCATCCGCTGGTGCAGGCCGGCACGCCGGCGCACACCATGGCCAATGGAGAGGTCGTGATTGCGCTGCGGCCGGAGAAGATCGCGCTGACGGCCGAACGCTCCGGGGCGACCAACGCCGTCTCCGGCAAGATCACCGCCTTCAACTATTACGGCTCGGCCTATCATTTCCAGGTTCAGACCGAGGCGCTTGGCGAGCTGATCGCCACGACGCCGGCCTGGACGTGCAAGATCGAGCCGTCGATCGGAAACACGATCTGGCTCGGTTGGGAGCCGGACGCGTCCGTGGTCGTGCGCGACCGCTGATATCCCATCAATCCGCGGTTGGCAGGGGGCCGGCCGCCAATGTGAGGAGCCTGGCATGACCTTGACCAAGACCCTGTACGAAAAGGATCTCTATCCTGAGATCGAGGACGCCGGTGACAGCGACTTCGCCCGCGACTGCGTGGAGATCGCCGCGCAGCGCCTGGAGAAGGGGCAGATCGACCGACGCACGTTCCTCCAGGCCATGGCGATCCTGGGCGCCGGCACGTCCGTCATGACCCTGGGCGGCGGTTCCGCCAAGGCGGCGGGCGAGATCGTGATTGTGAACTGGGGCGGTCCGGCGGTCGAGGCCTATCAGAAGGCGTTCGGCGATCCGTTCGAGAAGTCCAACGGCACCAAGGTCGTCATCGACGGCACCGGCCCGCTCGGCTCCAAGATCAAGGCGATGGTCGACGCGGGTGCGGTGACCTGGGACGTCTGCGACACCGGCACCGGCACCACGCTGGTCCTGCAGAAGCAGGGCGTCCTGCAGCCGATCGACTACTCCGTGGTCGACAAGTCGAAGATGCAGCAGCAGTTCGCCTACGAGTACGGCTGCGCCAACTACATGTTCAGCTTCGCGCTGACCTACAACAAGAAGTCCGTTCCGTCCGAGCCGACGGGCTGGAAGGACTTCTGGGACCTGGAAAAGTTCCCGGGCAACCGGACCCTGCGCAAGCAGCCGAACGGCATGCTGGAAGCCTGCATGATGGCCGCCGGCCGCTCGCCGAAGGAGGTCTACCCGATCGACATCGATCTGGCGGTCTCCAAGCTCAAGGAGATCAAGGACTACGTGATCGCCTGGGGCTCGGGCTCGCAGAGCCAGGAGCTGTTCCGCACCGGCGAAGTCGTCATGGGCAACATCTGGCACACCCGCGCCAACCTCCTGAACCAGGAGACCAACGGCGACGTGACCTGGACCTGGAAGGACGGCATCGTCACTGCCGGCATGTGGAACGTGCCGAAGAACAACCCGGCCGGTACCGAGACCGCGATGAAGTTCATCGCCTCGGCCCAGGATCCGGAACAGCAACTCGTGCTGTTCAACGCCATGGGCAACGGCCCGGCCAACCCGGCCGCCGCCAACATGGTTCCGGCCGACAAGAAGTACATCGATCCGGGTCAGCCCGAGAACCTCGCCGTCCAGGTCCTGCAGAACGGTCCCTGGTACGAAGAGGACAGCGGCGTCCGCAACCTGACCAACGACGAGCTGTCGCGCGAGAAGTGGCTCGACGCGCTGTCGTCGTAAGTCGATCGGTAATTAGACAAAGGGCATTGGCAGGCCGCACATGCACGCTTCACTTCGCCGGGTCTATTGGTGGCTGATCGCGCCGGCGGTCCTGCTCATGCTCGTCTTCTACATATATCCGCTGATCCAGGTTCTCTGGATCAGCGTGACCGATCCCGTGCCCGGGTTCGGCAACTACAGCGAACTGATCGACCGCTCCCTGATCCACCGGATCTGGATGACCACGGTCCGGGTCTGCGTGATCACCACCGCGATCACCGTGGTCTGCGGCTATATCGTCGCCTACGCCATGGCCCAGGTCGGCGAGCGCCAGCGCACCTGGATGATGTTCTGCGTGCTCCTCACCTTCTGGCTCAGCGTGCTGATCCGCGCCTTCGCCTGGGTCATGCTGCTGCGGACCCAGGGGCTCATCAACACGGGCCTGCAGGAGCTGGGCATCATCGACCAGCCGCTGCAGCTCGTGCGCAACGAATTCGGCGTGATCGTCGGCATGGTGCACTTCATGCTGCCGCTTGCGGTGCTGCCGATCTACTCCAACATGACCGGGATCCAGGACCGTCTGGTCAGTGCGGCCCGCGGCCTCGGCGCCTCGCCATGGGTGGCGTTCAAGGATGTCTACCTGCCGCTGAGCAAGCCCGGCCTGATCTCCGCGACCATTCTGGTCTTCGTGTTCTCCCTCGGCTTCTTCATCACCCCGGCGCTGCTCGGCGGCGGCAAGGTGGTGATGATCTCCGAGTACATCCAGGTGAGCTTCGAGGAGACGCTGCGCTGGGGCCAGGCCACCATGCTGGCCTCGACCCTGCTGTTCTCGGTGTTCCTGTCGCTCGCCCTGGTGGCCCGCTTCGTCGACTTGAAGAAAGTGTTTGGTGCGCGATGAAAAAGGATCCGCGCGTCGTCTTCGGCCGCTGTGTGGTCTATGGCCTTGCCTGGACCGTGCTGGCCTTCCTGGTCCTGCCGATGATCATCGTCGTACCGGTCTCCTTCACCGACCAGTACTACCTGTCGCTGCCCAAGGAAGGCTTGTCGCTGCAGCATTATGCGGCGTTCTTCGAGAAGGAGATCTGGCTGGCGGCCACGCTGGACAGCGTGATCGTCGCGACCTGTTCGACCATCGCCGCCCTGGTGCTCGGCACGCTCTGCGCCATCGGCTGCTGGCGGCTGGCGAGCAACGCGGCTGAGTCCGTCCGGACCTTCATGCTGACCCCGATCATCGTGCCGACGATCGTGCAGGCGCTCGCCATGTACCGGTTCTGGATCGATCTCGGGCTGATGGATACCTATTTCGGCCTGATCCTGGCCCATACCCTGATCGCCATCCCCTACGTGGTGATCACCGTCTCGGCCTCGCTCGCCAATTTCGACGTCCGGCTTGAGCAGGCGTCCCGCAACCTGGGGGCCTCGACCTCGCAGACCATCCGCTGGGTGATCCTGCCGAGCATCATCCCCGGCATGCTGTCCGGCGCGCTGTTCGCCTTCACCATCTCCTTCGACGAGATCGTCGTGGCGCTCTTCATCACCAGCCGCAACGTCTACACCCTGCCGAAGCGCATTTGGGACGGCATCCAGGATCACCTCGATCCGACCATCGCGTCGATCGCGACCATGCTGATCGCGATCACTCTCGCTCTGCTGCTGACCGAGCTGTGGGCGCGCCAGCGCCGACGCGCCCGGCTGACGGCCCGGATCGAGGGCGGCGAGGCCTGATCTTTCCGGCGTCGGCGCCAACCGCCGGCCGCCATGTCACATCGACGGAGACGACCATGACCGCGGAGTTGACGCCCGCCAAGCGGACCGCCCTTGCCTGGGTTGAAGCCAATGCCGAGCGCCTGTCGCGCGACCACATGGAGATCTGGCACCTGCACGAGCCGTCCTGGCGCGAGTACAAATCCGCCGCCTGGTATGTCGAGCGGCTGCGCGCCGAGAGCTTCGAGGTCGAGCCGGGCTCGGCCGGGATGCCGACCGCGCTCTGCGCCACCTGGGAGAACGGCACCGGCGGACCAACCATCTGTTGCTACGCCGAATACGACGCCGTGGTCGGCTCTAGTCAGGAGGCGGTGCCGTACCGCAAGCCGCGCGAGGGCGTGCATCCCTATGCCGCCGGGCATACCGATCCGCACTCGGCGCTGGGCCTGGGCGGGCTGACCGGGGCGCTGGCCATGCAGGCGGCGATGAAAGAGCACAACATTGCCGGCCGGATCAAATTCTTCGGCGAGCCGGCAGAGAAGATGTGCGGCTCCAAGCCGGTACATGCCAGCCACGGCTATTACGACGACATCGACGCGCTGATCAGCTTCCACCCGACCTCCCTGCCGGACCTGTCCAACACGGTGATCTGGGAGACCCATTGCGGCTGCTACTGGTCGAAGGTCTACACCTTCGAATCCGTCGATCCGGAGACCTGGGGCTCGGCCGGGGAGCGCAAGGGCTCGCAGAACAGCCACGCCATCGCCCGCGCGCCGGCGGCTCTGGACGCTATGTGCCTGATGTACACGACCACCAAGTACACCAAGGAGAACATGCTGCCGCACCGGGGCTCCTGGACCCTGAACGAGGCGATCCTCAACGGCGGCTTCGCCACGGCCGACAACCTGCCGCCGCGCTACTCGCAGATCCAGTACGCCTGGCGCTGCCCGTCCATCGAGATGGCCGAGGCGATCGAGCGGGTGCTGGACAACAACGCCGAGCATGTCGCCGGCCTGACCCACTGTCAGGTGAAGTCCGAATGGGTGACGAAGACCCGGCCGGGCATGGCGAACAACGCGCTGGCCGAGATCACCTACGCCAATTTCGAGTTGGTCGGCCCGCCGAAATTCTCCGAGGACGCCAAGGAGTTCGGCCGCGAGATGATCCGCAACCTGGGCTACGACGCGCCCGACGAGCCGTTCCCGGAGATCCTGGAGCAGCTCGTCGATCCGAAGGAGGGCGAGGCGATCCTGCGCTCGCAGATCCCGTCCTGGCAGAAGAACTATACCTCCGACGACTACACCGACATGACCTGGCACACCCCGACCGTGCGCCTCTATGTCGGCCGTGCGGCGCTGAAGAACCCGGCGCCTGGGGTGAAGGTGCCGCACTGGTGCCACTGCGCGCTGGGCGGCGTGCCGGGGGCCATGGACCCGATGTTCCTGACAGCCGGCAAGGTGATCGCCACGACCGGGCTTGAGCTGATGGAGAGCCCGGAGGCGCTCGCCCGCTGCAAGGCGGAGTTCGAGGAGCGCACCGGCGGCGGTATCGGCGGCAGCAAGTGGATCCCGCCGCTGCTCGGCAAGAACGCGCCGGCCCCGATCCACTTCCCGTGGCCGGAATATGTGGAGACGGTGCGGGGAACCGAATGGGTCATGCCGACGCCGCCGGCCCAGGACTGACAGCAAGACAAGAACGAAGAGGAGGAACCGCCATGGGTGCGGTCAGCGAATTCGAATACCGCTACAACATGACCATCAAGACTTTCCCCAGCCACGAGGAGCCGGGTTTCGAGAGCGCCGAGCAGCAGGAGACGGTCTGGGGCCGCAAATGGGGCTGCGACAACGATGTCGGCCGGCTCCGCATGGTGCTGATGCACCGGCCGGGCGAGGAGATGAAGATCCTCGACCCGTCCAAACGCCTGGAGCATCTGGGTTCCTACGGCGACGCCGAGGGTCAGACCTGGTACTGGCGCGGCGACAAGATCCACACCATGGAAGAGCAGCAGGAGCAGCATGACGGCCTCGCCGACGCCCTGCGTGCGGAGGGCGTGGAGGTCGTCTACCTGAAGCGCTGCGCGCCGGGTAAGCACAAGTCGATCTACACCCGGGACAGCTGCATCGGCGTGAAGGGCGGGGCCATCGTCACCCGCCTCGGCCCGATCGTGCGCCGCGGCGAGGAGGCCCCGGTGACCGAGACCCTCGGCGCGCTCGGCATGCCGATCCTGCGCACCGTCCACGGCACTGGCCTGATGGAGGGCGGCAGCTTCGTCTGGTTGAACTCCAAGACCGCCGTGATCGGCCGCTCTTCCCGCGTCAACGAGGAGGGCACCCGTCAGGTCGAGGAAGTGCTGAACGCCCAGGGCGTGGAGCTGCTGCGGGTGGATCTGACCGGCTACCGCCTGCATATCGACGGCGCGCTGGTGATGATCGACGTCGACACCGCGATTATTAACCCGACCCAGCTTCCGTTCTGGTTCCTCGGCAAGCTGAAGGAGCTGGGTATCCGGACCATCGAGGTGCATCCGGACGACCCTTCGGGCGTGGTCAACTGCATCGCGGTGAAACCGGGCCGGGTGATCATGGAGGCGGGCGCCTCCAAGCACACCGCCGACGCGCTCGACAAGCGCGGCATCGAGATCGTCCCGGTGAAGTACGACAAGGTGTTCCAGGGCGGCGGCGGCATCCACTGCTCGACCTCCCCGCTGATCCGCGACTCGGTCGACTGACCCAGCCACCTGCGACAAATTCGGGCCGTCCCTCCCGCTGCCCCGACTGCAGCGAAGGAGGGGCGGCCCCTTTGCTTTCAGGGCCTCTCTACCATAGGAAGGTTTCGCAAACGTCGGCGGCGAGGCGGCCCTGCCGGACGGACGGGAGCGGGTCGTACCGAAATCCCAGGCAACCTAGGCCGGATCTCCTATCTTTATCCTGCAGCATGTGCCACTGACGCTAGTGCCCCTGCACTCCGTGGGTTTCCGCGCGCGCCGTTTTTTGCAATTATTTCGCGCTCCCGAGCGGTTGCGGGTGCAGTCCGCAGCGGAAACTAACGCCTTTCTCGCAGTTGCGATTGCGACCTATTCGCAATACATTGATCTTTGAGCAATCAGCAGGTCTGGTCGAGGGCCATCTCGAATGAGTCATAGCAGCCGAACAGGAAACAGTCGCGCGGCCGAGGGGGTCGGATCCGCGGTGGATTCGGGTCAGCACCCGGGCGAAAGCGCCAATCTGGACTATTCCATCCGAACCCAGCAGATGACCGTGCCGTCGCACCCGATGGACGGCCGTTCCACATTCCAGGACTTCGCCTCCGGCATCAGCCTGGCAGCCACCGACGCGTTGGAGATGGCCGATCTCCAGTGCAGCACGACGCTGTATCCCGGCCTCAGCCTCGTGATGATGCTGGAGGGCAGTTACGACGCGACGATCGAAGGCGCCCCAGTGAAGTTCTCGGCCCGCCGCGGACCGGTCGGCCGGCTGATCTCGGTCACCCGGCCGACCACACTGCTGCGCACCTCCACCCGTGGCCGTTACGTCCGCAAGGTAACCCTGCGGGTGCCGATCTCCTGGTTCGAGGACCGCAGCGGCGACGATCCCGCCTCCACCCTGTCGCGCGAGCTTGAAGTCTTCCTGCGGGGCCAGGCGGCGGTCAGGGACTGGGAGCCGTCGACGGCCGCGGTGCGCAGCGCCGAGGATCTCCTGACCCGCGGCGCCGAGGGTGGGGTGCTGACCAGCATCGCCTCGGAGCGCGACATGCTGACCATCCTGGCCGATGCCCTGTCGGGGTTCCGGGTGGAGGAGCAGCGCGCGGTGCCGCGTCATCTGCGTGCCCGCGACATGGTGCGTGCCCAGACCGCGCGCGAGCTGATCCTGCGCAGCCTGGACGACGGCCTGCATCTTCCGGACATCGCCGCGCAGACGGGCATGAGCGTCAGCACCCTGCAGCGGGTCTTCCGAGACTGCTACGGCCAGACGGTGATGGAGTTCGCGCGGGTGCGCCGGCTGGAGATGGCCCGGGATCTGCTGGACAGGGAAGGGCTGTCGGTCGGCGACGTGGCGCAGCGGGTGGGCTATTCCAGCCCGGCCAATTTCGCCACGGCCTTCCACCGCGAATTCGGCTATCCGCCTTCCCAGGTCAAGGAACGCGCCCGCCGCGCGGCCATCGCCGAAAGCGAGCGGGTCTAGGGCTCCTTTCGCTCCCAGGTCTCGTGCCGGGGCCTACGCCACAGCAGGCCGAACGCCAGTCGACCACAGCCCGGCGGCGACCTGCGCCTAACCGTGGATCCCGGCACAAGCCTGGGAAGCCGGTTCAAGGAAGGGGAGAGCGGCGTTACGCCGCTCCCTCTCCCCGGTAGAACGAAACCGTCTTCGCCAGCCCGTTCGACAGCGGCGTATGGGGCAGGTCGCCGAGCACGGCGGCGATCGGGCTCGGGGCGATCACCGGATGCAGCGGCAGCGGCGGGCCCGACCAGTCGATCGCAGCACCCGGCACCAGCCCCATGATTCCCGACGCGATCGCCTCGACATCCGCCACCTCGCCGACCAGGGAGAAGGCGTGGGCGCCCTCGAACGGGCGTGTGGCGGCCGCCTCGAAGACGGCGGCGACGTCGTCCACATAGATCATGTCCGCCGCGCCGGAATAGCCGATCGTATAGGGACGCCCGGCGACCGCCTCGCGGCAGGCGATGGACGGCCCCGCCGTCAGCCCGGTCTCGCGGCCCGGCCCATAGACGATGGCCGGCCGGAAGCCAACGCTGGAGATCCCGGCATCGAGCCAATAGGCCCGCCCGCTGCCCTCGCAGGCGAGCTTGAAGGCGCCGTAATGGGTGGTGGGATAGGGGATGGCCCCGTCGTCGGGGCCGAAGACCCCGGCGCTGCTGGCATAGGCGACGCCGCGCATCCCCTGGGCCTTGGCCGCCTCGAACACGTTGAGCGTGCCGATCAGGTTGACCTGGGCGCCGAGGATGGGGTTCTGCGCACAGGCCGGGGTGAGAATGGCGGCCAGATGGATCGCGAAGTCGCAGCCTTCGGCCGCCCGCATCACGTCCTCGCCGGAGGCCACGTCGCCGGTGTGCCACTCGACCCGGTCGGCCGCGTCGCCGGCGATGGACCGCACGATGCCGCGATCCTCGCGCCGGTCGAAGACCCGCACCTGCAGGCCCCGCGCCGCGAGCCGTCGGATGATCCAGGCGCCGAGAAACCCGCCGCCGCCGGTGAGAAGGACGGTCATGCCGCACCGCCGGCCGCCATGTCGGCGGCGGTGAGCTGATAGGCGAGGTTGTAGACGATGGTCGCCGGGTAGCCGACGCCGCAGCCGCTCTCGGCGATGACCGCTTCGATGTCGGTGGCGGAGGCGATCAGCTCCGGCAGGCCGCTGCCTTCCACCAGGACGATGGCGTCGAATTCCTTCTCGCTCATCGTCGGGCGCAGCTCGGTCTCCTTGGTCTTCACGCCGGAGATCTCGCTGCGGGCGAGGCCGATATGGGTACAGCAGGCGCCGGTGACGCCCAAGAGAGTCCGGCTGAGCTGCGCCGCCTTGGCCCGGAGATCCGCCTCGCCGGCGCCGTCGAGGAAGTCGAGCCGCACCGTCGCCATCGCCCCGCCGTCGCCCACGCCGCTGGAGACCACCCGCTCGCAGGCGACCCTCAGGAAGTTGCGGAAGGTCGGCTGCACCTTGTTGCTCCAGTCGGTCGGGTTGTTGAGCCGCTCCAGATAGGCCGGCGAGCGGAACACCTCCGCCGTCTCGCCGCCATAGACCGTGCCGTAGCGGTAGCGCGGCAGGGCGTGGTTGATCAGCCGCTTGCCGACCGTGAAGCCGGGAATGGAGAGCCGCTCGGGCATGTGCTCGCGGGTATGCCACTCCATGTATTCGGTCCAAGACGCCGGATCGATGTCGTGGAACAGCGCCAGGAAGGCGGAGCCGGTCAGGGCCATGGGGTTTCCTCGTGGTTTCTTATGGTCGTTGGGGTCAGTCGCCGAGCAGGCGCTTGGTGGCTTCCAGGGAGCGGCGGGCCACCTCGGAGGCGCCGAAGCGGGCGGTGAGGTCCTGGTTCGGCACTTCGACGCTGACGGTCATCCCGGGCGGGATGTGGGCGGCGATCGCGGCGAGGTCGATGCCGCCCTCGCCGGGGATCATGCGGGCGGTGCGGGCCACCATGATCAGCCCCTCGTCGGACGGGTCGAAGGGCACCGGCCCGTCGCAGATCTGCACATAGTTCATCAGCGATGCGGGCAGGGCGGCGAGCTCGTCCAGGGTGGAGCCGCAGCGGTCGAAATGGAGGGTGTCGAACAGCACGGCGGCACTCGGATGGTCGGCCGCCTCCACCAGCCTGCGGGCCGAGCCCAGGTCCTTGCAGCCGGTCCAGGGCATGAACTCCAGGTCGGCGGTCAGCCGGTAGTCGCCCAGACGGTGACAGAGGGCCGTGTAATTGTCCTGGGTCCGCGCCGGGTCGGTGTCGTCGATGGCGACCAGCACGTGGCGGGCGCCGAGCTCGGAGATCCGGTCGAGGAACGGGGTGACACTGTCCAAATCCGTGTCCGGCTTCAGGCGGATCATCTCGGCATCGGCCATGGTCACGCCGGTGTCGCGCATCGCCGCTTTCACGTCGGCGAGGAGGGTGTCGTCGTCGAGCAGCGGGTGCAGGGTCTCGCCCGCGGCGGGCAGCAGGCGGAAGCTGACCATGTCGTAGCCGTGCTCGGCGGCGATCTTGACCGCCGTCACCGGATCGACGCCGTTGCCGGTGAGATAGCCGAGCGAATACAGGCGCTTGCCGGTCATGGCGCGGTCTCCTGCAGGCGCACCACCTGTCCGGTGGCGGCCGAGCGTTTGATGGCGGCGACCACCTGCATGTTCGCGATGCCGTCCTGGCAGGTGACCAAAGGTGTCACCTCACCCCGCACGACGGCACAAAAATGTTCCGCCTGGGCGACGTAGGTATCCTCTTTTCCGGCCTCCAGACGCCGCTGGGTGAGCGGATGCGTCCAGTTTCCGCCGGGCTCGTAGGTCCACAGCGACAGGTCCGGCAGGCTCAAGCCCCCCTCGCGCCCGGAATACAGATGGGTGATGTGATCGTGCTTGGGGAACCGGCCCGGATTCTCGCCCGACGACACCTCCCAGGACCAGGGGCCGACCGCCGCGTCCGACAGGGCGATGGTTGCGAGCCCGCCCTGCTCGAAGGTCAGGATCGCCGCCGTCGTGTCCTCCACCGCCAGACCGCGGGTCGCGTTCGAGTGGGTGCCCTGGACCGTCGCGATCTCGCCGAAGAAATGGCGCAGCAGGTCGATGTCGTGGATCGCGTTGATCAGCAGCGGGCCGCCCTGGGCGGGGTCGCGGCGCCAGGCCACGTCGAAATAGTCCGGCTGCTTCAGCATGGCGCAGGTCACCGTCGCCATCACCAGGGGGCCGATGGCGCCGTCGGTGATCGCTCGTTTGGCGGTCTTGATCAGCGGATTGTGCCGGCGGTGATGGCCGACCAGCACCGGCACGCCGGTCCGCGCCGCGACTTCGCCCAGCGTTGCCGCCTCCGACAGGGAACTGGCGACCGGCTTCTCCAGCAGGATCGGCAGGCCGGCGTCGAGCAGCCGGCCGGCGATCGGCACATGGGTGTCGTTGGGCGACGCCACGATGGCCGCCTCGCAGATCCCGGCCGCCAGCAGGGCGTCGAGATCGGCGAAATGCGGCACCTGATGCCGGGCCGCCAGGTCCCGGGCGGCGGGCGTCGGATCGACGATGGCCGACAGGCCGACGCCCTTTGCCTTCGACAGCGTGTCGATATGGGTGCGGCCGATCACGCCCGCGCCGATCACGGCGACCTTGAGGTCGTCCATTGGTTCCTCCCGTTTTACGTCAGCCTACACCGCGGGCGATCCAGGGTGGAACTGGGGTCTTGAATTGAAAACCCGGCACGGTGGGATAGGCTGGCATTCCCTCAGTCCGATGCGTGATCCCCCCATGTCCCGATTGCTGCCGTCGCCCGCCGATCCCCTCGACCGCGACTGGGACGTCATCGTGCTCGGCGGCGGGGCGGCCGGGCTGGCGGCGTCCGTCTTCGCCGGCCTGGAGGGGGCGCGGACCCTGCTGCTCGAGCGCTCCGAGTATGTCGGGGGTACCTCGGCCCTGTCGGCCGGGACGGTCTGGATTCCGAGCACCCGCCACGCCGATGCCGGCGGCAACGAGGACAGCCCGGACAAGGCGCTCGCCTTCCTCGACGCCGCGATCGGCAACCGGGCGCCGCGGGCGATGCGCCAGGCGTTCCTGGAGGCCGGACCGCAGGCCGTGCGGCGCCTGGAGGAGGCGACGGTGGTGCGGTTCCGCGCCCGGCCGTTTCATCCGGACTATCTCTACGAGCTCGAGGGGTCGGTCTCCGGCGGCCGCGCGCTGGAGGCGCTGCCCTTCGACGGCGGCACCCTGGGTCGGGCCCTGCGCAAGCTGCGGCCGCCGATCCCGGAGTTCACCCTGCTCGGCGGGATGATGGTCGACCGCGACGATATCGGCCACCTGATGAACGTCACGAAGTCCCGCACATCCTTCGGTCATGTTGCGCGGATGCTCGGCGGCTACGCGGTCGACCGGCTGCGCCATGGGCGCGGTGCCCGGCTGGTGATGGGCAATGCGCTGATCGGAAGGCTGCTGCGCGCGGCGCTGGATGCCGGCGTCACGGTGGCGACCGAGGCGGAGGTGACGGATATCGCCGGGGACGGTGCGGCCCGAACGGTCACGGTGAAGCGCGGCGGCCGCGAGGAGGTGCTGACGGCGACCGGCGGGGTGATCCTGGCGTCCGGCGGCTTCGCCCGCCACCCCACGCGGCGGGCCGAGTTCCTGCCCGATCCGCTGCCGGAATACAGCCCGGCCGCCCCCGGGAATACGGGCGCGCTGCACGACATCGCCCTGGCGCTCGGCGCCCGCTATGGCGAGGGCGCGGAGCAGCCGGTGTTCTGGGCGCCGGTCTCCCGACGCAAGCGGCGCGACGGCTCCATGGCGGTCTTTCCGCATTTCGTCCTCGACCGCTCCAAGCCGGGGATCGTCTCGGTCGGGCGCGACGGGCGGCGCTTCGTCAACGAAAGCCTGTCCTATCACCAGTTCGTCGCCGCCATGTACGCCGCGAACAGGGACGGCTCGACCATTCCGGCCTTCGAGATCTGCGATGCCGACGCCTTGCGGAAATACGGGCTCGGTATGGTGCATCCGGGCGGGCGCGGACCGGTCCCATTCCTGGCCGACGGCTACCTGGTGCGGGCCGACAGCCTGGAGGAACTGGCCGCGATGCTGGAGATCGACCCGGCCGGTCTGGCCGAGACGGTCGACCGCATGAACCGCTTCGCCGAGACCGGCGAGGACACCGACTTCCGGCGCGGCACCACGGTCTATCAGCGGGCCAATGGCGATCCGAAGCACGGGCCGAACCCGACCCTCGGGCCGATCCGCACCCCGCCCTTCTACGCGATCCGGCTGTGGCCGGGGGACATCGGCTCGGCCATCGGGCTGGAGACCGATACCGAGGCCCGCGTGCTGGGCGCGGAAGGAGCGCCGCTGGACGGGCTCTATGCCTGCGGCAACGACATGCATTCGGTGATGGGTGGGGTCTATCCGGCCCCGGGGATCAATCTCGGCCCGGCCATCGCCTTCGCCTATCTCGCCGCCCGCCACGCCGCGGGCCGGCGCTAATCAACGAAAATCTGGGAGGAAACCGATGTCTGAGCCCGTCGTCCACATCATCAACGGCCCGAACCTGAACACACTGGGCATCCGCGAACCGGAGATCTACGGCAACACGACCCTCGCCCAGATCGAGGGCTGGTGCCGCGAGGCGGCGCGCGGGCCGCTTGAGTTCAAGCAGTCCAATATCGAGGGCGAGATCGTCGACATGCTGCAGGCCGCGCGGGGCGTGGCCGACGGGGTGATCCTCAACCCGGCCGCCTACAGCTTCTATTCGGTGGCGATCCAGGACGCGCTGAAGATCTACGGCGGCCCGGTGATCGAGCTGCACATCTCCAACATCCACGCCCGCGACGAGGACCACCGCCATTCCATCCTGTCGAAGGCGGTCACCGCCGTGATCGCCGGCCTCGGCGCGCGGGGCTACGTGACGGCGCTGGAGGCGATGTACGAGCTGATCGACGCGCGGGGGTAGGGGCTGGGGCTGACTGCACTTCCCTTAAGGGAAAGGAGTGATGGTGGCCAACGGAGGGACCCACTCCCCGGATTCATTCCGGGGCAAGGCGTCCGCATGAGGGGACGTGGTTCAGCGATAACGAGCGTCAGCGAAGTCCCAGCGTTGCCCCGGAATAAATCCGGGAAGTGTCTGGTGAGAGGGGGACAAAGAACGGTGCCGCGAGTCCCGTGTGCTGAACTCGTTTTAGCCTGCCCCCCGCTCACACTGCCCGGCCTCGTGCCTGGCCGAGGGCCTCGGCGCGCGGGGATACGTGACGGCGCTGGAAGCGATGTACGAGCTGATCGACGCGCGGGGATAGGGGCTGACTGCACTTTCCTTAACGTCATCCCGAACTTGTTTCGGGACCTCTTCCGTCCCCGGTTGCCTGTTAGGTCCCGAAACAAGTTCGGGATGACGATTAAGAGGAAGGAGTGGTGGTGGCCAACGGAAGGAACCACTCCCCGGATTTATTCCGGGGTGAGGCTGGGGATCGCGTCGGCGCCAGATATCTCGGTTGCATCAGATGCCAAGCTGACGCCTTGCCCCGGAATAAATCCGGGGAGTGTTGCAGGGAGTAAGGCAGCCTAAACGCCCACCGCCGCCCGCGCCGCGGCCAGGGTCTGTTCCGGGCCGCCGCCGGCGTCGATCCGGTACCAGTCGAGGTATCCCAGATCCCGCTCCGCCTGGGACGCCACCACCGACCCGTCGGCGTCCGACGCGTCGCGCGCCCGGCTGTCGGCGCGGGCCACCAGGGTGTCGGTCGGCGCCTCCAGCCACAGACCGGTGAAGTCCACGTCCAGGTCGGCGGCGAGATCGGCCAGGGCCTCGCGCTCCTCCAACCGCTGGTTCACCGCGTCGACCACCACGCTCTGCCCGGCGCGCAGGGCGGCTTCCGCCTCCTGCAGCAGTGCGTCGTAGACCTGTCGGGTGACGTCCTGGGTGTAGCCGTCATCGTCCAGCTTCTCGTGCTCGCCCACGCCCATCAGCCGTTTGCGGATGATGTCGCTGCGCAGGTGGATCGCCCCGGGGAAGGGGGTGAGGTCGCCCGCCAGCTCGGCGGCCAGCGTGCTCTTGCCGGTGCCCGACAGCCCGCCCACGGCGATCAGCCGCGGCGGATAGGGCACAAGCACCGCCTCGGCGAAGTCGAAATAGCGCTGGGCTTCGGCCGCCAGCCCGGCCCTCTTGTCGTCGGCCGCGCTCTCCACCGAGGCGGCGATCACCTTGGCCCGGATCACCGCCCGAACGCTGACGAACAGCGGCATGGCGGCGAGGCCGGCGATCTGGTTCGGGTCGCGGTCCTCGGCCAGGTAGCGGTTCAGGATCAGGTTGGCTTCCCGTTTCAGCCCGCGCTCGCCCAGATCCATCAGCAGGAAGGCGAGGTCGTAAAGCACGTCGGTGGTGGCGAGCGCCTCGTCGAACTCGATGGCGTCGAACAGGGTGGGGGTCTCGCCGAGCAGCACGATGTTGCGCAGATGCAGGTCGCCGTGACAGCGCCGCACCCGGCCCTGGCGCTCCCGGGCATCCAGGGCGGAGGTGACGGATTTCAGGACCTCCTGGGAGCGGCGGGTCAGGTTCTCCGCCCGGAACGCGTCGAAGATCTCCGGCGTTTCCTTGAGGCTGCGGCCGTTGCTGCGGACGATCTCCTCAAGCGCCTTGGCGAAGCCGGTGCCCTCGCGCAGCGGCGCCCGTTTGTGGGAGGCGACGATGGCGGCGGCCGTGCGGCGCAGGAGGCCGTCGGAGAGGCCGTCACGCTCGGCGATCCGGTCCAGGGTCATGTCCACGTCGAAGCGGCGCATATGGACGGCCCACTCCACCGGTTCGCCCGTGCCGTCGATCGCCAGGCCGTCGCCATCGCGGGTGATCGGCACCGCGCCGAGATAGATGTCGGGCGCGTTCGGCCGGTTGACGGCGATCTCGGCCTCGCAGGCGGTCTTGCGCTTGTCTAGGGTGGAGAAGTCCATGAACGGGAACTTCACCGCCCGCTTCACCTTGTAGGCATCGTCCCCGGCCAGGAACACCGCGGCCCCATGGGTATCGATGCGTTGGACATCGTCGGCACCGGCATGGGTGGCGGGGTCGGCGAGGACGTCGAAGACCGCGCTCTGGTCCTCGACCACGTGGGAGGCGGTCGCCATCTCGGGCTCCTGGCAGTGGTGAGCGGAACAGCGGAGATTGCCGCTGCCCTTGTCGACATGGGCCCGTCGCGCCGGGGACGCAAGTTCGGAGATGTCGGGCTCGGCAGGGTCAGGCGGCGATGGCGCCCGCACCGTCCGCCCGGCGCCGGGCGTGCAGCCAGTACAGGCATTCCGGCCCGTCATAATCGATGTAGCAGCCTTGCAGGAACCGGGTCCCGTCCTCGGCGAAGGCGGTGCGGCCGTGCAGAGTGCGGTGGTTGTCCATCATCAGGCAGTCGCCGGGGGCGAGCTTGAAGCGGATCTGGAAGGCCGGGTCCTCGGCATAGGCGGCCAGCCGCCGGCGGCCCTCGAAGAACAGCTCGAGCACGTCGGGATGGGCGGCCGGCGGAAAGTCGAGCCGGGTGGAGAGCCGGATGGCCCGCAGGCGGCCGTCGGCATCGAGCGCGATCATCGGGGCGGTCGCCCGGTCGTCCACGTCGGCCGAGCGGTAGCGGAACGAGACCGGCAGCCGGGTCAGCACTTCATAGGCGTCGGGCGCGTCCCGCTTCAGCGCGGCGGCGATGGCGATGCCGTCCGCCAGGGTGCTGTCGCCGCCGGTCGCACCGTTCTCCAGGCAGTGCAGGAACTGGATCGCCGGGACCGCGCGGCGGTAGGGATTGTCGGAATGGGCGGTCAGCGCCAGGCCGGTATAGGCGAGGTCGGTCGCCTGGGCCTCGGTGCGCACGTTGAACAGCACGCCCCAGTTGGTCTCGCGGATCGGCCCGAAACGCCGGGCGATGGCGAGCAGGCTGTCCGGGTCCGTCGGCGTATCGCGCAGGATCGCGAAACCGCTGGTGAAGAATCCGTCGAGCAGGCCGTGTGTCGCCGCCGAATCCTCCAGCGCGGACCAGGAGGCCGAGGGCGGGACGATGGTGTCCGCCGTCCAGGCGGCGGGTTCGGGCAGGGCCGCCGGGTCGGGGGCGAGCCCGGCCTCCACCGCCAGCCAGTCGAGATCGAAGCGGCAGCGGTGCCCGTCAGAGAAATCGAGGGTCACGCCGGCGGTGTCGCTCGACGCCTCGACGATCCTCAGGTCGGCCGGTAGCCGGGTCGGATCGTAGGTGCGCTGATGGCTGTTCAGGTCCATCTGGTCCGGCGCCTCGCTGCGCTCCCGCAGCCAGAGCGGCACCAGCGTGGCGCGGCGCCCGCCCTGTTCGAGCCAGAGATGGCCGGTGGCCGGATCCAAGGTGCAGGAAGTCATCGTTCCGTCCCGTCGGTCAGTCGCAGTGGAGCGGAGTCTTCCTTTGATTCCGAATGCGTTACAGACATCAAATCCCGATATCTCCTATAATCTGACATTATGACTGAGATGCGTCACAGGCTGCCGTCGCTGAACGCGCTCGCGGTGTTCGAGGCGGCCGGCCGGCTCGGCGGCTTCAGCCGGGCGGCCCGCGAGCTGCGGATCAGCCAGCCGGCGGTCACCCGGCATATCCGCGGGCTGGAGGCGGCGGTCGGCCAGGCGCTGTTCCAGCGTGCCCATAACCGGGTCTCCCTGACCGAGCCGGGGCTGCGGCTCTGGCAGGCGGTGAATGCCGGCTTCGGCGATATCGCGGCGGTGGTCGACAGTCTGCGCGCGGCGGAGGAGGGGGCGGCGCTGGCGGTCTCCACCCATTCCGGCTTCGGCCAGCAATGGCTGCTGCCCCGGTTGGAAGGGCTGCGCGAGGCGTTGGGCGGCCGGTCGATCAGCCTGTCCATCGCCGACCGTTCGGCCGAGTTCGACCGCACCGAGTTCGATATCGGCGTGCGCCACGGCTATCGCGACGGTCTGGGGGCGAACGCCGTGCTGCTGGCGGAGGAGACGGTGATGCCGGTGGTCGGCTGGCGGCTGGCCGAGGCGCGCCCAGAACTGCTGTCCCTGCGCCCGGAGGATCTGGTCGACGCCACGCTGATCCACATGGACGAGGGCGACCGGCCGTGGATGACCTGGGCCCAGTGGTTCCGCCTCGCCGGCGTCCGCCGAACGCCGCCGCCGGCCCGGGTGCGGCTGAACCATTATCCGCTGGTGATGTCGGAGGTGATGGCCGGCACCGGGATCGGGCTCGGCTGGCGGCCGCTGATAGACGAGATGCTGGAGAGCGGCGTGATCGTCCCGGTCGGCCCGGAGATGGTGCGGCCGGACTGGGGCTGGTGGTTCGTGTGGAGCGACCGGGCGGCCCCCCAGGATGTGGAGCGCGCCCTGGCCTGGTTCCGCTCCTGGTTCTCAGGCGGGTGACATCACCCGCTCGCGCACGCCGCTGACGATCCGGTCGGCCACGGCGGACACCCGCTTCAGCCGCACGTCGGTCTCGTGTCTGATCAGGTAGAACGACCGCTTCAGCGCGATGGCGTCGCCGCGCACCGGCTTCAGCCCCGGATACGCCCGGGCGATGAAGTCCGGCAGGATGCAGACCCCCGCGCCGGCCAGCAGCCAGCGCAGCTGGATCAGCAGGCTGGTGGAGGTCAGCGCCGGGCGGACGTCGCTCACCACGTGCGGGATATAGTCGAGCGACGGATCGAATACGAGGTCTGAGATGTAGCCGATCCAGCGTGCCTGCCGCAGTTCCCAATCGCGCTTGAAACCGTCATGCCGGGCGATGACGGCATCGGTAGCGTAGAGGCGGAGCTGGTAGTCGGCGATCTTCTGCACGGTCAGCCGGCCGCTGGGCGGCGGCGAGACGGCGATGGCGAGGTCGGCCTCGCGCTGGGACAGGCTGAACACCCGGGGCAGGGCGACCACCTCCATGTCCAGATCCGGATTGCCGTTGCACAGCTCGATGCAAAGGTCGGAGAGCAGGAAATTCGCCACTCCCTCCGGCACGCCGATCCGCACCGCCCCGCTCAGGGTTTCGGTGGCTTGCCCGACCTGTTCGCGCGCCGCCTCGGCCGCCAGTTCCATCGCCTCGGCGTGGCGCATCAGGGCGTGGCCGGCCTCGCTCAGCGCATAGCCTTTGGGGCTGCGCTCGAACAGCTTGGTCTCCAGGCTGTGCTCCAGACCGGTCATTCGCCGACTGAGGGTCGCCACGTCCAGCCCGAGCCGGCGCGACGCGGCGGTCAGCTTGCCCTGGCGGCCGATGGCGAGGAACAGCTTCAGGTCGTCCCAGTTCATGTGGGCCAGTTCATGTGGCGTCTCCGATATGGGCGAAATTGCAAAATGATTTTGATATCTATCCTATTCAATGCGGCACATTTGCAAAATAAGACTTTGGTCCGGTGGGAACCGACCCTCGAATTTCCTGCCGCAGGGGACACATGAGGGAACTGAGGCGGTCCGGACCTGTTGACCCTGCAGAGGCCGCGTAGAGGAGGGAGCATGAGCGAGGAAACCGAGACCGGGCCGACGCTTAGCCTGCATGTGCCGGAGCCCGCCGTGCGTCCGGGGGACACGCCCGACTTCTCCAACGTCACCATCGCCCGCGCCGGTCAGGTGCCGCGTCCGCCGGTGGACGTGGCGCCGGACGACATCCGCGACATGGCCTTCTCCATCATCCGCGTGCTGAACCGTGATGCGGTGGCGGTCGGCCCGTGGGCCGGGCTGCTGTCGGCGGAGGAACTGCGCGAGGGCCTCAAGCATATGATGACCCTGCGGGCCTTCGACGCCCGCATGATGATCGCCCAGCGTCAGGGCAAGACGTCGTTCTACATGCAGAATCTGGGGGAGGAGGCGATCGCCTGCGCGTTCCAGAAGGCGCTCAGCCCCGGCGACATGAACTTCCCGACCTACCGTCAGGCGGGGCTGCTGATCGCGGCCGGCTATCCGCTGGTCGACATGATGAACCAGATCTATTCCAACGAGAAAGATCCGCTGAAGGGCCGCCAGCTCCCGATCATGTATTCCTCGCGGGACCACGGCTTCTATTCGATCTCCGGCAACCTCGCGACCCAGTTCATCCAGGCGGTCGGCTGGGGCATGGCCTCGGCGATCAAGGGCGACAGCAAGATTTCGGCGGCATGGATCGGCGACGGCTCCACCGCCGAGTCCGATTTCCACGCGGGCCTGGTCTTCGCCTCGACCTACAAGGCGCCGGTGGTCCTCAACATCGTCAACAACCAGTGGGCCATCTCCACCTTCCAGGGCATCGCCCGCGGCGGATCGGGCACCTTCGCGGCGCGCGGTCTCGGCTTCGGCATTCCGTCCCTGCGGGTCGACGGCAACGACTATCTGGCGGTCTACGCCGTGGCCAAATGGGCCATCGAACGGGCGCGGCGCAACCTGGGCCCGACCCTGATCGAGCATGTGACCTACCGGGTCGGCGGCCATTCCACCTCCGACGATCCGGCGGCCTACCGTCCGAAGACCGAGAGCGATGCCTGGCCGCTCGGCGATCCGGTGATGCGGCTGAAGAACCACCTGATCGAGCTCGGTGAGTGGTCCGACGAGCGCCATACCCAGGCCGAGGCCCAGATCCGCGACGAGATCATCACCGCTCAGAAGGAAGCCGAGAAGCACGGCACCCTGCATTCCGGTCAGCACCCCTCGGTGCGCGACATGTTCGAGGGCGTCTATGCGGAGATGCCGCCGCATCTGCGGCGCCAGCGCCAGCAGGCGGGGTACTGAGCATGACACGGCGCACGATGATCGAGGCGATCCGCGACGCCATGGACGTGTCCATGGAGCGCGACGACGACGTGGTGGTGTTCGGTGAGGATGTCGGCTTCTTCGGCGGCGTGTTCCGCTGCACCGCCGGGCTGCAGAAGAAATACGGGCCGTCGCGCTGCTTCGACACGCCGATCAGCGAGGCCGGCATCGTCGGCGCCGCCATCGGCATGGCGGGCTACGGGCTGCGGCCCTGTGTGGAGATCCAGTTCGCCGACTACGTCTATCCGGCCTATGACCAGATCGTGTCGGAGGCGGCCCGCATCCGCTACCGCTCCAACGGCCAGTTCACCGCCTCCATGGTGGTGCGCATGCCGACCGGCGGCGGCATCTTCGGCGGCCAGACCCACAGCCAGTCGCCGGAAGCGCTGTTCACCCACGTGGCCGGGCTGAAAACGGTGGTGCCGTCCAATCCGTACGACGCCAAGGGCCTGTTGATCGCCGCCATCGAGGATGACGACCCGGTGATCTTCCTGGAGCCCAAGCGGCTCTATAACGGTCCGTTCGACGGCTATCACGACCGGCCGGTCAAGCCCTGGTCCAGCTCCGAGCTGGGCGAGGTGCCGGACGGCCACTACACCGTGCCGCTCGGCAAGGCCAAGGTGGTCCGCGAGGGCAAGGCGGTCACCATGCTGAGCTACGGCACCATGGTGCATGTCAGCCTGGCGGCGGCCGAGGCGGCGGGGGTGGATGCCGAGATCATCGACCTGCGCACCCTGGTGCCGCTGGATCTGGAGACCATCAGACAGTCGGTGCTGAAGACCGGGCGCTGCGTCGTGGTCCACGAGGCGACCCTGACCTCCGGCTTCGGCGCCGAGCTGGCCGCCCTGGTGCAGGACGAGTGCTTCTTCCATCTGGAAGCCCCCGTGCGCCGGGTCGCCGGTTGGGACACGCCGTACCCGCATGCCCAGGAATGGGATTATTTCCCCGGACCGGATCGCATCGGCCGCGCCCTGCAAGAAGTTCTGGAGGTCTGAGATGGGCACCCACACCGTCAAGCTTCCGGATGTCGGCGAAGGGGTCGCGGAGGCCGAACTCACCGAATGGAACGTGGAAGTCGGCACCATCGTGCAGGAGGACGATATCCTCGCCACGGTGATGACCGACAAGGCCGCCGTGGAGATCCCGTCTCCCGTCGCCGGGACCGTCCAGTCGCTGGGCGGCGAGGTCGGCGAGGTGCTCTCCGTCGGCGCGCCGCTGGTGACGCTGGAGGTCGATGGCGACGGCAACACCGCGCCGGAACCCGAGGCGAAGGAAGCGGCACCGCTGCCGGTTGAAACCGACGACGAGCCGTCCGACGAGAAGCCGGAGCCGAAACCGGCATCCGAGAAGAAAGCCGAGAAGCCGGAACCGAAGAAACCTGCCAAGCCCGCCCCGGTCGCCACCGGCGGACCGGCCCGTGGCGAGCACGACCGGCCGATCGCGGCTCCGTCCGTCCGTCGTCGGGCGAAGGAGGGCGGGGTCGACCTGCGCCAGGTGCGCGGCACCGGTCCCGCCGGCCGCATCACCCATGAGGACCTGGACCTCTGGTTCAGCGGCTCGGGCGAGGCCCGCAGCGGCGGCGGCCGTGTGGCCAACAGCGCGGTGGAGGAGATCAAAGTCGTCGGCCTGCGCCGCCGCATCGCCGAACGCATGGCCGAGGCCAACGCCCATGTCGCCCATATCACCTATGTCGACGAGATCGACATGACCGAGCTGGAGCGGCTGCGCGAGACCCTGAACAAGGAACATGCCGGCGAGCGGCCGAAGCTCACCCTGCTGCCGTTCCTGATGCGGGCCATGGTCAACGCCATCGCCAAGCAACCGGCGATGAACGCCCATTACGACGACGATGCGGGCGTCATCCACCAGTATGGCGGCGTGCATATCGGCATCGCCACCCAGGCGCCGGGCGGCCTGATGGTTCCGGTGGTGCGCCATGTGGAGGCGCGCGGGCTGTGGGACAGCGCCGCCGAGGTCACTCGCCTAGCCGAGGCCGCGCGCACCGGGTCGGCGAGCCGGGACGAGCTGTCCGGCTCGACCATCACCATTACCTCGCTGGGGGCGCTGGGCGGCATCGCCACCACGCCGATCATCAACCGGCCGGAGGTCGCCATCGTCGGCGTGAACAAGATGCAGATGCGCCCGGTCTGGGACGGCACTCAGTTCGTGCCGCGCAAGATGATGAACCTGTCCTCCAGTTTCGATCACCGGGTCATCGACGGCTGGGACGCGGCGGTCTTCGTGCAGGCGATCCGTCGGCAGCTCGAAAACCCGGCCACCCTGTTCGTGGAGGACTGAGCGATGCGCGATATCAGCTGCAAGGTTCTCGTCATCGGCGCCGGACCCGGCGGCTATGTCTGCGCCATCCGCGCCGGCCAGCTCGGCCTGGATACGGTCATCGTGGACGGCGCGCCGCTGGGCGGCACCTGCCTCAATGTCGGCTGTATCCCGTCCAAGGCGCTGATCCACGCCGCCGACGAGTTCCACAAACTGGACGAGGCGGCGGCGGGCAATACGCCCTTCGGTCTGTCGGCATCGGCACCGAAGATCGATTTCGCCAAGACCATCGCCTGGAAGGACGGCATCGTCGAACGGCTGAACATGGGCGTCGGCGGGCTGCTGAAGAAGGCCGGCGTGAAGTCGATCCGCGGCTGGGCCAAGTTCGTCGATGGCAAGACCGTGGAGGTCGCCACCGATACCGGCACCCAGACGATCCGCGCCGAGAGCGTGGTCATCGCCACCGGCTCGGAGCCGGTCGAGCTGCCGGATCTGCCCTTCGGCGACCGGGTGATGTCGTCCACCGGCGCGCTGGCGCTCAAGGAGGTGCCGCGCTCCATGGCGGTTGTCGGCGGCGGCTATATCGGGCTCGAGCTGGGCACCGCCTTCGCCAAGCTCGGCTGCCGGGTGACGGTGGTGGAAGCGGCCGACCATGTGCTGCCGCTCTACGATGCCGAACTGGTACGGCCGGTGCTGGCGCGGCTGGAAGAGTTGGGCGTCACTGTGCTGACCGGTGCCAAGGCCGGCGGGATCGACAAGAAGGGGCTGAAAGTCGACCACGGCGGGGAGTCCAAGACCGTTGCTGCCGACAAGGTGCTGGTCACGGTCGGGCGCCGCCCGAAGACCGAGGGCTACGGGCTGGAGGAGCTGGATCTCGACCGCTCCGGCCGGTTCATCCGGATCGACGACCGCTGCCGAACCTCCATGCGCGGCGTCTATGCCATCGGCGACGTCTCGGGCGAGCCGATGCTGGCGCACCGGGCCATGGCTCAGGGCGAGATGGTGGCGGACATCCTGGCCGGCGAGCGCCGCTCCTGGGACAAGGTGGCGATCCCCGCCATCTGCTTCACCGATCCCGAGATCGTCACCGTCGGTCTCAGCCCGGCCGAGGCGGAGGCGGACGGCCACAAGACGATCTCCAAGCTGTTCCCGTTCCAGGCCAACGGCCGGGCGATGACGACGGCGCGGGAGGACGGCTTCGTGCGGGTGGTCGCGCGCGAGGACAACCACCTGCTGCTCGGCGTGCAGGCGGTCGGCGCCCATGTCTCGGAGATGGCGGCGGGCTTCGCGTTGGCGCTGGAGATGGGCGCGCGGCTGGAGGATGTCGCGGGCACGATCCACGCCCACCCGACCCACGGCGAGGCGTTCCACGAGGCCGCCCTGCGGACCTTGGGTCACGCACTGCACATCTAAGAAAAAGGCCCGGACCGTTGGGTCCGGGCCTCTGTCAGCGGGCCGTCAGTTGGAGACCAGCCGCGCCCGCTTGTGCCGGGCGATGATCCGCAACCGCGACCACAACTCCTCGCGCTCCACGTAGCAGCCGCGCAGCGCCCGCCCGCCGGTGCTCGGGTCGAAGGCGGTGCGGCCGTGCAGCACCCGCCGGTTGTCGAAGCCCAGCATCTCGCCGGCCTTCAGGCGCACATTCACCGAATTGTCCAGGCTCTCGCCCATCTCGAACAGCCGGCGCAGGCCCTTGTAGACCTTGTCGGCGGTGTCGAAATCGGCGGTGAGCGGCGCACGCAGCCACGGGCTCCAGCGCACCTCCTTCGGCTCGCCGGTGGCCGGGTCCAGATGGATCATCGGCACGGTCCAGCGGTAGTCGGTATTCACCGCCTTGTTGGCCGAGGTCATCGGCGTGGTCGACAGCGCCTCGTACAGCTCCGGCGCCTCGCGGCGCAGCTTCTCCACGACGAAGAACGAGTCCGCCAGCATGCTCTCGCCGCCGGTGGAGTCGTTCTGGATGCAGTGCAGGAACTGCAAGCCCGGCATGTATTCGCGGGTCGCCAGATCCACATGCAGCGGCAGGCCCATGGACGTGTAGGCGTTGGAATCCGCGTCCGGCTTGGTCACCACGTCGAAGGTGCGGCCGAAATTGTTGTCGCGTAGCGGGCCAAGCAGGGCGGGGATCGTCTCGACCACCGACCGGTCGGTGCCGACATTCTCCAGGATCGCGAAGCCGTAGACGTGCAGCGCCTCGCACCATCTGGCGAGCTGGTCCTCGTCCTCCAGGATGTTGGAGCCGTCGACCCGCACCGCCGAGACGTCCAGATCGCCGCCCCAGATCACCCGCTCCGGCAGGTCCTCGTCGCGGCTCGGCTGGCCGGGCCGGTAGGCGTAGAGCCAGCCGGGGTGGAAGCGGCTGGAGGTGCCGTCGGACCAGCGCACCGCGAGCGCGCCGGCCGGGTCGATCGTCGCCTCCAGCGCCGCCAGATCGGCCGGGAATTTGGTCAGCATCCGCGCCTGTTCGCGGGTCACCGGGTGGGTGGTCTCGGGGTCCGGCGAATTCTCGCGCAGGACCATCGGGTGAAACTTGCTTCGGCTGCCGTCGTCCCATTCCACCTCGACGCCGCCCCCGGCCGCCCGGGCGGCGGTGGGCCAGTGCTGGATGGGATAGCTGTCGAAGTCTGGCGTGCCGGGAAGACCGGTGGATTCGGCCACGGGCTCCAGGACCTGTGCCATATGGTATCTCTCCATTGGTATCGGTATGTGGGTCTGCGACGGGCGCGACGCCTCGCGTCCCGTGCGCGCAGTGTGGCGGAACGCCTGGGCTGACGAAAGGAAAATGCGGCCGGAACACGCGTGGGTCGGTTTAGTTGACTCCACGCAGGGTTGATGCACCGAATACGCTTCCGGTCCCTTGGGGTGCGATTGCGGGAACGGGATGCTATAAGCCGGCCATGCCGAAAACGGTGGCCTTGCCGATAGGGCAGTTTGGCTGTTGTGCGTCTGCTTTGGGTTCCGGGGAGTGGGACCTGTTGAGTCCGGAGGTCGCGCACCAGCCTTGGGGCACCGTTGGATTGGGCTTCACAAGAGGGGATACCACATGACCAAGATTTTGAGCGGCGCCTTCAATCGCCGCCGGTTCATGCAAACCACGGCCGTCGCTGGTATCGCGGCTGGCCTTCCGCTCGCCGGTGCGTCTGCCGCACCGAAGAAGGGCGGCACGATGAAGATGGGCAAGGCCCATGGCGGGACGTCCGACACGCTGGACCCCGGACTTTCGGAAAACGGCTTCACCCTGGCGCTGCTGTTCGGCATCCACGGCTATCTGACCGAGATCGGCGCCGATGGCGACGTGAAGCCGGGCGTCGCCGAGAGCTGGGAGGCCTCCGCGGACGCGTCCTCCTGGACCTTCAAGCTGCGCAAGGGCGTCACCTTCCACGACGGCCGCGAGCTGACCGCCGATGACGTGGTGGCGGCGATCAATCACCACCGCGGCGAGCAGTCGACCTCGGCGGCCGGTCCGATCGTCAAGGCGATCAAGGACATCAAGGTCGAGAACCCGTCGACCGTCACCTTCGTTCTCGACGGCGGCAACGCCGACTTCCCCTTTGTGGTCAGCGACTATCACCTGGCCATCGGCCCGGCCAAGGACGGCAAGCTCGACTGGAAGTCGGGCATCGGCTGCGGCGCCTACAAGCTGACCCGGTTCGATCCGGGCGTGATCGCCACCTTCGAGCGATATGACGGGTTCTGGGACGACAGCCGCGGCCATTTCGACGCGGTGGAGATGCACTGCCTGGTCGACCTGAACGCCCGCACCACCGCGCTGGTCTCCGGCGAGGTGCACGCGATCGACCGTCTCGACCTGAAGACCAGCGGCCTGCTGGGCCGCAAGCCGGGCATCGAGATCAACTCGGTCGCCGGCACCCAGCACTACACCTTCACGATGGATTGCCGGGCCGCGCCGTACAACGACGTCAACGTCCGCCGCGCCCTGAAGCACGCGGTCAACCGCGAGGAACTGGTCGAGAAGATCCTGTTCGGCTACGGCTCGGTCGGCAACGACGTGCCGATCGGCCCGAATCAGCGCTTCTTCAACAAGGAGATGCCGCAGACCTCCTACGATCCGGACAAGGCCAAGTTCTACCTGAAGCAGGCCGGCATGGACTCCCTGTCCGTGAACCAGTCGGCTGCCGATGCGGCCTTCGGCGGCGCGGTCGACGCGGCGGTCCTGTACCAGAACTCGGCCAAGGCGGCCGGCATCAACATCACCCCGGTCCGTGAGCCGAACGACGGCTACTGGTCCGACGTGTGGATGAAGAAGCCGTTCTGCGCGGTGTACTGGGGCGGGCGTCCGATCGAGGACCTGATGTTCTCGACGGCCTACCAGAGCGGCGTGGCCTGGAACGACAGCTTCTGGTCCAACGAGCGGTTCGACGAACTGCTGCTCAAGGCCCGCGCGGAGCTCGACGAGTCCAAGCGCCGCGAGATGTACTACGAGATGCAGGTGATCCTGAACGAGAACGGCGGCGTGATCATTCCGATGTTCGCCTCCTACGTCTTCGCGACCTCCGACAAGATCGGCCACGACAAGTTCGCGTCGAACTGGGATCTGGATGGCGAGCGCTGGATGGAGCGCTGGTGGTTCGAGTAATCCCAGATATCCGCCCGGATCTTCGATCGGATCTGCGGTCGGACCTTCGATCGAACGCATGACGGACGGCGGGCCCCTAGGGCCCGCCGTTTCGCGTTCGGCAGGCGGTTCGCGCTGCTTGGGTTTTGGGGCAATTAAACCTTAAAAAATTTGTGATTTCTGGCTGCAATCGAATACCCATTTTTATTGTATGACTAAGTGGTTCCCCCGAAAAATTACGGATAGCGTTCGCTGAGGAAGATCACTGCGGGCTCGGATATTCGAGCGGTAGCTGGGGGCGTCGTTACATGAATATCCGTCAGAAAATGGCTGCGTGTCTCGCAGGCATCATTTGCATATTTATTGCTGCCATCGCCTATGAGGCGCTGTCGTTGCGCCGCGATTTCGACCGGCTGGACGGCCTGCAGAACGAGGTCGAAGTCGGCTTCGGCAAGCTCGTCCCGCTGCAGCTGATGATGAAGGAGGCGCATTTCCTCATCATCCGGGCCAGCCGCGCGGCCGCGCAGGGCACCGAGGTCGCCGCCGACGCGGTGCGCGACAACGGCCGCGAAGCCGCCGATGCGCTGGAGACGGCCCAGAGATTGGCCGGACAGTCCGGCCTCGAGGACATCGCCAAGAACCTGGCCTCGGTGCACGCCTCCCTGGAGGCGGTGCTGCGCGAGAGGGTGTCGTCGGAAACCGCGAACAAGATGCGCGGCGTGGTCGGCGGGTTCAGTCTGGCGAACAACAAGATCAAGCAGGAGGCCAACGCGGCCATGGAGGCCACCACCGCGGAGATGGCGGCCGTGCGCGCCGATGTCGGCCGCTCGATTCTGTCCCTGCTGGTCGCCGCCGGCATCGCGCTCGTGGTGGCGGTGCTGCTCGCCTTCTACATGTTCCGGGTGATCCGAGACCCGATCGACAAGCTGATGCACGACCTGGATCTGGTGTCGCGCCGCTCCGACGAACCGCTGCTGCTGTCCGAGTCCCGCCGGGACGAGTTCGGTCCCGTTGCCCGGTCGCTCGCGCACCTGCACGGCGACCTGGTCGAGGCCGACCGCATCGCCGCCGAGCAAGACGCGGCCAAGGCCCGTCTGGAAGACGAGCGGCGCGAGAACCTGCGCGCCGTCGCCGGGGCCTTCGAGGAGCGGGTCGGCCGGATCGTGGAAGCCGTGGCGAGTGCTGCGACCGACCTGCGCGACTCCTCCGCCTCCATGACGTCGTCGGCCGACGAGGCGGCGGGCACCTCGTCCACCGTGGCGACCGCGGCCGAGCAGGCGGCGGGCAATGTCTCCACCGTCGCCGCGGCCGCCGAGGAGCTGTCCAGTTCGGTGAAGGAGATCCGCCGGCAGGTGATCACCTCCTCGGAGATCGCCGGCGCGGCCGCCGGCGAGGTGCAGGAGATCGTCGCGATGATCTGCGGCCTCGCCGACGCGGCGATGCGGATCGGCGACGTGGTCCGGCTGATCAACGAGATCGCCGACCAGACCAATCTGCTGGCCCTCAACGCGACCATCGAGGCCGCCCGCGCCGGCGATGCAGGCAAGGGCTTTGCGGTCGTCGCCAGCGAGGTGAAGGCGCTTGCGGGCCAGACGGCCATGGCGACCGAGGAGATCAGCACCCAGGTCGGCGAGATCCAGAGCGGCACCGGCGAGGCATCCAGCCACATCTCGCAGATCGCGGAAACCATCGGCCGGATGAACGAGATCGCCGCCGCCGTGGCCGCCGCCGTCGAGCAGCAGGGGGCTGCGACCGAGGAGATCGCCCGCAATGTCGATCAGGCCTCGGGCAGCACGCGCAACGTCTCCAAGAACATCGTCGGGGTGAGCGATGCCGTGAGCCGGACCGCCACGGTGGCCCATCGCATCGAAGGGGCGGCAGGCGAACTCGCCGGCCAGTCGACACGGCTTCAGGACGAGGTCAGCGGGTTCCTGGCGGAAGTCCGCGCCGGCTGACGACGACAGGGAAGGGCGGTGCGCCCGGCGTACCGCCCTTCCGGGATAGGGCGGACGACCCACACCGGGTGGTGGAGCGCGCGGGTATATCTATGCGCGTTCAGGTTAAAGGGAATTTCAATCCTGTTTGACGATAGGGCAAACACTGGGCCCGAAAACACGAGATTTTAAAGAAGTTTAATTCTTCTGCTGCGTAGCTGACGGCCGAATTCGCAGATAGCGTCACCGCCGTTTCGTCAGCCATCGAACCAGGGCGTTCCCCTGGTCCAGCAGGAAAATTCCCGACAATGACCATCCGTCAGAAAATGGCCGCATGCCTCGCGGGCATCATCCTCATTTTTGTCGCCGCGATCGGTTACGAGGCGGTCTCCCTCTCCAGAGATCTCAATCATCTGGAGAATCTGGAAGCCGAAGTGAACACCGCGTTCACGAAGATCGTGCCGCTGGACCTGCTGGTGAAGGACGTCCGGTTCCACGTGGTGCAGGTGCAGCAGTGGCTGACCGACATTTCGGCCACGCGGGGTCAGGACGGGCTGAATGACGGGTTCGACGAGGCGCGCAGCAACCGACAATCCTTCGAGACCGTCGTCGCCGAGGCCACGGCCCTGGCGCGCGACCTAGGCTATACGGACGTCGTGGCCGCGCTGAAGCGGACCTCGGAGGCGATGCCGCCGTTCTACGGTGAGGGCGAGAGGATGGCGAACGCCTATATCGAAGGCGGCGCGCCGGCCGGCAACAAGCTGATGGGCTCGTTCGACGCGGCCGCGGCGACCATGGCCGACGCGCTCGACACTCTGAGCGGTCTGATCGAAGGAAAGGGCGGTGAGACCACCGCGGCGGCGGTCGCGAATATGAGCAAGGTGCGCTCCGACGTCGCCCGCTCGGTCCAGATGCTGATCATCGCCGCTGCCGTCGCGATCTTCGCGGCGATTCTTCTGTCCTTCTACATGTTCCGGGTGATCCGCGAGCCGATCGACAAGCTGCTGGCCGACCTCGACACGGTATCGCGCCGGTCGAGCGAGCCGCTGCTTCTCAACAGCGGCCGCAGCGACGAGTTCGCCGCGGTGGGAACCTCCCTGGTCAAGCTCCATGGCGACCTGGTCGAGGCGGACCGGGCGGCCGAGCGGCAGAAGCAGGCCGAGGCGCGGCAGGAAGCCGAGCGCAAGGAGAACATGCTGGCCGTCGCCAAGTCCTTCGAGGACCGGGTCGGCGACGTCGTTCGGGCGGTCGCCAAGGCGGCGGCCGGCCTCAAGGAGTCGGCCACCTCGATGAGTGCGGCGACCGATCAGGCCGGGAGCCAGTCGTCTTCCGTCGCGGCGGCGGCCGATCAGGCGGCGGCGAATGTGCAGACGGTGGCCTCCGCCGCCGAGGAGCTGTCGAGCTCGATCGAGGAGATCCGGCGCCAGGTGTCGAATTCCTCGGAGATCGCGAGCGCGGCGGCGGGCGAGGTCGAACAGACGGTGTCCATGGTCAAGGGGCTGACGGAGGCCGCCGAGCGCATCGGCACCGTGGTCACGCTGATCCAGGACATTGCCGAGCAGACCAACCTGCTGGCGCTGAACGCCACCATCGAAGCCGCGCGGGCCGGCGAGGCCGGCAAGGGCTTCGCGGTCGTCGCGTCGGAGGTCAAGGCCCTGGCCGGGCAGACCGCGAAGGCGACGGAGGAGATCAGCCAGCAGATCGGCAGCATCCAGTCCGGTACCGGCGAGGCGGCCTCCGCCATCTCCCATATCGCCCAGACCATCGGCCGGATGAACGAGATCGCCGCGGCGGTGGCGGCGGCCGTCGAGGAGCAGGGCGCGGCCACCAACGAGATCGCCCGCAACGTGGAAGAGGCTTCCGCCGGCACGCGCGACGTGTCCGCCAACATCTCCGGCGTGCACCAGTCCGTCGGCCTGACCGCCGAGGGTGCGCGGCAGATCGAGACCGCCGCCACGGGGCTGGCCGACCAGTCGGACCGGCTGAGTCGCGAGGTGAACGGTTTCCTGGCGGAGGTGCGGGCCGGCTGACCGGAGCACATCGCGCGAGACGCCGTATTGGCGGCACGGACGGATCGGGGTATCGGTGTAGACCTTCCTAACCGCCCCGATCCCAGGAGCCTTCCATGACAGCCGCCGCCCTCCGCCCGGTCTCCGCGAACCGTACCCTGGACCTGCGCAGCGACACGGTCACCCAGCCGACCCCGGCGATGCGCGAGGCGATGGCCAAGGCCGATGTCGGCGACGACGTGTTCGGCGAGGACCCGTCCGTGCTGGCGCTGGAAGCCAAGGTCGCCGGCATCATGGGCAAGGAGGCGGCGCTCTACGTCTCCTCCGGCACCCAGTCCAACCTGCTCGGCGTGCTCGCCCATTGCGGGCGCGGCGAGGAATTTCTCATCGGCGACTGCTATCACGTGTTCCAGTACGAGGCGATGGGCACCGCCGTGCTCGGCAGCGTGGCGGCCTATCCGCTGCGCACGGACGCGGGAGGTGGGCTGGAGCCGCAGCAGGTGCTGGACGCGATCAAGCCGGACGACGTCCACAAGCCGATGACCAAGCTGCTCTCCCTGGAGAATACGGTCGCCGGCCATGTGCAGGCCCAGGACCGCATCGACGCCCTCGCCGACGCCGCCCATTCGCGCGGCCTGATGGTGCATATCGACGGCGCCCGGCTGATGAACGCGGCGGTCAAGCAGGGGCTGAAGGCCAAGGACATGGTGGCGAAGATCGACACGGTCTCGCTCTGCCTGTCCAAGGGCCTGGGCGCGCCGGTCGGTTCGGTGCTGAGCGGCCCGGCCGACTACATCAAGCGGGCCCGGCGCCTGCGCAAGATGCTGGGCGGCGGCATGCGCCAGGCCGGCATCCTGGCCGCCGCCGGCCTGCACGCCCTGGAACACCATGTCGACCGTCTGGCCGAAGACCACGCCAATGCCAAGCGCCTGGCCCAGGGCCTGGCCGAGGCGGGGCCGCTGAAGGTCGATGTGGACGATATCGACACCAACATGCTGTTCATCGAGCCCAGGGCCGAGGATGTCGAGCCGCTGCGGGCCTTCCTGAAGGAGCAGGGCATCGTGCTCGGCTCGCCGCGTCCGGCGAAGATCCGGGTGGTCACCCATCTGGACATCTCGGCCGAGGACGTCGACCGGATCGTCGAGACGGTCAAGGCGTTCTACGCCAAGCGCTGAGCTTCAGGGGCGGGCGGGCAGCACGGGGACGTTCAGCGCCTCGGCTGCCTGCCGGAGCTGCTGGTCGAGGGTGGCCAGCGGCAGCGACTGGGTGAGGGCGAGGTCCAGGTAGCAGGCGTCGTAGACCGTCAGCCTTGCGCCGGTTGCCAGGGCGAAGATGCGGGTGTGGAGACGGGCCAGTGGGGTGGGCTCGATCCGGACATCGAATGCCACCAGCGTTTCCAGCATTCCCTTGGCGCGATCCGCCGGAATGCGCCCGCATCGCGTGGCGGAAAGAAGGCCGTTCGCCACCTCTGTCGGCCAGATCGCGGGCGCGACGGCGCCTTCCGTTGCGACCCGGTCCATCAATCCGTCGCTGATCGGGTCGATCTCGTCGTCAAGCAGCCAGGTCAGGGTAACCGACGCGTCGAGGACGCAGACGGTCACGTGCGTCCGTCCTCGATCAATTCCTTCACCGTCACGCCGTCCAGGGTAAGGCCCTTTCGCAGCGCGCGGATCCGCGCGACCGCTTCCTTCGCCTTCTCCCGCCGGTCATCCGGGGCCGGGACAATATGGGCGATCGGCTTGCCCCGCCGGGTCACGACGATCTCCTCCCCGGCTTCGACGGCGTCCAGAAGCTGGGACAGGTGGGTTTTCGCCTCGAAGATTCCGACATGCCGCATGACACGCTCCTAACCAGTCATCTAGTTTATTTCGAGGATAGTCGGAAAACAATCCTGGTCGAGCGTGCGCCGATGCCCCATATCGTCAGGGCGACCGCAGACCGGAGTTCCGATGTCCCCCCGATCCCATGCCCGCCCTGACGCGAAGGGCGACTGGAACACAATTCGCACGCTGATGCCGTATCTCTGGCCGCCCGGCCAGAATGCCATCCGGGCGCGGGTGGTGGCCGCGGTGCTGTGCCTGGTCATCGCCAAGATCGCGACGGTCTACGTGCCGATCCTGTACAAGGATGCGGTCGACCTGATCTCCGGCGGCACCGATTTCGCCATCACCGCGCTGATCGGTATCGTGATCGGCTACGGCCTGCTGCGGGTCGCCCAGCAGGCGTTCGGGGAGTTCCGGGAATTCTTCTTCGCCCGGGTGGCGCAGCGGGCGATCCGCACGGTCGCGCTCAAGACCTTCGGCCACCTGCACGCCCTGTCCCTGCGCTTCCACATGGACCGCCAGACCGGCGGCCTGTCCCGGGCCATCGAGCGCGGGGTGAAGGGCATCGAATTCCTGCTCTCGTTCATGCTGTTCAGCATCCTGCCGACGCTGATCGAGATCGCCATGGTCTGCGGCATCCTCTGGTACTTCTTCGACGTCTGGTACGCGGTGGTCACCTTCGTGACGATCGCCGGCTACATCGCCTTCACGATGTTCGTGACCGAGTGGCGGCTGAAGTTCCGCCGGCGGATGAACGAGCAGGACCAGACCGCCAACACCCGCGCCATCGACAGCCTGCTGAACTTCGAGACGGTGAAGTATTTCGGCAACGAGCAGCACGAGGCGGACCGCTACGACGGCTCCCTGCGGCGCTACGAGGATGCCGCCGTCGCCTCGCGCAGCTCGCTGTCGCTGCTCAACGTGGGGCAGGGCTTCATCATCGCCGGCGGGTTGATCGCGCTGATGTCCATGGCCGGCTACGGGGTCAAGGCCGGGGCGATGTCGGTCGGCGACTTCGTCATGGTGAACACGTACCTGATCCAGCTCTTCCTGCCGCTGAACTTCCTCGGCTTCGTCTATCGCGAGATGAAGCAGTCGCTGGCCGACATGGAGGCGATGTTCCGCCTGCTCGACGTCCGGCGCGAGGTGGCGGACAAGCCGGACGCCACGGCGCTCACCCAGGGGCCGGGCCGGGTCGAGTTCGAGGACGTCCGCTTCGCCTATCGCGAGGACCGCCAGATCCTGCAGGGCATCTCCTTCAGCGTCGAGCCCGGCCAGACCGTCGCCATCGTCGGACCCAGCGGGGCCGGCAAATCGACCATCTCGCGCCTGCTGTTCCGCTTCTACGACGTCACCGGCGGCGCGGTGCGGATCGACGGCGCGGATATCCGCGACGTCACCCAGCAGAGCGTGCGCGCGGCGCTCGGCATCGTCCCCCAGGACACGGTGCTGTTCAACGACACGATCTACTACAACATCGCCTACGGACGGCCCGGCGCCTCGCCCTCGGAGGTGGAGGCCGCCGCCCGCCACGCCAGCATCCACGACTTCATCATGGGTCTGCCGGACGGCTACCAGACGGCGGTTGGCGAGCGGGGCCTGAAACTCTCCGGCGGCGAGAAGCAGCGGGTCGCCATCGCCCGCACGATCCTGAAGGATCCCCGGATCTACGTGTTCGATGAGGCGACCTCGGCCCTGGACAGCCACACCGAGCGGGCGATCCAGCAGAGCCTGCGCGAGGTGTCGCGAGGCCGCACCACCCTGGTCATCGCCCACCGCTTGTCGACCATCGTCGATGCCGACCAGATCCTGGTGCTGGAGGCCGGCCGCATCGTCGAGCGCGGCCGTCATGGTGAACTGCTTGCCCGCAACGGCGCCTATGCCGCCATGTGGCGCCGCCAGCTCGAGACCCGCGAGGAGGAGGACGAGCGGATCGGGGCCGAGACGGAACTCGTGCCGGGCTGATCGCGGTCGACTATCCGCGCGGCGCCTGCGTTCGGCGGATTTAACAATGCCGGTTCCTCCCCTACACTCGCCCCAAGGACCGGAGCAATTCCGGCGTTAACGGTTTGGAGAGCGGTTCCCGGTTCAGATTGCGGTGCGCTGAACCGATCGTGCTCTGGGGAGGAAGTACGGAATGCGGATCGCCCGTGCGGCTGCCTTTGCCACGCTGTTGGCATTTCCGGTCCAGGACGCGGCGGCTTCCGGATTCCAGATCAGGGAACAGAGCGCCAGCAAGCTCGGCAATGCCTTCGCGGGGGCAGGCTCATCGGGCGACGATGCGTCCATCCTGTTCTACAACCCCGCCGGTATCGCGCTGTTCGACGCGCCCCAGGCCCAGGCTGCCGTCTCGCCGATCTCGCCGCAGATCGAGTTCAGCGGCTCGGCCACCGACGCCACGGGAGGCCCGGTATCGCGCGGGGACGGGGGCGACGCCGGGTCGCCGGTGGCCGTTCCGAGCGCCTATCTGGTCGCGACGATCTCCGACCGGGTCAATCTCGGTCTGGCGCTCAACGTGCCGTTCGGCCTCGTCACCTCCTATGACGACGACTGGGTCGGTCGCTACCACGCGATCACCTCGGAACTTCAGACCGTGTCGATCACCGGGGTCGCCTCGCTGAAGATCAGCGACCGGCTCAGCATCGGCGGCGGGCCGGTCGTCACCTACGCTCAGTCGCGGCTGACGAACGCGATCGATTTCGGGTCGGTCTGCGTCGGCACGATCGGTCTCGGACCCTGTTCTTCTTTCGGTGCCCTGCCGCAGCAGGCGGACGGGAAAATCGACCTGCAGGGCAGCGACTGGGGCATGGGGGCGACCGCGGGACTCCTCTACGAACCGGTGAAGGGCACCCGGATCGGGCTGTCCTGGCGCAGTCAGGTCCGGCTGAAGGTCGAGGGCGACGCCGATTTCGACGTGCCGGCCAATGCCGCCATCCTGACCTCCGGCGGCGCCTTTACCGATTCCCCAGGATCGGCCGAGGTCACCTTGCCGGAGACCATCGGCCTCAGCGTCCATCATGACATCACCGACACGGTCGCCGTCATGGGGGACGTGGTCTGGACCGGATGGAGCCGCTTCGACGAGCTGCGGTTCGTCTTCGACAACCCGGCCCAGCCGGACGCGGTGACCCCGCAGAACTGGAACGACACGATCTTCGTCGCTCTGGGCGCGACCTGGCGCCCGACCGACGCCTGGACCTTGCGGACGGGCGTCGCCTACGATCAGAGCCCGACGGAGCAGAACTTCCGCACGCCACGGATGCCGGACAACGACCGGTACTGGGTCTCCCTCGGCGCCGACTACCGGATCGATCCGCGCTGGACGGTGTCGGCCGGCTACACCCATATCTTCGTCGAGAGCTCCAGGATGGATCACTCGGAGGCTGCCGCCGGCACGCTGCGCGGTTCCTACGAGGGCTCGATCGACGTTCTCACCCTCGGAGCGACCTTGCGCTTCTGACGCAACTTCCTGACATCGACGGGTCTGCGTCCCCTTGGTAGAACGGGGGCGTCAACCGGTGGAAAGGTATCGACATGGCGAAGCGGGCAGCGAACGCGGTCCCTGGCGGCGGTCTCATCGACCCCCAGAAGCTCGAGATCATGACCGCGCTGGAACGCAAGGTCCTGTGGCTGGCGATGTGGACAATCCACAACGCCAACCACATCCGCGACAGCCGCGACGGGCTCAAGGTCGGCGGCCACCAGGCGTCCTGCGCCTCGCTCAACACCATCATGAGCGCGCTGTATTTCGACGTGCTGCGCCCGCAGGACCGGGTCGCCGTGAAGCCCCATGCCAGCCCGGTCTTCCACGCCATCCAGTACATGATGGGCCGCCAGTCGGTGGACCAGCTCCAGCGCTTCCGCGGCTATGGCGGTGCCCAGTCCTATCCGTCGCGCACCAAGGATGCCGACGAGGTCGATTTCTCCACCGGCTCGGTCGGTCTCGGCGTGGCGATGACGCTGTTCTCCTCCATGGTGCAGGACTATGTCCGCATGCAGCACCTGGTCCAGGACCCGGAGCGCGCCGGCGAGGCGCCCGGCCGCATGGTCGCCCTGGTGGGTGATGCCGAGCTCGACGAGGGCAACGTCTACGAGGCGATGCTGGAGGGCTGGAAATACGACGTCCGGAACCTGTGGTGGGTGATCGACTACAACCGCCAGAGCCTGGACGGGGTGGTCTCCGACGGCCTTTTCCAGAAGATCCGCCAGTTCTTCGGCACGGTGGACTGGGAAGTCGTCATGCTGAAATACGGCAAGCGGCTGGAGCGGGTCTTCACCCAGCCAGGCGGCGACACCTTGCGCAACTGGATCGACGAATGCCCGAACGACCTCTACTCGGCCCTCACCTTCAAGGGCGGGGCGGGGGAGCCGGGCGTGTGGCGCGACCACCTGAAGAAGGACCTGCGCGGCGTCACCGGCATCAAGGCGATCCTGGAGGATCACGACGACGTCGAGCTGCACAAGCTGATGACCAACCTGGCCGGCCAGGACATGGAGGCGGTGCTCGAGGCGTTCCACGGCGTCACCGACGACCGGCCGCGCTGCTTCATCGCCTATACGGTCAAGGGCTACAACACCCCGCTCGGCGGCCATAAGGACAACCACTCCGGCCTGATGACCCCCGACCAGATGGCCCGCTTCAAGGCGGATCACGGTATCGAGGACGGCGAGGAGTGGGAGCCGTTCGCCAAGGCCGGGGTGGACGAGGGCACTCTGCGCGAGTTCGTGCAGGTGGTGGATTTCAACGCGCCGGGTTCGCGCATCCACAAGGCCGACAAGGTCGAGATCCCGTCGGTCCTGCCGATCCGCGGGCAGAAGACGATCTCCACCCAGATGGCCTTCGGCTCGGTGCTGCACGAGCTGTCGCGCGGCAACTCCGCCCTCGCCTCGCGCATCGTCACCACCTCGCCGGACGTGACGGTGTCGACCAATCTCGGCGCCTGGGTGAACCAGCGCGGCATCTTCTCCCTCGACGTGCGCAACGACGTGTTCCGCCAGGAGCAGGTGGCCTCGGCCCAGAAATGGATGCGCCACGGCGGCGGCCAGCACATGGAACTGGGCATCGCCGAGAACAACCTGTTCATCCTGCTGGCGGCGCTGGGCCTGTCCGGGCCGCTGTTCGGCACGCGGCTGCTGCCGGTGGGCACGCTGTACGATCCTTTCATCGCCCGCGGCCTGGATGCCCTGAACTACGCCTGCTATCAGGATGCCCGCTTCATGCTGGTCGCCACGCCGTCCGGCGTGACTCTGGCGCCGGAGGGTGGGGCGCACCAGTCGATCTCCACCCCGCTGATCGGTCTCGGCCAGCCGGGACTCACCAGTTTTGAGCCGGCCTATGCCGACGAGCTGGCGCAGATCATGCGCTGGGGCTTCGAGCACATGCAGGAAGAGAAGGGCGGCTCGGTCTATCTGCGCCTGTCCACCCGCTCCCTGGAGCAGCCGGACCGCAAGCTCGACGACGAGATGATCGCGGACATCCTGGCCGGCGCCTATTGGCAGGTCGAGCCGGGACCGGAGGCCGAGCTGGCGCTGGTCTATACCGGCGCGGTGGCCCCCGAGGTGATGGCGGCCTACGAGCAGATGGCCGACGACATTCCGGGCCTGGGCGTGCTGGCGGTGCCGTCGGTCGACCGGCTGTATCACGGCTGGCAGAAGAGCCTGCGTGGCCGCAATGGCAGCGGACCCGGGTCTAGCCATGTGGAGAAGGTGCTGTCGAAGCTGGCGCCGGGCGCGTCCCTGGTGACGGCCCAGGACGGCCACCCGGCGACCCTGAGCTGGCTCGGTTCCGCCACCGGCCGGCGGGTCTATCCGCTGGGCGTCACTGGGTTCGGCCAGTCAGGCGACATCCCGGACGTCTACGCCCATTACGGCATCGACACCGCGTCCATCGTGGATATGGCCGCGACGGCCTGTCTGGGGCGGTGATCCAACTACTCGCAACCCGTCATCCCGGTTTGTCCCCGGACCCGTTCCGGGGCAAGACCGGGACCGTGGCCCCGCCGCGGCTCCGGGTCCCGGCGGAGGCGGCTTGGTCCTGACGTTCGTCAGGACGACGGTTGAGGGTGCGAACGGACGCACCACCCCTCCCGTCATCCTGTCCCGGATTAAATCCGGGATCGTTTCAGGATCAAGCCGGCAGCTCGTCCGACGTCGCGAGGATCCTGATTTGCGTCAGGATGACGGCGCTTGAGCGCCGTCATTTCTCCGGCAAAGACCGCAAATACGCGATGATCGCCGCCATGTCGCTGTCGGACATGTGCGCGTAATACCCGTAGCCCATCGGCGGCAGCAGCTTGCGGCCGTCCTTGGCCACGCCGGAGCGTACCGCTGTGGCGATCTCCGCGTCGGTCCAGTCGGCCAGGCCGAGCGGCGTCAGGTTCGGCGCCACGCTCTCGCCCCACGGGCCCTGGAACTTCAGCCCGCCGCCGCCGAGCGCATTCACGACGTCCGGCGCGCCGGTGGCGCCGGGGCTTGAGTGACACTCCACGCAATGGGCGACCGGGCCCGCCAGATAGCCGCCATAGGCGACGGCATCCGCCGGATCCGGCGCGGCGACATGACCGACCGGCGGCCCCCAGCTCGGCGGCACCGGCACCCGGTAGACGCTCGCCGGGGTTTCGTTCTTCACCGCCGGGAGGCTGCGTAGATAGGCCACCAGCGCCATCGCGTCGGCGTCCGACATCCCACGATACAGGCCGATGGGCATCGGCGGGCCGATCACGCTGCCGTCGGGCCGCACACCCTCGCGGATGGCGCGGACGATCTCCGCGTCGCTCCAGCCGCCGATGCCGGTTTCCATGTCCGGCGTGATGTTGGAGGCGTAGACCGTCCAGACGGCGTTGTCTTCCATCAGCCGGCCGGAGAGCGCTTTGCTCATGTCGGGACCCTGCGGGCCGAACGGGGTGTGACAGTTGCCGCAGGCGGCCACCGCGTTCATCAGATAGGCGCCGCGCTCGACCGGTGTGTCGGCGGCCAGGGAGATGGAGGAAACGCACAGGAGGTTCAGCCCGGCCGCAGCCAGGGTGATAAGAAAACGATGCATGGAGGACCTCGCCCAATCCGCAACCGACCGGCGAGAGGCTATCAGCGTGAAGTGCCCGAGGCTATCCGATTTGGGGGTGGCGACCGGATCCGGATGCGACACTTAAGGTCGCAATGCACTATTGCCTTGCTCTCGGCCGGCTGCGGCGGTGGAATGACTCGCCCGTTACCCTGGTTCGCACCAACCCCCCGAGAGGGCGCCATGAACGAGCAATCGACCCGCATCTTCCGCGCCGCCAGCCGGGCGAAATACAACGAAGGCTACATGCCCGGCTTCGGCAACGACTTCGAGACCGAGGCGCTCGAGGGCGCGCTGCCGATCGGCCAGAACTCGCCGCAGCGCTGCCCCTACGGTCTGTATGCCGAGCAGCTTTCCGGCACGCCCTTCACCGCGCCGCGCGAGACCAACAAGCGCTCCTGGCTCTACCGGATGCGGCCGACGGTTCAGCATATCGGCGACATGACGCGGATCGAGCTGCCGCACTGGCGCTCCGCCCCGACGGTTGGGGAGAGCGACCTGCCGCTGGCGCCGATGCGCTGGGACCCCGCCCCGATTCCGGCCGATGCCGGCACCTTCCTGACCGGCATGCGCACCATCTCCACCGGCGGCGACGTGCATACCCAGACCGGCTTCGCCATCCACACCTACGCGGTGACCGAGAGCATGGACGCCGAGGTGTTCTGGAACGCCGATGGCGAGATGCTGGTGGTGCCCGAACTCGGGGCGTTGCGGATCTTCACCGAAATGGGCGTGCTCGACATCGCGCCGGGCGAGATCGCGGTGCTGCCGCGCGGCATCAAGTTCAAGGTCATGCTCGCGGGTGACGATCAGGCACGCGGCTATATCTGCGAGAATTACGGCGACCACTTCACCTGTCCGGAACGCGGGCCGATCGGGGCGAACTGCCTGGCCAACCGGCGCGACTTCCTCTCCCCCGTGGCCGCCTATGAGCGGCGCGACGGCACCGCCCACCGGATCGTCGTCAAATGGGGCGGCAGCTTCAACGCCTGCGAGATCGACCACTCGCCCCTGGACGTGGTGGCGTGGCACGGCAACTACGCGCCGTACAAGTACAACCTGCGCCATTTCTCGCCGGTCGGGCCGATCCTGAACGACCACGCCGATCCGTCGATCTTCACGGTACTAACGGCGCCCTCGGGCACGCCGGGGACGGCGAATATCGACTTCGTGATCTTCCCGCCGCGCTGGCTGGTGGCCGAGGACAGCTTCCGGCCGCCCTGGTACCACATGAACGTGATGAGCGAGTTCATGGGGCTGATCGAGGGCGTGTACGACGCCAAGCCCCAGGGCTTCGTGCCGGGCGGCATGTCGCTGCACAACATGATGCTGCCCCACGGACCCGACGCGGAGGCGTTCTACGGCGCGTCGGTGAAGGAGCTGACGCCGCAGAAGCTGGAGAACACCCTGGCCTTCATGTTCGAGACCCGGTTCCCGCAGCAGCTTACCCGCTACGCCGCTGCGCTGCCGACCCTGCAGGTGAAATATCCCGACTGCTGGCGGCCGCTGCGCAACCATTTCGACCCGGACCGGCCGGTCTGGAACGGGGACTAGGCGCGGTGATCGACAGGACCGAAGGGGTGGCGAGAGCCGGTCTCCGAACGCGGCACGATGGGCCGCGGGTCAACGATTTCGTCCGCGACGAGCCCGGCAGACCGACCTTCGGCGCGGTGGCCAAGGAAGGCAGCACGCCGGTCGATTGGCGCTACACCATGTGCCCGATCGATTCCGACGTGCTGGCATTCGGACCGTTCCGCGGCCTGGTGGCACAGTGGCGGATGCGCATCCGGCGCGGCGAGCTCCTGCCGCGGCGCGACGACTTCCAGTTCGAGGATTTCGCCGACTGGCTGGGCCGGATCTTCATCGCCAAGGTCGAGCGCGATCCGTTCAACCTGCGCTTCACCCTCTGGGGGGTGAAGCTGGTGGAGTGGTGGCGCGTCGACTACGCCAACCGGACCCTGGGCGAGCTTTCCTCGAACCCGGATCTCTGGCGGATGACCGAGATCCAGTACTTCGCCGAGATGGACCGCCAGCCGTTCATCGGCGTCGCCTGCGGCTTCCTCTCCCAGCACGGCCTCGCCCATATCAAGGTGCTCGGCCTCGACCTGCCGTTCTCCGACGGGAACGGCCTGACCCATGTGATCTCCACCCATATGAAGATCGATCTGGGCGAGACCATCGAGGACGTGCTGCCGGACTGCCCAATCTCGGATTTCACGCCGCCCTATTGAGCGTGATGCATTGAGTGCCTGGATATCGGGCACGGAATGTCCAATCATTGAGCACCGATTGCGGCTGCCCGTCCCTTGGGCGGGTGGTCTTCTCCCGGAAGCCGCCGGTCGGCGCCGTGGTCCCGTTTTTGCACTTGCGAGACGTGCCTGTGCGCTCTCCCGATATGCCGGCGACGGCACCAGGGGAAGGGAGAGACCTATCCGCATGACGCAACGAAGCGCCCGACCCTCGAAGTCGGGGCAATGGACATTCAGGAGAGAAGTACTATGGGGATCTTGAGGAAAACGGTCATGTCGGCGGTGGTCGGCGCCTCCATCGCCCTGACGGCCGGGTCGGCCTCGGCGGCGGAGTGGATCATGGCGTCCGGCTATCCGGACAGCAACTTCCACACCCAGAACATCAAGAAGTTCATCGAGGAGGTCGAAGCCACGACCTCGCTGAAGATTCAGCTCAACTCGAACGACACGCTGATCAAGCACGACGCCATCAAGACGGCGCTGCAGCGTGGCCAGATCCCGATCGGCGAAATCCGCCTCGGCGTCTACGGCAACGAGGATCCGATGTACGTCCTCGCCGGCCTGCCCTTCATCGCCGCCAACTACACCGAGGCGTGGCTGCTGAAGGACATGCAGAAGGGCTATTTCGACAAGATCTTCGCCGAGCAGGGTCTGCGGATCCTGTACTACGCCCCGTGGCCGGGCCAGGGCTTCTACACCAAGTTCCCGGTGAACGGTGTGGAGGACTTCAAGGACAAGAAGCTGCGCATCTACTCCACCGCCACCCAGCAGATGGGCGAGATGCTCGGCTTCAACGCCACCATCCTGCCCTTCGCTGAAATCCCGCAGGCCTTCTCCACCGGCCTGATCGAGGCGCTGTTCACCAGCCCGCAGACCGGTATCGACATCCAGGCCTGGGACAACACCTCCAACTTCACCTATGCCGGCGCGATCTTCTCCAAGAACGCCGTCGTGGTGAACGAGTCCTACTTCTCGGCTCTGCCGGTCGAGGAGCAGATGGCCATCCTGAAGGCCGCCGAGGCCGCCGAGCTGCGCGGCTGGGAGATGAGCGCGCAGACCACCGCCGCGCAGATGAAGACCCTCCAGGACAACGGCATGGCCACCGCCAGCGCCCCGCCGACCGTCATCGCCAAGATGAAGGAAATCGGCAAGGTGATGATGGACAACTGGCGCAAGGACGCCAGCCCCGAGGCCGCCGCGGTTCTCGACCGCTACCTCGCGCTGCAGTAACCCAGCGTGCCGCCGCCGGCTCCCGTCTCGGGGGCCGGCGGTTTTCGTTTGCCCCCGTGACTTACACCGCAGGACGCGCGCCATGCGCCAAGCTCTCGACCGGCTCTATCTCTGGAGCGGCTATCTGTCGGCCATTTTTCTGGTGGGGATCGCGCTGACGATCATCGCCCAGGTCGTCGCCCGCTTCTTTCCCAAGCACATCGTCGTGGATTCCACCGAGAGCGCCGGCTTCTGCCTGGCGGCCTCGACGTTTCTCGGCCTTGCCTACACCTTTCGCCACGGCGCCCATATCCGGGTCACGCTGCTGACCCGGCTGGCGACGGGGCTGGCCGACCGTCTGGCCCATCTGTGGAGCCTCGCGGTGTTCGCCGTGATCATGGGCTTCATGACGTACTATTCGGTCGACCTGGTCTATTTCTCCTACAAATTCCACGACATAAGCCCGGGCCTCCTGGCCATACCCTTCTGGATCCCGCGCTCGGCCATGGCGCTCGGCTCGCTGATCCTGCTGATCGCCCTGATCGACGAGATCGTCAGCGTCGCCCTCGGCAAAACGCCGAGCTACGTGGAGAACGACATGCAGGCCTACGAGGCCCATGACGACACCCCCGCCGTTCTGGATCGGGAGCGTGGCTGATGGACGCCGGGATCATCACACTCATCCTCTTCGTCCTGCTGCTGGGCCTGCTGGCCTCGGGCCTGTGGGTCGCGCCGACGCTGATCGCGGTCGGATACCTGGCGCTCGGGGTGTTCTCGCCGGCGCCGGCGGGCACGCTGCTCGCCAGCACCGTGTGGGACGCGAGCTGGAACTGGGCGCTGACGGCGCTGCCGCTGTTCGTGTGGATGGGCGAGATCCTGTTCCGAACGCGATTGTCGTCGGACATGTTCAACGGGCTCGCTCCCTGGACCTCGCGCCTCCCGGGCGGGCTGCTGCACGTCAACATCCTGGGCTGCGGCGTCATGGCGGCGGTCGCCGGATCCAGCGCCGTCACCTGCGCCACGGTCGGCCGCATGTCGATGCCGGAGTTGCGCAAGCGCGGCTACGACGAGGGGCTGGCGATCGGCACGCTGGCCGGATCCGGTACCCTGGGCCTGCTGATCCCGCCGTCGATCATGCTGATCGTCTACGGTGTCGTCGCCCAGGTCTCGATCTCGCGGCTGTTCATCGCCGGCATCGTGCCGGGCATCATGATCATCGCGATCTTCATGACCTATGTGGGGATCCGGGCGACGCTGAACCCCAGCCTGGCGCCGAAGCCGGACCGGCATCTGAGCTTTGGCGAGAAGCTGTGGGCGTCGCGCTTCCTGATTCCGGTCATGGGGCTGATCTTCGTCGTGCTCGGCTCGATCTACGGCGGGTTCGCCACGCCGACCGAGGCGGCGACCATCGGCGTGGTCGGCGCCCTGGTCCTGGCGGCGGTCAGCCGCTCGCTGACCTGGAGCTCCTTCATGGAGAGCCTGATGGGGGCGGTGCGGACCTCCTGCATGATCGCCTTCATCCTGGCGGGGGCGGCGTTCCTGTCGATCGCCATGGGCTTCACCGGCGTGCCCCGCGTGCTGGCGGGCTACGTGGACGCCTGGAACCTGTCGCCCTTCGCGCTGATCGCGCTGCTGACGGTGCTCTACATCTTCCTCGGCTGCTTCCTCGACGGCGTGTCGATGATGGTGCTGACGGCGGCCGTGGTGCTGCCGATGGTGGAGAAGGCGGGGATCGACCTGCTGTGGTTCGGCATCTTCACGGTGATCGTGGTGGAGATGGCGCAGATCACGCCGCCGGTCGGCTTCAACCTGTTCGTCCTTCAGGGCATGACAGGGCGGGACATCCTGAAGGTGACCAAGGCGGCGATGCCGTTCTTCGCGCTCATGCTGTTCGGCATTCTCCTCATCACCCTGGTGCCGGAAATCGTGCTGGGTCCGGTGCAGTTCATGCTGGCCAAATAGACCGACGGCGCCAGCGCCCGACCGCAACGAAAAAGGCCCGCGCCGAAGCGCGGGCCTTTCTGCATCCGCAAGGGACTGCCGATCAGTTCATAGGGGTCAGCAGCATGCCCTCGGTCTTCTTGGCGTAGCCGTCGGCGTCGTAGGCCGTGGCCGTGTCGAGCTGCTCCTCGGTGTACGGAACGATCACCGCGATCTCATCGGACTCGTTGCGGTACATCTCGACCTCCTTGAAGGCCATCGCCACCGGCTTCTCGCCGAGGCCGAGGAACCCGCCGACATCGACGACCATCGCGTCAATCTTGCCGTCGGCCGTCACCAGAACCTCACCGACTTCGCCGATATGGTTGAACTTGGTGTCATAGGCCCAGGCACCGTCGAGGGTTGCCGCCTCGATCTTCTCGGAGCTGAGCTTCTTGCGGCCTTCCATGAAGGACTCGCGGTTGTTCTTCGGCTCGGTAGCCGTGGTGGTCGCATCCTTGTCCACCGCGGCGACGGTCGAGGTCGCCGGCACGTTGTTCGCCGTCGACTCCTTCGTTGTCGGGGTCTTGTCGTCCAGGGACGTGGTGCGCTCCGGAGCCTCGTAGGCGCCGGCCTTCTCCAGCTCTTCCTTGGTCAGGGCGGAGACCAGACGGTACTCGTCGTCGCCGGCCTTCTCGAAGGAGAGACGGCTGAAGTCGACGGCGACGTTCTTCTCGCCCATGCCCAGGAACCCGCCGACGCCGATGATCACGGCCTTGATCGAGCCGTCCTCGCCGACGATGGCGTCGTCGATTTCACCGATCCGGTCGGCATCTTCGGCGGTGGACGCGTAGACGGAGTGACCCATCAGGTTGGACGCGAGATAGCCGCGGATCTGCTTGGCGCCGATCGTGTCGACGGATTCGAAGCGCATGTTGGTCTGAGCGTCGGAGGCAGCGATCGCCGGGCCCGACATCAGTGCGACGAGCGCCGTGGTGGCGAGCATCTTCTTGATCATGTTCTTCCCTCGATTCGTTGGGCGGCGTGGGTGACCGCATGGTTAACCAACGGGAGCAAGGGAGCGCAGTTCCAGGCGTTCGGTGTCGGCAGTGACACAAGTGATGCGTTTGATGCGACCTACGTTTTCGTGGCCGGATCGGCTGCGGCCGGATCGAAGTCGGACAGTCCGTTGAGCCGGCGCCAGTGGCGGGCGATCTCGTCCCGCCGGGCGACCCAGATGCCGCCCTTGGCCTGGATATGCTCCAGCACCCGGGCGAGGCCGGCGATGCGGCCCGGACGACCGATGATCCGCAGATGCAGGCCGATGGAAAGCATCTTGGGCGCCGTGCGGCCTTCCTCCCACAGCCAGTCGATGGCGTCGCAGCAGTAGCGGGCGAAATCCTCGGCGAAATGGAACCCGCCGCCGCGCTGGAACCGCATGTCGTTGGTGTCGAAGGCGTAGGGCAGGACGATATGGGGGCGGCCCCCGACCTCCAGTATCATCGGAAGGTCGTCGCCGTAATGGTCGCTGTCGTAGAGGAACCCGCCTTCCTCGACCAGCAGGCGCCGGGTGTTGGGGCTGGCCGCCGAGCGGGTGTGCCAGCCGAGCGGGCGCACGCCGGCGGCCTCGCGGATCTCCGCCACGCAGCGGGCGATGACGTCGCGCTCATGCGCCTCGTCCATGTTGGCGTGGCGCTCCCAGCGGTAGGAGTGGCAGGCGATCTCGTGGCCGCGCGCCGCCATGTCCCGGGCCAGCCAGGGCGACAGGGTGAGGGCGCGGGCACAGCAGTTCATCTGCGCTTTCGCCCCGTACCGGTCGAACAGCTCCATGATCCGCCAGTAGCCGGCACGGGTGCCGTAGTCGAAATGGGTGTCCTTGGCCGGGTCGGGGACGCCGACCACCTCCTCGACGATCTCGTAGACCGCCTCGTTGCGCTCGTCGCCGAGGGAAACGGAGAGTTCCGCCCCTTCCTCCACATTGACGACGAAGGACACCGCCAGCCGGGCGTCGGCCGGCCAGTGCGGATGCGGCGGGGTGCCGCCGTAGCCCTTCAGGTCGCGGTTCATGCGCCGTCGGCCTCAATCAGCGCCTTCAGGGCCAGGGCGGCGGCCGGAACCGGTTCCACGATCGGCAGGCTGGCCTCCGCGCCGAGCGCGCGCGCCGCCTGGGCCAGCGGCCCGCCGCCGACGATCACCGCGTCCACCTCCAGCGTCCCGGTCGCTTCGGCCAGCATCTCCCGCAGGGTCGCCATCAACAGTTCCGGGTCGCCCATCACCTTGTAGGGGTCGCCCTTGATCCGCAGGATGTCGACCAGCCGGTCGCCCTCGCCATAGACGACGGCCAACGCCCGCAGGTGCTCGTTCAGGTCGGGGGTGGTCGACAGGATGGCGAAGCGGCCATGGCGCCCCGCGGCCTGCATGGCGGCCTCGGCGATGCCGACCACCGGCACGTCCAGCAATGCCCTCAGATCCTCCAGCCCGGGATCCAGGAACGCCGACAGGATCACCCCCTCGCAGGGGTCGAGCCCGTCGCGGAACAGCCTCAGGAGCGAGGCGGTCGCCCGCTCCGCGCCGGCCATGTCGGTGATGATCGGCGGCGCGTCCTCGTTGGTCTTCAGCCGGACCGTCCAGTCGGGGCCGAGCGCTTCCTGGGCGAACGCGCCCATCAGATCGGTGGAGGCCCGCGTGCTGTTCGGGTTCAGCAGCAGGATGCTGTGGCCGGAGCCTTGATCGGCGGCGGACAGGGTCAGCGCTCCTCGAAGGAGATCGGCTGCGCCCCTTCCCACAGGCACAGGCGGCCCAGCTCGGCCAGGTTCTCCAGGCCCGAGGTGATGGTGATGAAGTGGTTGCCGGCGAGCTGGCCCATCTTCGAGGCGAACTGCACGCCGCCATAGGCCAGCAGGATTTCGGTCTCGCTGATGCCGCCCGGATAGAGCAGGATCTGGCCCGGTGCGGGATAGCTTGTGTGGTTCTCGTAGCCGACGCCGAACTCCAGGTCGCCGAGCGGCAGCCACACGCCTTCGCCGCTCCAGCGGACATGCACCGCCTTGCTGACGAAAGGCATCTGCTTGCGGAAGGCGGCGACGGTCTTCGGGGCCGCGGCCTCCTCGAATTTCGCCTCGAAGGTGAGGGGTCCGGCGGTGACGGTGAGGGCGCTCGGCATGGGCGTGTCCCGAAGGTTGTGACGGTGCGGATCACAGCCTGCCGCGCCGGCCGTCGCACTGCAAGATCGCCCGCGCGCCCGATGTCGGCCGCCTGCGGATTTCCCGTCCGCCGTCGCTGTTTCTTAACGGTTTGTGAGGTTTCCGCCGGTAGACTCCCTTCAAAGGGTGGGTAAGACTCCCCGGGGAAAGGGGGGCGCCACCGGTTCGGGAGAAGACCATGAAACAGATCACCGTCTCCATCCGGTCCGCCGAAACGTCGGATGCCGTCGGGTTGGCCCGCGTCCAGATCGAGACGTGGCGCGATGCCTATGTGGGCATGCTGCCGGACGAAGCGCTGATCGACCTCGACGAGATGCGCGCGGCCGTCCGCTGGACGCGGCTGGTTGCCCATCTCGAGGAACCGGACCGGCTGTCGGTGGCGGTGGTCGATGGCGACGTGGTCGGCTTCTGCCATGGCGGAAGCGGCCGGCGCGCCGTGTCCGCGGCCCTGGGCGCCGCCGACCGGATGGCCGAGATCTATGCCCTGTACGTCGATCCCAGCTTCCAGAGCCTCGGCATCGGCCGCGCCCTGCTTGGCCATGTGGCGCAGGGACTCGAGTCGGACGGTTTCACCGCGCTGACGATCCTCACCCTGGAGAGCAACCGTCACGGCAGGCGGTTCTATGAGACCCTCGGCGGGGCGGCAGGCGAGGCGGTTCCCTCGGTGATCACCGGCGCGCCGATCGACCAGACTCCCTATGTCTGGAGCGATCTTTCGGTTTTGGTGCGCCGCATCGAGACCGCCCAGGGTTAGGGATGGCGGGGCGGTCGCGCGGTTCCGCCTGATCGCCCGGAAAACCGCCGCTTGCCGGACCTTCGCGCTTGCAGTAGCTTCCGGCGCTTCCTGAGCACCGCGCCTGGGGGCAAAAGATGACCGATCGCGTTCTTATCCTGGATTTCGGCAGCCAGGTCACACAGCTGATCGCCCGCCGGGTACGCGAGAACGGCGTCTACTGCGAGATCTTCCCCTTCAACGTCGATCCCGAGCGCATCCGAGACTTCGGCGCCGCCGGCATCATCCTGTCGGGCGGACCCTCCTCGGTCTATGGCGAGGACGCGCCCCGCGCCCCCGAGCTGGTCTTTGAGATGGGCGTGCCGATCCTCGGCATCTGCTACGGCTCCCAGCTCCTGTGCCACCAGCTCGGCGGCACGGTGGAGAAGAGCGACGAGCAGGAATTCGGCCGCGCCGAGATCACCGTCAAGGACAGCTGCCTGCTGTTCGACGGCCTGTTCACCCCCGGCACGGTCGAGCCCGTCTGGATGAGCCATGGCGACCGCATCGCCGCCGTCCCGCCGGGCTTCAAGACCGTCGCCACCACCCCGTCCGCACCCTTCGCCTCCTTCGCCAACGAGGAGAAGCGGATCTACGGGCTGCTGTTCCATCCGGAGGTGGTGCATACCCCGCGCGGCGGCCAGCTCCTGCGCAACTTCACCCATAAGGTCGTCGGCCTGAAGGGCGACTGGACCATGGCCGCCTACAAGGACCAGGCGATCGCCAAGATCCGCGAGCAGGTCGGCGACGGCAAGGTGATCTGCGGCCTGTCCGGCGGCGTCGACAGCTCGGTGGCGGCCGTGCTGATCCACGAGGCGATCGGCGACCAGCTCACCTGCGTGTTCGTCGATCACGGGCTGCTGCGCGCCGGCGAGGCGGAGGAGGTCGACCGCCTGTTCCGCCAGCACTACAACATCCCGCTGATCACCCGCGACGCCAGCGACGTCTTCCTGGGCGAGCTCGAGGGCGTCGACGACCCGGAGGTCAAGCGCAAGACCATCGGCCGCCTCTTCATCGACGTGTTCGACGAGGAGGCCAACAAGATCGACGGCGCGCGCTTCCTGGCCCAGGGCACGCTGTACCCGGACGTGATCGAGAGCGTGTCGCCGACCGGCGGCCCGTCGGTCACCATCAAGTCGCACCACAATGTGGGCGGCCTGCCGGACTACATGAAGCTGGCGCTGGTGGAGCCGCTGCGCGAGTTGTTCAAGGACGAGGTTCGCGCGCTCGGCCGGGAGCTGGGCCTGCCGGAGACCCTGGTCGGCCGCCACCCGTTCCCGGGGCCGGGCCTCGCCATCCGCGTGCCCGGGGCGATCACCCGCGAGAAGCTCGACATCCTGCGCAAGGCCGACGCGATCTATCTCGACGAGATCCGCAAGGCCGGCCTGTACGACGAGATCTGGCAGGCCTTCGCCGTCCTGCTGCCGGTGCGCACCGTCGGGGTGATGGGCGATGCCCGCACCTACGACTACGCCTGCGCCCTGCGGGCGGTGACGTCGAGCGACGGGATGACGGCGGATTACTACCCGTTCCCCCACGACTTCCTCGGCCGCACCGCCACCCGCATCATCAACGAGGTGCGCGGCATCAACCGGGTGACCTACGACATCACCTCCAAACCGCCGGGGACGATCGAGTGGGAGTGAGGCGGTAGGGCCGCCCTGGCGTCCGCTTCCCGCCCTAATCCTTCTCGAAGAACTCCACCAGCAGCTCCGTCAGGACCCGGATCTTGCGGGCCGGATGCTGGCCGGGCGGGCGCATGAGATAGACGCCCGCCGGTGGCGGCGGGTGGTTCGTCATGACCTGTACCAACGCGCCTGAGGCCATGTACTCGTCGGTCAGGCAGTCGGGCAGGGCGGCGATGCCGAGCCCGGCGACCGCGGCGGCGGCGAGCGCTGTGCCGCTGTCGGCCTTGAAGCGGCCCTGGGGCCGGACCGTGACGATCCGGTCGCCATCCATCAGCCGCCAGCTCTCCGTCCCCTGCATGAGCGCATGGTGGGTCAGCAGTTCGGCGGCGGTCTGCGGCGCGCCATGGGCCTCGATATAGGCCGGGCTCGCCACGAACTTGCCGAACACCGGCCCGACCCGCCGGGCGATCAGGTCCGAATCCTGAAGATGGCCGACCCGGATCGCGCAGTCGAAGCCCTCGGCGATCAGATCCACGAAGCGGTCGGTATAGGAGGCATGGATGTGCAGCAGCGGGTGACGCCGCGCCATCTCTGCGAGCAGCGGCGCGAAATAGGTCGGGGCGAAGGACAGCGGTGCCGAAACCCGCAGGCGGCCGCGCAGATCGCCGTTCGGCAGGATGGCTTCGCGCGCCACATCCAGTTCCGCGCAGACCCGCGCCGCATGGTCCCGGAACGTCGCCCCGGCCTCTGTCAGGGCCGCGCCGCGGGTCGAGCGCGACAACAGCTGGACGCCAAGCTCCGCCTCCAGCCGGAGGAGCCGGCGGCTGACGATGGACTTGGACACGCCGAGTCGCCGCGCGGCGGCGGAGACGCCGCCCGCGTCGGCCACGTCCACGAAGGTCTGCAGGTCATCGGTGTCCATTCGGCGTTCCTCAATCTGCGACACAGCGTGGCAAAACCGATGGCTACCGTATCACGAAATGGAATGGCTATGTCCTCGCCAGCGGCACGGCACTCGGTCCGTGCGTCCGCACAAGCCTCCCCCACTCGGCATCAGAGGATCACACCATGTCCTTCCGCAACGGTCTCGCATCGCTTCTTCGCCCTGAAGACTCGGTCCTGGTTATGATCGACCACCAGCCGTTCCAGCTCGCAAACCTGCACAGCCACGATCCGCAGATGGTGGTGAACAATTCGGCCGGCCTGTCCAAGGCCGCCAAGGCTTTCAAGGTGCCGACCATCCTGACCAGCGTGCTGGCCGACCGCGGCGGGCTGATCTTCCCGCAGATCACCGAGGTGTTTCCGGGCCAGGAGGTGATCGACCGCACCCTGATCAATACCTGGGAGGACAAGACCGTCGTCGACGCCGTCACGGCGACCGGCCGCAAGCAGCTCATCATCGCCGGCCTGTGGACCGAGGTCTGCGTCGCCATGCCGGCGATCCAGGCGGCCGGCGAGGGCTGGGACGTCACCGTGGTCACCGATGCCAGCGGCGGGGTCTCGGTGGAGGCCCACCAGGTGGCGATCCAGCGCATGCTCGCCGCCGGCGTGAACATGATGACCTGGCTTGCGGTGGCGGCCGAATGGCAGCGCGACTGGGCCCGCGAGGAGACGGCGGAGGGTGTGACCGAGGTCATGCTTCAGCACGCCGCCGGCAGCGGCATCGCGTTCTTCTGGGAGCAGCAGTTGCTGAACACCCCGGTGCCGGGCGGCGCCGCCTGATCGATCCGAGGATGACGGGCGTGCCGTGCTGGATGACGCCCGTCATCCGACCCTTCGGGAGGCTCACGCCGTCCCAGGGAGGGCGAATTTGACTAACCTCGGTCTTTCCAACAAGGTATCGGCCATTGCGTAATTAGAGGCCGCGCGAACAATGACGCCAGACGAGTTCACGAGAATTGTTTCGCCGACCGTTCTGGCCAACAAGTCTTTCAACAAGATTTTCTGCATCGGCTACAATAAGACGGGCACGACGTCCTTAGAACAGGTGCTGCGGCTTTACGGATATCGGCTTCCCGATCAGCACGAGCAGGAAATCCGCCTCAGCAAACAGGTGTTCTCGACCAACTACCAGGAGATGAAGGGGTACTGCAGCCGGTTCGACGCCTTTCAGGACATGCCCTTTTCCCAGGGGCTGACCTATGTGGCGGCGGATGCGCTGTTCCCGGACAGCAAGTTCATCCTGACCGAGCGCGACTCGGACGCCTGGTTCGCCTCGATGTGTAATTTCCACCGGAAGGTCTTCCAGGCCGGGGAGATGTCGAAGCTCACGGAAGAGGACATCCGGGACCGGTTCACCTACCTCTATCCCGGCTACGTCCACGACACCAAGACGATGCTGTTGAGCGTCTTCCGCGGCGGAGAGCGGGAGGTCCGGTGGGACAAGCTCTACGACAAGGACTACTACGTCGGGATGTACGAATCCCGGAATGCCGAGATCAAACGGTACTTCTCCAACGCCCCGGACAAGCTGCTGGTGATCGACATCACGCAGGAACAGGACACCGCGAAGATCTGCGAGTTCCTGAACATTCCGACGCACATGAAGATCGCGGTGCCGCACTCGAACCAGACGTGATCGAGGGGCCGCACCGGGCTGCAAGGCGATTGCCCGCGTGCCGGCGCGCCCCTGAGGAGGGGCGCCGGCACCAGGTCGAGGTCAGAGCGACGCCAGGTCGATATCCAGAACGGTCATGTTGAACTGGTAACAGACCTCGCCGTCCTCGTCGTCGCGGAAGATGACGCCGAGGAACTCGTCGTCCAGCGTGACTTCGACGGAATCGTCCTTGTTCGCGCGCGGGACGAGGGCGATCCGATTGTTCGAAAAGCGATTGCGCAGATACGCCTGTACCTGAGCGATTTCCTTCGGGGTCACGTCTGTCTCCTCCCTATGAGCGTATCGGGCTGTTAAATAACTTGCGATGTGGTGAGTACGAGCTCGCTGTCCTCCACGGCTTATCGCAGGCGGCTGGGGTCGCGCAACCGCGATGGCGGTTTGGCGCAACGCCCGGATGGCTTAGAAGGGTACCCGATATCCGCCGAGAGACCGCCATGACCCCCCATCCTTCCCCGTCCGATCCCTCATCCGGCACCGCGCCCGCGGGTGCGGCCTCCGAAGACATCGTCATCGACTGCGATCCCGGCATCGACGACGCCATCGCCATCCTGCTGGCCGCCGCTTGCCCCGACCGGGTGCGCATGGCGGCGATCACCGCCACCCACGGCAATGTCGGCCTGGCCCTGACCGCCCGCAACGCCCGCAAGGTGCTGACGCTGGCCGGCCGATCGGACGTGCCGGTCCATGCCGGCTGTCCGCGCCCGCTGACCGCGCCGATCCACGACGCCGCCCATATCCACGGCGGCAACGGACTCGGCGGGGTGGACCTGCCGGACGGCGCCGGCGGCATCGACGACGCGCACGGCGTGGATGCGCTCATCGCCGAGGCCGAGCGGGGCCGCACGCTGGTCGCGGTCGGGCCGCTGACCAACGTGGCCGTGACCCTGATCAAGCGGCCCGAGACCGCCGCGCGCTGGCGCCGGCTGGTGATCATGGGCGGCGGCGTGGCCCGCGGGAACGTCACCCCCCAGGCCGAGTTCAACATCTTCACCGACCCGGAGGCAGCCCGCACCGTGCTGACCACGACCCTGTGGCCGGCGGAGGCGCGCCCGGTGCTGTTTCCGCTCGACGCCACCCATCAGGCGCTGCTGTCGCCGGCCTGGATCGCCGATCTCGCCGCGTCGGGCGGCACCGTCTGCAGGACCGCGGCGGCCATGCTGGGCGGCTACGAGACCCCCAGCACGGCGGAGCGCGGCGGCAAGGCGGTGCATGACGCCATGGCGGTGGCGTGGACCATCCGGCCGGAGCTGTTCGAGACGCGGCCGGCGCGGGTCGATGTGGTGACCGACACCGGTCCGTCGCGCGGCCGCACGGTCGCCGATTTCGCCTCGAGCGAACCGACGGCCGATATCGTGACCGGCGTGGACGCGCCGGCTTTCATCGACTGGCTGAAGGACCGGCTGGTGGCGCTGGACGCCGCCCGCCCCGGCGACTGATCGCCGACGCACACGGGACGTCCCGCATGACGTCCGACGGAAAACTTGGCATGGTAGGACAATGACGCTGACTGATCCTCTGATCGCCACCCTGGTGGTTCCCCTTGCGGTGACCGTGGCCGTCGCCCTGGCGCTGCGGCTGGTCGGCGGTGCCGGAACCGGGGCGCGGATCGCCGATTTCGGGATCCCGGTGGGCATGATCGTCGCCGTGGCGATTCTGCCCGGCCTGGCGCCCACGCCGCCGGTCACCATGATGGAGAAGATCGTCTGGCTGGCGGCGGCCGGCGGGCTGGTCGGTCTGCTGGTCGAGATGGTGACCCAGACCCGCTTCATCTCCGTCCTGCTGGCCTTCTTCTGGCCCTTTCTGGCGGTGGTCTGGACGTCGGGCATCGATGTGACCGCGATCGTCTCCGGCGAGACGCCGGCCCATAAGTTCCCCTACCGGGTGTTCGAGGTCTCCGCCGTCGCCGGCCTGATCGTCGGGCGGATGCATCAGCTTGCGGAAGTCGAGCTCTGCGCGCCGGTGGCGATGACCGTGATCGCCGCCGGGCTGGGCGTGCTGGGGCTGGTGACCGGGCCGAGCTATGCCTGGGCGATCGGTCTGCCGCTGGCGGCGGCCGGCCTCGGCTGGGTGATCTGCAACTGGCCGAACCGGCGCCTGCCGTTCGGCGCGCCGGGCGAGATCGGCGGCGGTGCAGTGGCGATCGCCCTGGCGGCGGTCATGGTCTACCAGGCGAAGCTCCCGGTGGTTCTGGTGCTGCTGGTGCTGTCGGCCCTGGCGATCGAGCCGCTGGCCCGCCGCTTCGTGGCGACCAACGCGCTGACCAAGTCGGACGCGGTGCGGCCGATCGCCCTGGCGGCGATCCTGGCCCTGCCGGCGGCGCTGGCGGTGGTTCTGGCACTCTACGCCCCGGCCCTGATCCCGAACCTCTACCGGCCGTAGGGGGCGTTTCCAATTCTTCAACATTGCCCGGATTTATTCCGGGCCGAGGCGTCAGCGCGCTTCCAAGCTTGGCCCGTCTTTCCCCAGCCCTTGCCCCGGCACAAGGCCGGGGAGTGCGTGGGAAGGGGATGTGGGTGAGGAGTCTGAACATCCCATTTCGTCATCCCGGACCACCCCGGACTTGATCCGGGCCTCGCCGGGATGACGGCGGTGTAAGGGGCTTACGCCAGCCCCTCCAGCCCGGCATCGACGCTGAGCGACTGGCCGGTGATGTTGCGGCCGGCCTCGGAGCAGATGAACAGGATCTGGTGGGCGATGTCGCCCGCCGTCACGAACCGCTTCATCAGGGTCACGTCGGCCATCTTGGTGCGCATCTCGTTCTCGGAGATGCCGCCGGCTTCCGCCTTCGCCCGGATCACCCGGTCGATGCGCGCACCCTCCACCGGACCCGGCTGGACGCAGTTCACGCGGATCCCGTGCGGGCCGAGCTCCATGGCGCAGGTGCGGGTGAAGCCGACGATGCCGAACTTCGCCGCCGAATAGGGGCTGCGCAGCGGGAAGCCGAACTTGCCGGCCGCCGAGGACAGGTTGACGATGCTGCCGCCGCCCGACTTGATCAGCGCCGGCACCGCCTTCTGGGTGCCGAGGAAGGCGCTGGTCAGGTTCACGGTCAGACAGGCGGTCCAGTCCTCCAGCGACACCTCTTCCACCGGCGCGGTCGGCCCGGCGGTGCCGGCGTTGTTCACCATGATGTCGAGCCCGCCCAGGGTCTCGATCCCCCTGTCCATGAAGTCCTGGAAGGCGGCCGCGTCGCCGACGTCGCAGGGCACGCCCTGCAGGCCCGGAATGGTCGCCTTGGCGTCCTCCAGCGCGTCCACGTCCAGGTCGCAGGTATAGACGGTGGCGCCGGCCGCGGCGAAGACCTCGGCGGTCTTGCGGCCGATGCCCTGGGCGCCGGCGGTGATGATGGCGCGCTTGCCCGTCAGATCGAGTTTCATGGGGTCCCTCCGGTCCTCGGTTTCTTGATCGGAGGCGACTATAGCGGGGGGAATATGGACGCGTCAGTCGTCCAGATTGAGTTTCTGACGCACGTCCTTGCGGATGACCTCCACGTCCTTGCCGCTCAGCATCACGCCGGCGACGACGAAGGCCAGGGCGAGGCCGATGGCCGAGGCCATGGCGCCGGTGCCCCAGGCCGGTCCGTAGGTCTCCCAGATGAACACCGTGCCGAACCAGAACCCGCCGAAGGAGGCCAGGGCGGCGAACAGCAGGAAGCCGACCCGCACGCACAGCCCGCCGATGCGGTTGGCCGACATCAGCTCGCGGAACATCGCCGAGGCCTCGGCTTCGGCGATAGCGCGGGTGATCTTGGTCTGCGCGATCCGAGCCCAGTCGTTGTAGGACATGCCGGTGCTGCCATCGAGGCGGCCCGGGTTGAGGATCGCCTCCTTCAGGTCCGCGACGATGGCGGCGGCCCGTTCGGCCGGCGTCTTGCGCTTCAGGCTCGGATAGATCGGGCCGTCATCGGAGTTCGCCGGCTGCTCGCGGAACACCGGAGGCGGCACCGCGCCCGCGCCGGGGCTCGCGGCCCCGCGACGCGGCGGCGGGGTGGCGCGGGCAGGGCGGTTGGACGGTGGGCGCATACGCTGTTCCGCTCGCATCGACATCGTTCCGGTCCGCGATCAGAGGACGCCGCGGAGCAATCTCTCGCGAAAATACCGGTTCAGCGTGTCGAAGGCGACCGAATCCAAATCGTTGAACGCCACGCCGACCGATCCGTCGGCCTCGTCCTTGCGCCGGACCTCGCCGTTGGTGCGGAACAGGGCGCCCGGGCCGGCGGTCGGCACGAAGACGCGCATGGCGGTGCTGTCGCCCGGCTCCAGCGCGCCGGAATATTCGAGAACCCGGAGGCCGCCCAGACTCCAGTCGCCGATGGCGTAGGGGGCGTTGCCGATGACCACGGTCATGGGCGCGGAGATGCGACGGGCGCGGCGGCGATCTGCGTTCTGGCTGCCCGAGGCGAGGGTGGCTGACATGGCGTCATCTCCGAATGGTGCTGCATCGTGTCCTGTGGAGCGGTGTCCGAGGGCACGGCTTCCGCCCGATATCCAGCAACCGGCGTGCCAGCGATCCGGCCTTTGAATTTCAACGATTCGCGCCCGGTGGTGCTGCCGCCGCTGCCGGTGCGACGGCAGAAACTGCCCGGTCGGATGCCGGGCAGAGACCGCCTTTGCCCAGTTGGGGGACGGCCCGGACGCCGGCGCGGACTCAGCCCGTGTGTTTGGTGATCTGCCCCTGGCTCGGCCAGGCCGGGCGGGTCGCCACGTCCTTCGAGCCGCAGGCGCTGCACCGCATCCGGGCGCCGATTTCCGGCACGGGGAAGTCCGGGCCGAGCTGCGCGACCAGCATGGCCGTCGCCGCCTCGGCATGGTGGCCGCAGCGGTTGCACCAGCAGAACACGCCGACCTTGGCCGACAGCAGATCCCCCAGATGGGCCGCACGCTGGGCGCGATCCGTCTTATCCATCAAGTCCCGCTTCAGCCGTCCCATCGCGCCACCGTCCTCGTTCCGTCGTCCGGGATGAGAACATAACAAGAACATTTGAAGCGAACAATCGGCACCGAAATTCAACCGGGCTTGGATTCAGCTAGAAGTTGTGCAGATGGCGAGGCGGCAGAGTGGATCGAAAATGAAGGCGGAAGAGACTCTTTGAGTGTGTTTGCGTATTTATTTATCGCGTCTCATACACACCCGATCCGTCATCCCGAACTCGTTTCGGGACCTTGCAAGGCCAAGGCTCCGATGAGGTCCCGAAACGAGTTCGGGATGACGGGTGAGGGGAGAGCGCGGAGTCCTGCGCCCTCAGCTCCGCACGAGCCGGGGCAGTTTCTCGAACACCGCGAGCACGTCGAGCAGGCTGCTGCTGCTCTTCAGCCGCTTCGGGCCGGCGAAGAGGGCGAAGGTCGGGCGCTTCTGGCCGCGGCGCTGGGTCTTCGACACCGAATACAGCGGCCGCTCGTGGGTGTGGCGGAAGATCGAGAACACCGCCATGTCGTCGTGCCGGTCCAGCGCGTAGTCCCGCCATTCGCCGGCGGCCACGCGGCTCGCATACAGCGACAGAAGCTGCCCCAGTTCATTGCGGGTGAAGAAGAAGTGGCGGACCGACTTGCGCGTGCTCGGGAGACGGATGAGATTTTCCATCGGCCGGCGGATATCCTTGCGTTACCTAGCCTGTCTGTCCGGAGAGTCTTCCTGAATTTGCCGGCGGGGTAAACCCCCAGCGGACACGCCGCGGCGCTGGGATTGCGTAAACCCGCGCGACACCGCCACACGGATGCCACGGCGTCGCCCCGGCATTGCCGCAGGGCGGTGGCAGCCCTGCAGACGCCCTGCGGGCGGTGCGCGTTGATTTCCGCACGCCCCGCCGCTAGGTTGCGCGACCGCCGCCACTCCGTGGGCGACTATGTCCCGGATGCGGGCGGCGGGCCGGACACCTGAGTTTGGAGAACGATGCCGTGGCCGACATCTTCCGGGAAGTCGACGAAGAACTGCAGCAGGAGCGCGCCGCGACGCTGTGGAAGAAGTATGGCGGATGGGTCATCGCGCTCTGCGTGGGCATCGTCCTGGCCGTCGCCGGCAACGTCTTCTGGCGTCAGTATCAGGCGAACGCCCAGGCCGAACAGGCTGCCGCCTATGCCACCGCGTCCGACCTGCTCGGCGAGGACAAGCCGCGCGAGGCCGCCCAGGCCTTCGCCGCGCTCGCCGATACCGGGGATGCCGGGTATGCCGCCATCGCCCGTCTGAGCCAGGCCGCCGCCCTGGTGGAGGCCGACGACATTCCGGCCGCCGCCGAGACCTACATGGCGATCGCCAACGACGCCTCGGTGCCCGCGCCCTATGGCGACCTCGCCCGGCTGCACGGCGTGCGGCTGCGCATCGGCGCGGCCGACGCGGCGACGCTGCACGGCGACCTGGCGCCGCTCCTGACCCCCGGCAACGCCTGGGAGCCGCTGGCCCGGGAAACCGAGGCGGCCATCTCGATCCAGCAGGGCGATACCGACGCTGCCCGGGAGACGCTGAAGCTGATCGCCGACAACCCGGCCACGCCGGCCCGGCTGCGCCAGCGCGCCAGCGAGCTTCTTCAGGCACTGGGCGGGTGAGGTCAGCGTGATTCGCTTCGGCGCCTGTTTCCCTCTCGCCGCCGCTCTCGCCGTCGCCCTGGCACTCGGGGCCTGCGGCAGCGGCGACTTCTTCGGCGAGGATTCCAAGGTCCCGCTTCCGGGCGAGCGGATTCCCGTCCTGCAGATCGGCGAGGGCATCAAAGCGGATCCCAACCTGGCCGACCAGCCGGTGGTGCTGCCGCGTCCCTACGTGAACGCCTACTGGTCGCAGCCCGGCGGCAACGCGTCCAAGGCGCTCGGCCATGTGGATGCCGGTGACAATCTGGCCCAGGCCTGGTCCGTGTCGATCGGCAGCGGCGGCGATGACGAGGTCTCGCTGCTCACCCAGCCACTGGTGGTGGGCGACACCGTCTTGGTCCTCGACAGCGAGGCCAACCTGCGGGCGGTCAGTGCCGCCAACGGCCGCGAGCTCTGGGACCACGACCTGAAGCCCGAGGACGAGGACGACGCGGTCTATCCGGGCGGCATCGTCGCCGATGCCGCCAACGTCTACGCCGCCACCGGCTTCGGCGAGGTGATCTCCTTCTCCATCGCGGACGGCTCGGAGAACTGGCGCGTGCGCCTGCCGGGCCCCGTCCGAGGCGCGCCGGCCATCGCCGACGGACGGCTGTTCGCGGTGACCCTGGAGAACCGCACCATCGCCCTGTCCACCGCCGACGGCTCCCGGATCTGGGAGCATCAGGGCATCACCGAGATCGCCTCCCTGCTGGGCGGCGCCGCCCCGGCGGTGCAGGGATCCACGGTCCTGGTGCCGTATTCCTCCGGCCAGCTCTTCGCCCTGCGGGTCGAGACCGGCCGCGTGGTCTGGGTGGAGAACCTGTCGAGCCTGCGGGCGCTGGACGCGATTTCCCGGCTCGCCGATATCCGCGGCAGCCCGGTTATCGACGGCGAGCTGGCCTTCGCCGTCAGCCACGCCGGCCGTATGGCGGCCATCGACATGCGCTCGGGCCGCCGGGTCTGGGAGCGGGCGATCGGCAGCACCCACATGCCCTGGGTGGCCGGCGACTACGTCTTCGTGGTCAGCCTGAGCGGCGAGCTCGTCGCCCTGACCCGGCTGGACGGCCGGGTGCGCTGGGTGCACCGGCTGCCGAATTTCGAGGACATGGAGGATCAGCAGGATCCGATCCAGTACGCCGGCCCTGTACTGGTGGGCGACCGCCTGCTGCTCGGCTCGTCGGACGGCTTCGTCTATGCGATCTCCCCCTATACCGGCAAATTGCTGGGACGCATCGAGGTCGGCGATCCGATCTACCTCGCCCCGATCGTCGCCGGCAGCACGGTCTACGTGCTAGACAACGACGCGCAATTGCGCGCGTACCGTTAGGGGACCGGACATGGCGCTCAAGGTCGCCATCATCGGCCGGCCGAATGTCGGCAAGTCGACGCTGTTCAACCGGCTGACCGGGACCAAGCACGCCCTGGTCGACGATACCCCCGGTGTGACCCGCGACCGGCGCGAGGGGGACGCCCGGATCGCCGATCTGAGCTTCCGCATCGTCGACACCGCCGGCCTGGAGGACGCTCACGACGACAGTCTGGAAGGGCGCATGCGCCGCCAGACCGAGGCGGCGGTGCAGCAGGCCGATCTGGTGTTCATGATGATCGACGCCCGGGCCGGCGTGACGCCGCTGGACGCGCATTTCGCCGACTGGCTGCGCCGGGTGAAGGTGCCGGTCACCGTGCTCGCCAACAAGTGCGAGGGGCGGGGCGGCATCGCCGGGCTCAGCGAGGCCTACAAGCTCGGCCTTGGCGACCCGGTGCCGATCTCGGCCGAGCACGGCGAGGGCATGGGAGAGCTCTACGACCTCATCCGCGCCCGGATCGAGGCCGACCCGGTGCTGGCGGCCGAACTGGCGGCCCAGTACGACGACGACCCGTTCCCCGAGGAGATCCTGGACGGCGTCGATCTGGACGAGGCCGACCTGGAAGAGGACGCGATCCTCAAGGACCGGGGGCCGAAGGGACCGCTGAAGCTCGCCATCGTCGGCCGCCCGAACGTCGGCAAGTCGACCCTGATCAACCGGCTGCTCGGCGAGGACCGTCTGCTGACCGGTCCGGAGGCCGGCATCACCCGCGACTCCATCGAGATCCCGTGGAGCTACAAGGGCCGGGACATCCACCTGATCGACACCGCCGGACTGCGCCGCAAGGCGCGGGTGGTGGAGAAGCTGGAGCGGATGTCCACCACCGACAGCATGCGCGCCGTGCGCTTCGCCCAGGTGGTCATGCTGGTGCTCGACGGCGAGCAGATGCTGGAGAAGCAGGACCTGGCCATCGCCCGCACGGTGCTGGACCAGGGCCGCGCCCTGATCATCGCCGTGAACAAGTGGGACGCGGTCGCCGACAAGAACGCCGCCGGCCAGCGCCTGCGCGACCGGTTGGACACCTCGCTCGCCCAGGTGCGCGGCATTCCCTGGATCGCCGTCTCCGCCCTGCGCGGCAGCAACCTGGACAAGCTGCTGGACGCGGTGTTCGACATCTACGACGTCTGGAACACCCGCGTGCCGACCAGCCGGCTGAACCGCTGGCTGGAACGGATGGTCGACCAGCATCCGCCGCCGCTGTCCAAGGGCCGGCGCCTGCGCCTGCGCTACATGACCCAGGTCAAGGCCCGTCCGCCGACCTTCGCCGCCTTCGTCAGCCAGGCCGACGAGCTGCCGGAAAGCTATGTCCGCTACCTGATCGGCGGACTCCGGGACGAATTCGGGCTGGTCGGGGTGCCGATCCGGGTTAACCTGCGCAAACGGCGCAACCCCTACGTCGACGACTGATCGCCGATAGGTGACGACGGAGGCGGTTGCCGATTACAGTGCTGCACGGAGCCGCCATGCGAGGCCGCGGAAAGACGAAGCCGGACGCCAGGGTGTCGATTTCCGACCTGGCCCGGATGTATGACGGCCGCAACAACGGCAAGCCGCCGACCCATCGCTATACGAAGGGGGCGATGCCGCTGCGCCGCAGTTCCCTCAACCCGAGCGGCACCGTCAACCAGAATGGCACGCGTCTGGCGCGGCTGAAGGCGCGGGCGTCCGGCATCCGCTATGCGCTGCAGACCGAGGCGATGGACCGCTCCAAGACAAGGGAGCTGGAGCAGACCCTGCGCAACCTTGAATTGGCGATCCAGGGTATGGAAAATGTCCTGAAGAACGAGTGAGGACACGGTGAGCGAGCGTCTCAAAACCCTGGTCGATGCGTGCCGCGCGGCGGTGACCTCCGCCGATCCGGTCGGCGGGGTCCGCGCCGCGCTTACGCTGCTGGGCGAGGAGCCGGACAAGGCCATCGCCGAAATCCCGGACTTCGAGGGCGAGGACTACGTCCTGCACCGCTCCGACGACCTGTCGGTCTTCATCGTCCGGCAGGCGCCGAATACCGCCGGCCCGCCCCATGACCACGGGATGACGGCGGTGATCTCGATGCTGGAGGGCGTGGAGATCCATCGCCGCTATCGCCGCGACGGGGACAGGATCGCGCTGGAGCGCGAACAGACCGCGGCACCGGGCGGCGTGCTCGTGCTCGCCCCGCGCGACGTCCATGCGATCGCCAACCCGGACGACGCGCCGTCCCTCGGCGTGCACGTGTATTTCGGCGACATTGTCGGCATTGAGCGCACGCTCTGGGACACCGGCACCGGGGAGGCGATGGCCTTCACCCTGCCGGACTACGAGCGCCGGGTGACGCCCTACCGCTAGCCGACGCCCGGCGAGACGGGCGGGATATGCGGCTTTCCTTGACTTCCGCACGCCACGCGCTAAGGGTGGGCGATATTTGAAGGTCGACATACGGCGCGTCAGTAGACGCCGGCCGACGGCACACGACCCCTCCATAGCCTGCGGTTTCCCCTCGATGCTAAAGCCTGAGACATTCGTGTCGGTGAACGACGGTCTCGATCTGTCGGCTATCGGCCAGTTCCCCATCCTGTCCAGCGTGCTGGAGACTTGGCAGCGGCTGGGCGGCGGCAAGGCGCCGGCCGGGATCGACGCGCTGGACCTGCCGGTCAAGGCGCTGCCCTACCTGATGCTGGTGGACCTCAAGGGGGATGACGACGCGGTGATCCGGCTGGCCGGAACGGCTGCCTGCGACATCTACGGCCGGGAGCTGCGCGGCACCAGCGTTCATGACTTCTTCGGCACCCGCGACGCCGGGCTGGTGCTCGACGACCTGCATGCCGTCGCCGAGACCGAAACGCCGATGCTGACCCGGCGCTTCTACGTCTCGATCAACGGCAAGCCGTGGAGCTATGTCCGCCTGCTGCTGCCGATACGGCCGGAGGGCGGGGCGGTTACCCGGATCCTGAAGGTGCTCGAGCCGAGCCGGTTCCGCTCCTCCTAGAGCGGCCTGTCCGCAATCGCACGAGACTATTGTCGGCGCTGCTGCCGATAGCTTGATGCTTGGGGGATCGGCCGATCGCCTGATAGCATCATGCTGGCCTACGTCGTCAAAGGCGGGGCCGGCAGGATCCCGGAATGCCTGTTCGACCTAGAGGGACGGGCAGCTTCATGCAGCTTAAATGGTTGGTAATAGTCGTCTTTGTCGGCGTTCAGACGCTGACCGCGGGTATTGTCGCCGTGACCACCTGGGCGGTGGTCACCAACTCCGTGGCCACCAACACCGCCCAGACGACCCGGGCGGTCGCCGACACCGTCCGCCTGCGCTACGAGCGGTTCGTCGATCCGGCGACCGACGCGGTCGATCTCGCCCGGTTCATCCTGCAGCGCCACGGCCCGGTCGATCTGTCCCTCGACACGTTCGAGCGGTTCATGTTCGATCAGCTCACCAGCCACCCGGTGGTCGACGCGCTGTATCTCGGGCGGTCCAGCGGCGAATTCATGATGCTCAAGCGCGTCCAGGCGCCCGGAGAGCCCAGCTTCCTGACCAAGCACATCCGGATCGAGCAGGGGACCCGCACGGTCGAGTTCCGGCTGCGCGACCGCCGGTTCGATCTGATCCGGAGCTGGCGCGACGACGACGACCCGTTCGATCCGCGCACCCGGCCCTGGTACCGGGTCGCCCGCGAGCAGGCCGAGGGCGACGGGCGGCGCTGGACCGAGCCGTACACGTTCTTCACCTCCGGCGCCCCGGGCGTCTCGACGGCCAACGCCCTGGTGGGGACGTCGCAGGATAGCTGGGGCGCGGTGTCGGTCGATATCGAGACCGGCTCGTTCTCCGAGTTCCTCTCCAGCCTTTCGCTGCCGAAGGGCGGCGGCGCCTTCATCGCCGGTTGGAACGGCGAGGTCGTGGCCCTGCCGTCGGAGGTTGACGAGGCGGCCCGGGCGCTGTTCGCGGATACCGACGGCAGCGGGCGTCCGGCCCTTCTGCTCGCCCTCATCGACGCCGACCCCGACGCCCTGGAGACGACGCGGGACGGCAGGGTGCTGCGCGACGTGATCGTCGGCGGCCAGCCCCATATCGTACAGCTCGTCGGCTTCGCGGAAGCCGGTATGCCCTGGAGCATCGTGGTCTCGGTCCCGGAGGAGACGGTCTTCGGCTGGGTGTATCGACTGCGCGATCGGATCATCTGGGTCAGTGTGGCCGCCAGCGTCGTGGCGACCCTGGTCCTCCTGCTGTTCTGGCGCCGGAGCATCGAGCGGCCGATGGCGGCGATCTCCTCCCGCCTCGCCATCATCGGCGCTGGGGGCTACAGCGGCGATCCCCCGGTGCGGGGGGTAAAGGAAATGCGCCGGATCGATGCGGCGGTGATCGCCGCGGGTCGCCTGATCAACGAGCGCCAGTCCGCCCGCCTGGAGCTGATCGCCCGCCTGCGCGACCTGGTGGAGGCGATGGAACAGGCGCCGGTGGGCATCGCCATCCTGGAAGCGGATCGGCGGCTGGGCTTCGCCAACCGGGCGGCCCGCATCGCCCTTTCGGTCGACGAGGGCGAGGACGAGTCGATCGATGCCGCCGTCCTCGGCATGACGGAGGCCGAATTTGCCGCCAAGGCGGAGCTCGTGCTCAACGGCCGCACCGTGCGGGGCGAGGCGGCGTTGCCGGGGCCGGCCGGCGTGACGTCCCAGTATGGCGTGGTGCTGTCGCCGCTCAGCGACGGGGGCTCCGTACGGCTTCTCCTGGTGCTGGAAGACGTCTCCACGGCCAACGATCTGGAGGCTGGGCTGATCGAGGCGCGCGAGGCGGCGGAGCGCAGCGACCAGGCCAAGACCCTGTTCCTGGCTCAGATGAGCCACGAGTTCCGCACGCCGCTCAATGCCATCGCGGGCTTCTCAGAAATGCTCCTGACCTCACCCGATCTCGGCGAGGCCAGGACCCGTCAGTATGTCGGCCATATCAGCGAGAGCGCGGCGACCCTGCTGGCGATGGTCGAGCGGATCCTGGAATACGTCCGCTACGAGAGCGGCGGCGTCGGCCGGATGCCGCGTCCGACCGACGTGGGCGAGGCCCTGGAGGCGGCCATTGTCGCTGTGGCCCCCGAAGCGGAAGCGGCCGGGGTCACCATGGACCTCACGCTGCACGGGCCGCTGGAGCCGGTGGCGGCGGACCCGGCCTTGCTGACCCGCGCCTTCGAGCAGATTCTGTCGAACGGGATCAAGTTCTCGACCGGCGGCGGCAGGGTCTCGGTCGCGGCGGCGGTGAGCCAGAGCAAGGGGGTGAGGCGGGTCACCGTCGGCGTGGTCGATCGCGGCAGCGGCATCAACCTGACCGATCTTCCGCGGGTATTCGAGCCGTTCTGGAAGGCGGCCACCCATCTGCGGACGAGCTCGCAGGGACCCGGCCTGGGGCTGGCCATCGCCCGCCGGATCCTCACCGGCTTCGGCGGCCGGATCGAGGTGGACAGCGCTCCCGGCGAAGGCACACGGGTGGTGGCGAGCCTGCCGGTCTTCGGCGGGCCCGGCGCGGACCGGTCGAACGACAACTGAGATCCGGGAGGATTATCCCTGGGCGTCGATCCGCTCGCCATGGGCCACGCAGGCCGGCGATGCGAGGTCGAGGAAGGCCGGCGCGATATCCTCCGGCGTCTTCAGGCTCATCGGATCTTCGCCCGGGAAGGCGGTCGCCCGCATTTTCGTGCGCGTGCCGCCCGGGTTCAGCAGGTTGACGCGCAGGTTGGTGCGCCGGGTCTCGCCGGCATAGGACCGCACCATGGCCTCCAGGGCGGCCTTGGAGACCGCGTAGGCGCCCCAGTTCGGCCGCTCGCCGACGGCGGCGCCGGAGGTCACGAAGATCGCCCGGCCGGCATCGGATTGGCGCAGCAGCGGATCGAGGCTGCGAACCAGACGCTGGCAGGAGGTCAGGTTGACCGTCATCACCTCGTCCCAGAGCTTGGGATCGTAATGCGAGATCGGGCTCAGCACCCCCAGGATGCCGTGGTTGGCGACCAGGACGTCCAGCTTGCCCCAGCGCTCGTAGATCGAGGCACCCAGGCGGTTGATCGCCTCGAAATCGGTGATGTCCATGGGCACCAAGGTCGCCGACCCGCCCGCCGCCTTGACCCGGTCGTCGGTCTCCTCCAGGCCGCCGACGGTGCGCGCGACCAGGATCAGATGAGCGCCTTCGCGGGCGAAGGCCTCGGCCACGGCGGCACCAATGCCGCGCGACGCGCCGGTGATGAGCGCGACACGCCCTTCGAGAATGCCAGACATCAAATCCTCAGGAGGCTTCGGCGAGCAGGGAAAGCTGACGGGTCCGGCCACCGCTGTAGTCGGTCAGCGCGATCGGATAGTCGCCGGTGAAGCACGCGTCGCAGAACTGCGGCTGCTCGTTGTTCCGCGCCGCTTCGCCCATCGCCCGGTACAGACCGTCGATGGAGATGAAGGCGAGGCTGTCGACGCCGATCTTCTCCGCCATCTCCTCCACCGACAACTGGGCGGCGAGGAGCTTCGAGCGCTCCGGCGTGTCGACGCCGTAGAAGCAGGAATGGGTGGTCGGCGGGCTGGCGATGCGCATATGCACCTCGGTCGCCCCGGCCTGGCGGACCATCTCCACGATCTTGGTCGAGGTGGTGCCGCGGACGATGGAATCGTCCACCAAGATGACCCGCTTGCCTTCCAATTGGCCGCGGTTGGCGTTGTGCTTCAGCTTCACGCCGAGGTGGCGGACCTTGTCGGTCGGCTGAATGAAGGTCCGGCCCACATAGTGGTTGCGGATGATGCCCAGCTCGAACGGCAAGCCCGAGGCCTCGGCATAGCCGATGGCGGCCGGCACGCCGGAATCCGGCACCGGGACGACCACGTCGGCGTCGACGCCGCTCTCGCGGGCGAGCTGGCTGCCGATGCCCTTGCGGGCGGCGTAGACGCTGTGCCCCTCGACCATGCTGTCGGGACGGGCAAAGTAGATGTACTCGAAGATGCAGAACCGGCTCGGCCGCGGACGGAACGGGAAGAACGAGCGCACGCCCTTGGCGTCGATCACCACCAGCTCGCCCGGATTGATGTCGCGCACGAAATCGGCGCCGATGATGTCCAGGCCGCAGGTCTCGGAGCACAGGATGTAGGCGTCGCCGATCTTGCCGAGCACCAGCGGGCGCACGCCGAACGGATCGCGCAGGCCGATCAGGGTGTCCTTGCTCAGGCAGATCAGGGAATAGCCGCCCTCGACCTGGTTCATCGCCTCGACCAGACGGTCGACCACCGAGGCGCGCCGCGAGCGGGCGATCAGGTGGATGATGACCTCGGTATCCATGGTCGACTGGAAGATCGAGCCCTGGCGGACCAGGCCCTCTCGCACCTGAAGCGCGTTGGTCAGGTTGCCGTTGTGGCACAGGGCGAAGCCGCCGAACTCCAGATCCGCGAACAGCGGCTGCACGTTGCGCAGCGCCGTCTCGCCGGTGGTGGAGTAGCGGGTATGGCCGATCGCCGAGTGACCGACGAGCTGGTCCATGACCTCCTGATTGTCCTCGCCGAAATTCTCGCCGACATGACCGAGGCCGCGGTGGACGTTGAACGTCGTCCCGTCGGTGGCCACGATCCCGGCCGCTTCCTGGCCTCGATGCTGCAGGGCATGGAGGCCCAGGGCGGTGTGCGCGGCGGCGTCGGACGTACCGAAGATGCCGTAGATCGCACACTCTTCATGAAGATGGTCGTCGTCGTAGGGGGAGGTCGTGAGCGTCATGCGCGGGTCCGGTCCTCAGTCGAGGGGGAGATACGGTCGGAGCGGTTCATACCGCATCCGATCGGCGACTGCCCTCCAAAACGAAACAGCACCCACCTATTGGGTGCTTTGGATGGCGCGGTTCAGTTCCTGACGTTCCTTGTCAGTATACCCCTGATTGGCTCCCGACGCATCGGGATTCGGGGTGTCTGTCTTGGGAGTGGGGCTGAGCAGCCGCTCTTTCAAGGCCTCGCGGGTCTCGTCCTCGGCCTGGCGGCGGAGCCGCGCCGCCTCGGTGTCGGCCTGGCTGCGCAGATGCTCGGGCACCAGGGCGGTCAGCCGGTCGGCACCGGCCACGATCAGCGGTAGAGATTTGGCTTCCGTCAGCCATGTGGGATGGTCCTGCGGATCCGGCTCGGCCCACAGCACCAGCAGATAGGCGACGCAGACCAGGATCGCGCCGCGCAGGATTCCGAACAGGAATCCGAGCGACCGGTCGACCGCGCCCAGGCCCACCATCTGCAGCGCGCCGCTCGCCAGACGCGCGAGGATCATGAAAACGATCAGCGCGACGATGAACAGCACGCCGCCGGCGATCAGCTCGCCCAGCGGCCCGTCGATCCCGGTCAGGTCCACAACCAGCGGCGTGGCGGGCTTGTAGCCGTAGATGCCGACCGCGAGCGCGCCGACCCAGGCGACGATGGAGAACACCTCCGCGACAAAACCCCGCATGAGCGCCAGAAGGCCCGACAGGACCACGACGGTGATGACGGCGATGTCGGTGATGTTGATCGGCAGAGAATCCATTGAGGGCCCGTATCAGGAGGCGACGACTCGGCGGCCGATGCGGGCATCGTCGCCAGGATCGTGGAGCAGGTCCACCAGATCATGTAGCCGGGAGATTTCGACCAAATCGAGGCCGCCGGACAGGGCCTTGCCGCCCTTGCGCCGGGAGGCGGGCAGCAGCGCCTTCTCGAAGCCGAGCTTGGCGGCCTCCTTCAGCCGCGCCTCGGCCTGGGTGACGGCGCGCACCTCCGCCGACAGGCCGATCTCGCCGAACACCACGGAGCCCTTTGGCACCGGCACGCCGGTCAGCGAGGAGAGCAGGGCCGCGGCCACCGCCAGATCGGCCGCCGGTTCGCTGACCCGCAGCCCGCCGGCGACGTTGAGGAACACGTCGTTGCCGGCCAGCGACACGCCGCAGCGCGCCTCGAGCACGGCGGTGACCATGGCAAGCCGGTTGCCGTCCCAGCCGACCACCGCTCGGCGCGGGGTGCCGTAGGGCGACGGGGCGATCAGCGCCTGGATCTCCACCAGCACCGGGCGCGTGCCCTCCACGCCGGCGAAGACGCAGGCGCCGGAGATGTCGTCCTGGCGGTCGGACAGGAACAGGGCGGACGGGTTGGACACCTCCATCAGCCCGCCCTCGGTCATCTCGAAGACGCCGATCTCGTCGGTCGGCCCGAAGCGGTTCTTCACCCCGCGCAGAATGCGGAACTGGTGGCCGCGCTCGCCCTCGAAGTAGAGAACGGTGTCGACCATGTGCTCCAGCACGCGCGGGCCGGCGATGGCGCCTTCCTTGGTCACGTGGCCGACCAGCAGCAGGGCGATGCCGCGTTTCTTGGCCACCCGGATCAGCTCCTGGGCGCTGGCGCGGACCTGGGCGACCGTGCCCGGCGCGCTGTCCAGGGCGTCCACATACATGGTCTGGATCGAGTCGATCACCACCACGTCGGGGCTGTCGGCCGCTTCCAAGCTGGAGACGATGTCGCGCACGCTGGTCGCCGCCGCCAGCCCGACCGAGGCACCGGCCACGCCGAGCCGCTGGGCGCGCATGCGGACCTGGTCGACCGCCTCCTCGCCGGAGACATAGGCGCAGCGGCAGGTGCTCGACAGGCCGGCGACGACCTGCAGCAGCACGGTCGACTTGCCGATCCCCGGATCGCCCCCGATGAGGGTCGCCGATCCGGGGACCAGCCCGCCGCCAAGCACGCGGTCGAACTCTCCGATGCCGGTGATCCGCCGGGGCGTCTCCTTGCTCTGGCCCGCGAGTTCGACGAAATTGATGCGCCGGCCGCCGCCGGGCTTAAGTCCCTTCGGCGCCGCCTCGACCACTTCCTCCACGAGGGTGTTCCAGGCGCCGCAGGCATCGCACTTGCCGGCCCATTTGGCCGTGACGGCTCCGCATTCCTGGCAGACGTAGCGGCTGGTCGATTTCGCCATCCGTCTCTGGCTCCTCAGCCGCGCCGGACGGCCATCTGGATCGGTCCCTCGGCCCGGCCGTGGATGAACTGGTCGACATAGTCGTTGCCGGAGCGGTCGATCTCCGCCACCGGGCCGACCCAGATGATCTTGCCCTGGTACAGCATCGCGACCCGGTCGGCGATCTTGCGGCAGCTCGCCATGTCGTGGGTGATCGACAGGCCGGTGGCGCCCAGCTCGCGGGTGCATTTCACGATCAGGTCGTTGATCACGTCGGCCATGATCGGGTCGAGGCCGGTGGTCGGCTCGTCGAAGAAGATGATCTCGGGGTCGGTGGCGATGGCGCGGGCCAGGGAGACGCGCTTCTGCATGCCGCCGGAGAGTTCGGACGGCGACAGGGTGGCCACGTCCTCGCTCAGGCCGACCTGGGCCAGCTTGTCGACCGCGACCTTGCGGGCATCGGCCCGGTCCACGTGCTTGGCGGCGATCAGGCCGAAGGCGACGTTCTCCCAGACCGGCAGGCTGTCGAACAGCGCGCCGCCCTGGAACAGCATGCCGAACTTGCGCATGTAGGCCTCGCGCTCCGAGCGCGGCAGGCCGACCACGTTCTCGCCGTCGATCTCGATGATCCCGGAATCCGGCTCCATCAGGCCGATGATGCATTTCAGCAGGACCGACTTGCCGGTGCCGGAGCCACCGATCACGACGATGCTCTCGCCGTCGCCGATATCCAGATCGATCCCGTCCAGCACGACCTTGGAGCCGAAGCTCTTCTTCAGGTCCCGGATGCGCAGTTTAGGGGTGTCGCTCATCTGCTCCGCCCTCAATCCGCAAAGAACATCTCGGTGATGACGTAGTTCGCCACCAGGATCATGATCGACGCGGTCACCACCGCGTTCGTGGTCGCCGCACCCACGCCCTGGGCCCCGCCGCGCGAGTTGAAGCCGTGGTAGCAGCCCATCAGCGAGATCAGGAAGCCGAACACCGCCGCCTTGACCAGGCCGGAGATCACGTCGATGCGCTCCAGATACTGGACGGTGGAGGTGATGTAGTTGGCGGCGTTGAAATCCAGCTTGTAAACGCCGACCACATAGCCGCCGAACACGCCGATGATGTCGCCGATCAGCACCAGGATCGGCAGGCTGATCGTCGCGGCGATCACCCGCGGCGCGATCAGGTACTTGAAGGGGTTGGTCGACAGGGTGGTCAGGGCGTCGATCTGTTCGGTCACCCGCATGGTGCCGATCTCGGCCGCCATTGCCGCCCCGACCCGGCCGGCGACCATGAGCCCCGCCAGCACGGGTGCCAGTTCGCGGGTCATCGACAGCACCACGACCGTGGCCACCGCGCCCTCGGCGGAGAACCGGGCGAAGCCGGTATAGCTCTGCAGCGCCAGCACCATGCCCGAAAACAGCGTGGTCATGCCGACCACGGGCAGGGAGTAGTAGCCGATCTCCAGGAACTGCCGCAGGATCAGCCGCGGATAGAAGGGCGGGCGCACGCAATGACTCACCGCCGCGGACGCGAACAGTCCGATGCGGCCCGTGGTGGCCAGGAATGTCAGGAAGCCTCGGCCGATCGCCGCGAGAGGATTCATCCGACGGAGTACCCCGATCGATCGTTGATGCAAGCGATCCCGGCCGTCATTCGGCACCGTCGACGTAGTGGCGCACATAGCGGCTGCCGAGCGAGGTCAGGAGCTCGTAGCCGATGGTGCCCGCCAGGTCCGCCATCGCGTCGGGCGTGACCGTCGGACCCAGCACTTCCACCATCCCTCCGGGGGCGACGTCGGCCGGATCCATGTCGGTCACGTCGACCGTGATCATATCCATGGAGACGCGTCCTACCACGTTGCAGGGGCGCCCACCAACTGCGACGCGTCCGAGGGAGGACAGGCTGCGCAGATAGCCGTCGGCGTAGCCCGCGGCGACCGTGGCGATCCGGCTCTCGCGCTCGGCCCGCCAAGACCCGCCATAGCCGACCGTCCAGCCCGGTTCGACGGTGCGGAGCTGGAGGATTCGGCCGTCGATTCGGATCGGGCAGCGCAGCGGATTGTCGCGCCCGGCCGAGGGGCGGCCGCCATAGAGCGCGATGCCGGGCCGGGCCAGATCATGGTGGTATTCCGGCCCGAGGAAGATGCCCGAGGAATTGGCGAAGCTCGCCTTGATGCCGGCCGGCAGGCGGGCGCGCGCCGCGCCGAAGCGGGCCAGCTGCTGGGCGTTCATCGGATTGTCCGGATCGTCGGCGGCGCAGAGATGCGACAGCACGTAGAGCCAGTCGACGCCGTCGAGCAGCGACGGGTCCTCGGCCACCCGGTCCATCTCGCGCCCGTCCAGGCCGAGCCGGTTCATGCCGGTGTCCACGTGCAGCATGGCGGCCAGGGGCGCACCGGTCCTCGCCCCGTGGTCGCGCCAGAGGGCGACCTGACCGAGGTCGTTGAGCACCGGGGTGAGCCCATGTTCGACATAGGCCGTCTCGGTTCCGGGCAGCAGGCCGTTCAGGCAGGCGATCGTGCCCTCGGGCAGGATCTGGCGCAGCGCCACGGCCTCGTCGAAGGTGGCGACGAAGAAGATGCGGCAGCCCTCCTCGTACAGAACCGGTGCCACATGGTCGGCGCCGAGGCCGTAGCCGTCCGCCTTGACCACGCCGGCGCAGGGCACGTCGCCCAGCTCCCGGCACAGGCGCCGATAGTTGTCCCGCACCGCACCCAGATCGATGGTGAGGCGAGACAGGGCGGCGTCGAAGGCGAATGTCGTCGTAACCATCAAGGTCCGATATCAGGCGGGCGGGACGGGGACAAGGCGCAAGAGGGGTTCTCCCCCGCCGAGCTTCGATCCATGCTCGGGGAAAAGAGGGAGGAACCCATCATGACCGATACTGCCACGACCGATACCGCCCGCATCGTCCGCGTCGCCGATGCGCTGGCCGATCAGCATGCCCGCCGCGCCCGGTATGCGCCGCTGGCCGGCGATCTGGCGCTGCCCGATCTCGATGCCGCCTACGACGTCCAGCGCCGGCTGATCGCGGGCTGGGAGGCCGGGGTCAAGGGGCCGATCGCCGGCTACAAGATCGCGCTGACCTCCAAGGCGGTGCAGGAGCTGTGCGGGGTGAACCAGTCCCTGGTCGGCGCCATCTTCGCCTCGACCGTCCACAAATCCCCCGCGGTGGTGAAGCTCTCGGACTTCGTCCGGGTCGGTCTGGAATTCGAGCTTTGCCTCAAGATGGGATCGGATCTTACTGATACTTCTGGAAATTATACGGCGGAATCCGTCCGCGATGCGGTCGAGCTGGCGGTGCCGGCCTTCGAGCTGATCGAGGATCGCGACGCCGATTACAGCACTCTCGACGGGATCTCCATGGCCGCCGACAACGCCTGGTCCGGCGGCATCGTGCTCGGCGAGACGACCGGCGACTGGCGCTCGCTCGACCTCGTCACCACGCCGGTGCGGCTGGAGTACAACGACGACGTGGAGGAAGCCGTGACCGGGGCCGCCATGGGCAATCCGCTGACCGCGCTGGCCTGGGTCGCCAACCTGCTGGCACAGCAGGGCCGCCCCCTGCGGGCCGGCCACTGGGTGATGACCGGTTCCACGGTGAAGACCCGCTACCCGAAACCCGGCGACAAGGCGGTCTATACCGTCGAGGGGCTGGGCAGTGTCGCGGTCTCTGTGAGCGGCTGACGCGAGCACTCAGGACGCGTGATAGAACCGCGTTACTTCATCCTGCGGCCGTTTGTGCACGTCAAGGGAGGTGGGGAGCTGGGGAGGCTCCTCCACCAGCGAGAAGTCCGTCTGGTAGCTGTAGCCGAGAGTCCGCACGCCGTTGTTCGGAGTCTTGATGGCGGCGAAGTCGCCGATATAGGTGACCGACCCGGGGACGACGGTGAAGACGACGGCCCTGGTATCGACGACGCGTCCGTCCCGGGCAAAATGGTGTCGAAAGTTGCCCTCGGTGCCTCTGTCAACGGTTGCGCCTGAGGTGGAACTGCCTGAATTCGCCGCGAGTCCAGCGACGACGAAGGGCAAGAGAATCAGAGGGGTCGTCGCCAGCGTCATCGCGGTGGAGAAGTTGGAGGACCCGCCGGCTGAACTGCCATCCGACCAGAAGCCGGCCTTGCCGAAATCGGTATGGGCGAGGATATAGGTTCCCGGCGGCACCTCGAAGGTGCGGGCGAGACGCCCCGTCTCGGAGTCGGTCGGCCGAACTGTGGCGCGCAGCATCTGCTTGGGCGGGGCGAGGCTGATCTCGTCGCCGTCCATGCTGACCGGGAGGAGACCGAAGGTGATGGCGTCCGTCGGCGCGCCGGGCTCGCGGCTCAGCACCACCATCACGCCCCCCGAGGTGGCGCTGTCCGCGTAGGTCGTGGACGGCACGTCGTTCGAAACGCTCTCGCCGTCCGGCCCGCCTTGGACGGCGCTGGTTGCCGACCCGCTCGGCGTGGTCACGCATCCGCCGAGTCCCAGCGCTCCCGACAGCATCAGCCCGCCCAGCACGCCGCGGCGCGTCATTCCGTGTCGCATGGTTTGCATCCCCGCCAGTCGATTGCCCGCTACAACCAAAGAGAGTAGAGGCGGCACTGTCAATCCATTCAAGCTTAGTGGGGAAGGGGGACAAGAGGCTGCACCCACTCCTGGCATGGCTATCCCGGCAGCACTGCGCTGTAACATCCGCGTCTTTCGCAGGGTGGCCGAGGTGGTACATCTTCGGCGCAACCAAGGACGCATGATGAAACACGCCCCGTCGGCCGCGACCGGCGAAGCCGCCACAGGCCCGAGCGCGCAGGATGTCGAGGACGGGCTGCCGGTGCCGCGCCGCTACGTCGCCATCTTCGCTCTCCTCGTGACGCTGATGATGGTGGTGCTGGACGGCGCCATCGCCAATGTCGCCCTGCCGACGATCCATGCCGAGCTCCAGGCCAGCACGGCCAAGACCGTCTGGATGGTGACGGCCTATCAGCTCGTCCTGGTCATGGCCCTGCTGCCCGCCGCCTTCCTGGGCGAGGCGATCGGCCCGCGGCGGCTGTTCACGGTCGGCGTGACGGTGTTCACCCTGGCCTCCGGGCTGTGCGCGCTGGCGCCCAGCATCGACTGGCTGATCGCCGCCCGGGTGCTGCAGGCGTTCGGGGCGGCGCCGATCATGTCGCTGACCATCGCGCTGCTGCGCTACAGCCTGCCGGCGCACATGATCGGCATGTACATCGGCGTCAATTCCATGGTGGTGGCACTGTCCTCCGCCGCCGGTCCGGCCATTGGTGCCGCCATCCTGTCCGTGGCCAGCTGGCCCTGGCTGTTTGCGATCAATGTGCCGATCGGCCTCGTCGTGCTGCTGGCGTCGACCGCCCTGGCCGGGCCGCGCGGCAGCGGCCGGCGGGCGGACGTGCCGGCGATGGCCATGAATGCCGGCGCCTTCGCGCTGCTGGTGCTGGGCGCCGGGCGGGTCGCCACGGAGCCGTGGCAGGGCTGCGGCATGCTGGTGCTGAGCGTCGTGACCTTCGGGCTGCTGGTGCGCCGGGAGTGGCACCGGGAGGTCCCGGTGATCCCCCTGGATCTGCTGCGGCGGCAGTCCTTCCGCCTTTCGGTCCTGGCCTCGATCTTCCTGTTCATGGCGTTCATGGCGTCTTTCGTGTCGCTGCCCTTCCTGTTTCAGCACGGCTTCGGCCTGCCGGCGTGGGAGACCGGTCTGGCGATGACCGCCTGGCCGCTCGCCCTGGCCGTGTCCGGGCCGATCGCCGGCCGCGTCTCCGACCGGGTGGACACCGCCTGGCTATGTGCCGTCGGCGCGCTGACCATGGCGGTGGGTCTGGGCATCGCGGCGGCCTTTCCGATCGGACTGGCGCCGCTTCTGGCCTGCATGGCGCTCACCGGGCTGGGGTTCGGCTTCGTCCAGGTACCCAACAACCGGAACATGCTGATGTCGGTGCCGCGGGAGCGGGCAGGGGCCGCCGGCGGGTCCCAGGGTACCGCGCGGCTGCTCGGCCAGACCTTCGGCGGCCTGGCGGTGGGCATCCTGTTCACGGTGCTGCCCGACGACACGGTCCCGCGCTACGGGCTGGCCATAGCCGCCTGCGCCGCCGCCTGCAGCGCTCTGGTCAGCCTGCGGCGGGCCCTCGGGCGCGGGACCTGACTGTCGGGGTTTACCGCGACCCGGTCTGAGACTGGGCCCAGGCGATCGCCCGCGCCATGTGGTCCATCGGAATGATGTGTCCGCCGGGATGCAGGCAGAGCTGAAGCTCCCTGCCCGACGTGCAGCCGCGCCAGATCTCGCAGCGCAGGTCGCCGGTCTCCGTCACCTCCGCCGGGTCGGCCGGACAGCCGTTCTGGGCACGCCAGAAGGCCATGCCCTTCAGCACGTCACCCTGGTGGTAGACCTCGCGGATCGGACGGCCCTGCATCGGCACCACCGTGTCGCCGGTGCCGTGCACATGCATCAGGGTCACCGGGCCGGACGGGCAGCTCTCCGGATGCGGCCGCCAGAAGGCGCCGGCGACCGGGAGGAAGGCGGTGAACAGATCGCCCTGGAAACAGGCCTGGTGCCAGGTCATCGACCCGCCGATGGAGAAGCCCGAGGCCCAGATGCGCGCCGGGTCCACCGGCCAGCGCTGCTTGGCGTCGGCCAGTATGGACCGCACGAAGGCATCGTCGTCGCGCAGCCGCTCGCGCAGGGGTGCGCCCTGATGGGCCCAGCGTTTTTCCTGGCCGTCCGGGGCGATCACCAGCACGCCTTCTTCGTCCGCGAGCGTCATCAGCTCCGTGTTGCCCATGACGACCTCGCCCGTCTGGCCGAAGCCGTGGAAGAAGATCAGCAGGGGCAGCGGCGTGGATCCGTCCCAGGAGGCGGGGACATGGGCCCTGTAGGTCCCGGCCTCGACGGCAAAGGACGCGTCTTCCGCCGCCCGGGCGGGGGCGGTGAGCAGGAGGAGGGCGAGGGGGAGAGACAGGAGCAGGCGGATCATGCCCGTACCCTGGCAACCCGCTCCCCGGCCGTCCAATGACAAGCCGGTGACCGGATTCGCACCGGGGCGACCGACCGGAGGGCCAGGCAAGGGGCGGCCGGATCCCGCGGTTTTCCTGGCTTTCAGCCGACGGGTTGTCGAACCGGGTCCTGCACCGCACCATTTCCGTGGTGTTCAACCAACTGAAAGGAGGTGATCCGGTGTCTAGTGATCTTGCGATGCGGGGCGAGCTCGTGTGCCTTGGCAGGATGTCGGAGCAGCCTTCGGCGGCCGTCTGAAGCACGTAAATCGAGTTCGAGCCTTCATCGGCTCACGGAAAGGCCGCCCCATCCGGGCGGCCTTTCTAATTTCGGGGTCTGTCCCGGCCCTTCGACACGTCCCCCTGGATCATGTTCGGAGTCCTGGTCTGGGCGAGGTCCAAAACCTCTCCGTCATCCCGAACTCGTTTCGGGACCACATTGGCGGATGGGAAGGGTGAGGTCCCGAAACGAGTTCGGGATGACGGACATTTATAGTTATTACCACGTCCTGAGCAGCCCGGACCCTGGTCCGGGCGTGTCGAAGGGCTCAGTAATGGTCCGGCACGTGGTCGTCGGCGACGTAGTTGGTGAACTTCGTCGTGGACCCGTCGAAATGCAGGGTCACCACGCCGGTCGGGCCGTGGCGCTGCTTCGAGATGATGACCTCGGCCTTGCCGTGGGCTTTCTCGCAGCGCTCCTTCCACGCGTCGTAGCGGTCGTGGAACTTCTGCGCGTCCTCCTCGATCCGCTGGATCGGCTCGGCCTTCTGCAGATAGTAATCCTCGCGATAGATGAACATGACGATGTCGGCGTCCTGCTCGATCGATCCGGATTCACGCAGGTCGGCCAGCACCGGGCGCTTGTCCTCGCGCTGCTCGACCGCGCGGGAGAGCTGGGAGAGGGCGAGGACCGGCACGTCCAGTTCCTTGGCGATCGCCTTGAGGCCCTGGGAGATGGCGGAGATTTCCTGCACCCGGTTGTCGATCCGCGCGCCGGGGGCCGGGCGCATGAGCTGCAGGTAGTCGACCACGATCAGCGCCAGCCCATGCTGGCGCTTCAGCCGCCGGGCGCGGGTCCGCAGGGTCGAGATCGGAATGGCCGGGGTGTCGTCGATGAACATCGGCGCCCGTTCCAGGTCCTGGCTCGCCTCCACCAGCTTGCCGAAATCCTCGTTGTCGAGCTGGCCACGGCGCAGCTTCTCCGAAGCGATGCCGGTGCGTTCCGACAGGATACGGGTGGCGAGCTGCTCCGCCGACATTTCCAGCGAGAAGAACGCCACCGGCTGCGGCGGGGTGTCCGGATCGTCCATCGAGCCGGTGGCGATGTGGAAGGCGATGTTGGAGGCCAGCGTCGACTTGCCCATGGCCGGACGGGCGGCGAGGATCAGCAGGTCCGAGGGGTGCAGGCCGCCGAGCAGGTTGTCGATGTCGATCAACCCGGTGGAGTAGCCGGCGAGCCCGCCCTCGCGCTTGTAGGCGGCCTCGGCCTGGGCCACGGATTCCGCCAGGGCCAGCTTCAGTTCCTTCAGCCCGTTCTCGCCCTCGCCGGTCTCGGCCAGGGTGAAGAGGTGGTTCTCGGCCTTCTCGATCAATTCCTGGGCGGCGGTGTCGAGGTCGCGGTCATAGGCGTCGTTGACCACGCCCTCGCCGATCTCGATCAGCTCGCGCCGCAGGTAGCAGTCGCGGATCTCGCGGCCGTAATCGGCGGCGTTGATGACGGTCACCACCGAGGCGGCGAGCTTGACCAGGTATTGGGCGCCGCCGACCTCGGCCAGGGCCTCGTCCTGGTCGAACAGGCCCTTCAGGGTGACCGGCGTGGCGATCTGGCCGCGGTCGATCAGCTTGGCGCAGGAGGCGAAGATCCGGCCATGGACCGGATCGGCGAAATGCTCGGCGCGCAGGAACTCGCTGACCCGCTCGTAGGACCGGTTGTTGACCAGGATGGCGCCCAGCAGCGCCTGTTCCGCCTCCAGATTGTGCGGCGGCTCGCGGTAGGACGCGGTGGCGGGGCCGGCGTCGTCTTGGACGAAGGCGTTCGGGCCAGGGAAGGGGGCGATGCTGGACTCGGGATCGGACATGGCGAGGCAACTCGGCTTTGCTGTTCGTGTTCCCTGGGGACAGATTCTAACGCATAGCCCGCCGGAGCCCCGAAACGCGAGCGTCTTGCACGTAGTATTGAAAAGGATTGTGGGGACGAAACCGGGGCTTAGCTGTGGATAGTTCCCGCGGGGGTTTGTCGGTCCCCGGCTTGCGCGACTCGGCGCCTGTGAATGATACGGGGGCGGAACGATGCCGTTCCCAACCTCTCCGGGCTGAACACACAGGACCGGGGAGTGTGGAGACGGGAAAGCGGCCGATCACCCCAGCCGGCGCCTCAGCCAGTCGGTGAGGTGCTCCATCGCCAACACGATGACGAAGATCGCCAGGATGATCGCCGAGGCCTTGGGATACTGGAACAGTTCGAAGGCGCTTTTCAGCTCCTGGCCGATGCCGCCCGCGCCGACGATGCCCAGGACCACCGACGACCGCACCGACAGCTCCAGGGCGAAGAGCGCGGTGTTGATGAAGGACGGCATGCATTGCGGGATCACGGCGGCGGCAAGCACGTCGATCTTGCGCGCCCCGATCGCCTCCAGCGCCTCGCGCGGCCGCTTGTCGCTGTCCTCCATGGCCTCGGCGAAGAAGCGGCCGCAGAAGCCGGCGGTGTCGACGATGATTGTCAGCGTGCCGGCGATGGCGCCGAGCCCGACCGCCGAGACGAAGAACAGCGCCCAGACCAGGTCCGGCACCGTGCGGAACAAGGATACCAAGCCCCGGGGGAGCCAGCGCAGCCGGCCGAACGGGCTCAGGCCCGCTGCCGAGCACCAAGCTAGCGGAAAGCTCAGCAGGATGCCGAACAGGGTGCCGACGAGGGCGATCTGCAGGGTCTCCACCAGCCGCATCCCCATGCGGCCGAGAAAGGCGGGATCGGTCTCAGGCGGCAGCATCCGTTCCAGCAGCGAGCCCATCCGCGGGATCGCGCCGATCAGCCGGTCCGCCGAGGGCGCGACCTCGCCGATGGACGCCAGCAACACCGCGCCGACCGCGACGAGAAGGGTGAACCGCAGCGGCGTCAGCCGGGGCCAGCGCGCGATGGTTCCGGCGGTCGGCCGGGCGTCCGGGTGGGCGAGAGGGGTGTCAGCCACGATAGATCGGCTCCAGGTCGCGTTCGGTGAGGTCGCCGGCGGCGGCGTCGAACACCACCTGCCCGGCCTTCAGCGCGACGATCCGGTCGGCGTGCTCCAGGGCGTGGCGCATGTCGTGGGTGGTGTAGACCAGCGTGCGCCGATGCTCGCCGGCGAGCCGGGCGAAGAGGCGCATGATGTCGAGCCCGGCGGCGGGATCGAGACTGGCGGCCGGCTCGTCGGCGAACAGCAGGTCCGGGCCGTGGACGATGGCGCGGGCGATGGCGACCCGCTGGGACTGGCCGCCGGACAGGGTGTCGGCCCGCGCCGCCGCCCGGTCGGCCAGCCCGACCGCGTCGAGCGCCTCCAGGGCGGCGTCGCGCAGGGAGGACGGGGCCAAGGACTGGTGCCAGCTGCGCCAGCCATGACCCTGGCCCAGCGCCCCGTTCACGACGTTGGAGAGTGCGCTGGTGCGGCCGACCAGCCCGTGGAACTGGAACACGAAGCCGAGCCGGCGCCGCATCACCGAGCGTTGCTTGGCGCTGGGTAGCTCCGTGAAGCGCTGGCCGAGGATCTCGACGGCCCCGCCGGTGATCGGAATCAGCCCGACCAGGGCGCGGAGCAGGGTCGACTTGCCCGCGCCGTTGGCGCCGAGCAGGGCGACGCGCTCGCCCGTCGCGATCGACAGGGTGACGCCGTCGAGCACCGGCGGGCCGTCGGCGAAGCGCTTGCAGACGGCGTGCGCCGCGATCAGCGGGGCGGCGGCGGCCGGTGCGGCGGCGACCGGATCCGCGTGCAGCGGCGAGGGTTGGAGCAGGGCTGTCATGATGATGACCGGGGCGGGCGCCGACCGGGAAGCCGGCGCCCAACCGCCGTCAATTGCCGACGAAGGATTTGAAGCCGTCGACCCCGATGGTCTTGTACATCGAGCGCACGTAGTCGTAGTCGCTGTCCTCGACGGTCGCGAGGAAGAAGCCGCCCTTGTACTTCTGATTGTCCTCGCCCTTCAGCACGGCGGCGAGCAGGGACTTGCCGTTGTCGACGAAGGCCTTGCGCACCTTGTCGATGGCCGCCGGATCGGCGTCGGCGCGGGCCACAAGGATGTCGTTCGGCAGGTCGCGGCCGCGGGCGACGACGGTGAAGGCCACGTCAGGATACGCCTCGCGGGCGCGCTGCAGGTGGCTGTAGTTCATGCCGATGGCGGCGATGTCGCCGCAGATCAGGGCCTCGACGGCGACGTTGCGGGAGATGATCTTCGGCTCGTAGTCCTGGCCGTAGACGAGGCCGAGGTCGGTCAGCGCCTGGGCCGGGCCGAGGTGCTGGGAGGTGGAGCCGACGGAGCCGAAGGCCACGCTCTTGCCCTTCAGGTCGGCGACCCGGCGGATCGGGCCGTCTGCGAGGGCGACGACCTGGGCGAAGTAGTCGGGACGCTGCCAGCCGACGACGATCTTGGCGTCGGTCAGTTCCTTGATCACCACGTACTCGGCCGGCCCAGTGAGCACCAGGTCCACCTGGCCGGCGTTGATCGCCTCGACGGCGGCGGTGCGGCTGCCGACCGGGAACAGCTCGATGTCCAGGCCGGTGCTCTTCTCGAGAGCGTCCTCGAACGGACCGAACTCGCTCTGCAGGGCCTCCAGGCCCTCGATATCGGTAACGGCGATCTTGAGGCTGTCGGCGGCGCTGGCGGGCGACGGGACGGCGAGCGACGGGACGGCGACCGCCAGGGCGGCGGCGGCGAGCAGGGCGCGGAGCTTCATGTGAGCCTCCTCCAGGGTGCGGGCAGATGCCCGGATCATTCGGAAGGCCCAGCGGATATCACCCGCCGACTGTCGCCGGTGTGACGCTGCGGTGTCGGAACGGCGTCGGTTCGATGATGGTTTGGTGACCGTGGATGTATCGCGGTGGATGTCCAGCGCGGGTTGTCGACCCTTCGACACGCCCCTGCGGGGCTGCTCAGGGTGAGGTCATTGAGAGCTTTGAATACCAAGACCTCGCCCTGAGCAGGGCCGGCGATGCCGGGCCGTGTCGAAGGGCCCGGGGGACCTTGGGATGACGGAGAAGGGAAGACGAGCCCCAATCCCAGAAACGCAAAGGGCCGTCCCGAAGGACGGCCCGTCGCAAGGCATATGCGGGGAGGGGATCAGGCCTCGGCCTTCTCCTCCTCGGTCTCCACGGCTTCCGGATCGAGCAGCTCCTCGACCTCGGGAGCCTCGTCTTCCATCCGCTCTTCCTCGTCCATCACGCCCCGATCGAGGGCGCGGCCGAGACGGGCCTGGGTTTCGGCCTCGTCCTGGGACCGGGCGATGTTCACGGTCACGTTCACCGAGACTTCCGGGTGCAACTGGACGCGCACCGGCTCCAGGCCGAGGGCCTTGAGCGCCTTGTCCAGCTTGACCTGGCTGCGGCCGACGGTGACCCCGGCGGCGGTCACCGCGTCAGAGATGTCGCGGGCCGACACCGAGCCGTAGAGCTGGCCGCTCTCGCCCGCGGCGCGGACCAGAACAACCGTCATGCCGTCGAGGGTCTTGGCGACCTGCTCGGCTTCCGACTTGCGCTCCAGGTTCTCGGCCTCGAGCTGCGCACGGCGCTCCTCGAAGACCTTGCGGTTGCCGTCGTTGGCGCGCAGCGCCTTCTTCTGCGGCAGCAGATAGTTACGGGCGTAGCCCGGCTTGACCGAAACCACATCGCCCATCTGGCCGAGGCTCTCGATCCGTTCCAGCAGGATGACTTCCATCGTCCTCACTCCTTCTCTTGCGGGCCTACGCCCCCCGGATAGGTATCCGGATTTCCTCATCAGGGCGGCGCCGAGGCGACCGCTTATCAGTCATTCGCCGCCGGTCACTCTTGCGGGGGAGGCCCCGCGCGACGGCGAAAATCGAAAACCACGTCCAGCATTCCAACCAGCACGATCACGGCGGCCGCCGCCCAGCTGAAGACCACCAGCAGGGCATAGGTTCCGCCGAGCCAGAGTCCCCCGCTGCCGCTGCGCCGGGACAGGGCGTGCACCACGCCGAGCCCGGTGAACAGGAAGATCAGCAGCACCACCGGAACCATGTTCCTGGCGGCGAAGCCGATCCCCTCCGGCAGATAGGCCACGGCCAGAACCGCCACGAGCACGAACGCGATCCAGCGCGGGGCCCGAAGGTCGGCAATGTCCGGCGTCGGCAGCGCGGCCTTGCCGAACCGGCGCAGAATGAACTGCGCAAGCCCGGCGCTGGCCGCCGTCGTCAGCACCCATCCCGCGGCCGCGAAGGCCGGGAACAGACTGGCCAGAGAGGACAGCATGTCCTGCAGTTCCGCCATGGGAAGCGGCGGTTGCCCGGCCTCCTCCGCATAGCGGGAGATCATGTCGAACGTCTCCTGCAGCTCGTCCGCGATCACCCCCTGCATGCCGTCCGGATGTCCGGACAGGATCAGGCCCGCCAGCGCGATCATGGCGCAGGCATAGGCGACCAGGGTGAGCAGCAGGACCCTGGGATGGCTGCCGCTCCGTTCGGCCTGCCAGATCAGCAGGCCGGCCGGTGCGCCGGTCATCGCCGCATGATAGGCCGCGACGTCGAGACCCATGGACAGGCCGAGGGCAACGAAGGCCGCCGCGGCAGCCGCCATGCCCAGAACCGCTCCGTAGGCCAGCCCCACAAGAAACAGCGGCAGCGAGGTCAGGGACAGCTGCAGCATCGCGAAGAACGGCGACGGATAGACCGCCACCGTCATCAGCGCGCTTGCTGCCGCCGCTATTCCAACCGTTAGCCAACCGTAGTTCATGAGGGGCCATCGTCGTGCCGACGTTCGTCAGGGTGCCGCCGGATGCTGGTCCGGTCGCTCAGCTCACCACGAACGGCAGAAGCGCCATGTTGCGGGCACGCTTGATCGCGCGCGCCAGCTCACGCTGCTTCTTGGCCGAAACGGCGGTGATCCGGCTCGGCACGATCTTGCCCCGCTCGGAGATGAAACGGGACAGCAGCTTGGTGTCCTTGTAGTCGATCTTCGGCGCGTTGGCGCCGGAGAACGGGCAGGACTTCCGGCGGCGCATGAACGGCTTGCGCACGGCCGCGCGAGCGATTTGCAACTGGCTCATTCTGCATCTCCCTTGCTGGAATCACGGTCGCGGCGATCGCCACGGTCGCCCCGATCCCCGCGGTCGCCCCGATCTCCACGATCAGCACGATCACGGTGGTCGCGGTCACCCCGGCCGCCACGGCCGCGATCGCGGTCGGACTTGGCCTGCATCATGATCGAGGGGCCTTCCTCGAGCTCTTCGACGCGGATGGTCATGTAACGAAGGACGTCTTCGTTCAGACGCATCAGGCGCTCCATCTCGGTCACGGCCTCGGAGGGCGCGTCGAGGTTGAAGAGCACGTAATGGCCCTTGCGGTTCTTGTTCACCTTGTAGGCGAGGTTCCGCAGACCCCAGTACTCGCGCTTCTTGACCTCGCCGCCGAGACCGGCGACGACTTCGGCGAACTGGTCGGTCAACTGTTCGACTTGGGTAGACGAAACGTCTTGGCGTGCGATGAACACGCTCTCGTAGTACGGCATTGCGCACTCCTTGTGGATGTTGCGCCCGGGGCATCACCCCTCGGGCAAAGCCGCATCGGTGCGTTGTTACGTATCGATGCAGCAAGGAGCTATGATTGCCGGACACCTGGGTGGCCGGAAGAGCGAGCACAATACGCAGAATTCCGCGAGGCGCAAGGGATTTCCCCGGGCATGACGGCGGTCGGGGCGACGTGGATATCAAAACGCGGCACCGTTTCCGGACACCGTCCCGACCCGGCGCCGGGCCGGGAAGCCGACCGGGATCATAAGGAGCGAGGGGAAAGCCATGCCGACCGCCAAGGACAGCAACAAGCCATCGCCGGCCGCTTCCGGCAATCCCGGCACCCGGGCCAGTGCGGAGGCGCGCCAGCGCCAGGCGGAGATGCGTCACGATCCGGCGGTCCTGCGCCATCTCTTCGAGAGCGGCGACTATCCCTATAAGTCACCGATGGAGCGCGAGTCCTACGAGCGGCAGAAGCGCGAGCTGCAGATCGAACTGCTGAAACTGCAGCGCTGGGTGAAGGATACCGGACAGCGCATCGTCATCGTCTTCGAGGGCCGCGACGCCGCCGGCAAGGGCGGGGCGATCCGCCGCTTCATGGAGAACATGAATCCCCGCGGCGCCCGGGTCGTCGCCCTGGACAAGCCGAACGACCGCGAACAGGGCCAGTGGTATTTCCAGCGCTATATCGAGCACCTGCCGACCCGGGGCGAGATCGTGCTGTTCGACCGCTCCTGGTACAACCGCGCCGGGGTCGAACGGGTGATGGGCTTCTGCGACGAAGCGGAATACCGCGAGTTCCTGCGCGAGGCGCCGGAACTGGAGCGGATGTGGGTGCGGTCCGGGATCAGCCTGTTCAAATACTGGTTCTCGGTGAACCGCGAGGAACAGGCCAAGCGGCTGCACGGCCGGGAGATCAACCCGCTGAAACGCTGGAAGCTGTCGCCCATGGACCGGGAGTCGGCGCGCCGGTGGGACGCCTATACCGAAGCCAAGGAGACCATGTTCTTCCACACCCACACCGCCGACGCGCCCTGGACCATCGTCAAGGCATCGGACAAGAAGCGCGCCCGCATCGCGGTGATCCGGCACTTCGTGCATTCCCTGGACTATCCGGGCAAGAATACCCGCGCCGCCAAGACGCCCGACCCGCTCATCGTCGGGAGTTGGTAGACCGCCGCATCGGTTCCCCGTGCCTTGACAAGCCGGCCGGTCCGTCGCAAACGACGCCCCGCCGCCACGACCGCAGAGCCGTGCGGCGGACAGAGACTCAATCGGGAGGAACGAACATGGCCGGCACCGCGCGGGCACTCGTGTTTCCGGGCCAGGGCAGCCAGACCGTCGGCATGGGCAAGGATCTCGCCGACGCGTATCCGGCAGCCGCCCAGGTGTTCGAACAGGTCGACGAGGCGCTCGGCGAATCGTTCTCCAAATTGATCTTCGAGGGTCCCGAGGACAAACTGACCCTGACCGCCAACGCCCAGCCGGCGCTGATGGCCGTCAGCCTCGCCGCCCTGCGCGCGGTCGAGGCCGAAAGCGGCAAAACCATCGACGAGATTTGCGAGTACGTGGCCGGTCACTCCCTGGGCGAATATTCCGCCCTGGCGGCTGCCGGCAGCCTGGACATCGCTGTCGCCGCCCGTCTGCTGCGCCTGCGTGGCGAGTCGATGCAGAAGGCGGTGCCGGTGGGCGAGGGGGCGATGGCCGCCCTGATCGGCGCCGACCTGGAGACCGCCGAGAAGATCGCCGAGGCCGCCCGTCCGGGCCCGGACGGCGAGCAGGTCTGCGACATCGCCAACGACAATGGCGGCGGCCAGATCGTACTGTCCGGCCATGCAGCGGCGATCGAGCGGGTTCTGTCCCTGGCCGGCGAGCATGGGGTGCGCCGGGCGGTGAAGCTGCCGGTCAGCGCGCCGTTCCACTGCTCGCTGATGGCCCCCGCCGCCGACGTCATGGCCGACGCCCTGGCCGGCACCGACCTGCGCGCGCCGCTGGTGCCGCTGATCGCCAACGTGACCGCCGCCCCGTGCGACGACCGCGACGACATCCGCCGGCAACTGGTCGAGCAGGTGACCGGTCGGGTACGCTGGCGCGAGACCGTGGAGAGCTTCGCCGGCCTCGGCGTCACCAGCGTCGCCGAGCTGGGCGCCGGCAAGGTGCTCTCCGGAATCGTGAAGCGCATCGACAAGTCGGTCGATGCCCACGCCATTAATTCGCCGGCCGACGTCGCCGGCTTCGTCGCCGCGCTCTGACGGCGCATCGCAACGGGAGGAAGACATGTTCGACCTGAGCGGCAAGACCGCGCTGGTGACCGGGGCGACGGGCGGTATCGGCGCCGCCATCGCCGAGACCCTGCATCGCCAGGGCGCCCACGTGGTCCTGTCCGGTACCCGCCAGGCGGTGCTGGAGGAGAAGGCCGCCGCCCTGGGCGAGCGCGTCTCCGTCGCGGCCTGCAACCTGGGCGACGCCGAGGCGGTCGAAGCCCTGCCGAAGGCGGCCGAGGCGGCCGCCGGCGCACCGCTGGACATCCTGGTCAATAATGCGGGCATCACCCGCGACCAGCTGCTGATGCGTATGAAGGACGACGACTGGGATCAGGTGATCGCGGTCAACCTGACCTCCGGCTTCCGGCTGTCGCGGGCGCTGGTCCGCGGCATGATGAAGAAGCGCTGGGGCCGGATCATCGGCATCTCCTCCATCGTCGGCGCCACCGGCAATCCGGGCCAGGCGAACTATGCCGCCGCCAAGGCCGGCATGGTCGGCTTCTCCAAGGCACTGGCGGCGGAAGTCGCGAACCGGGGCATCACCGTGAACGTTGTCGCTCCGGGCTTCATCGCCACGGCGATGACCGACGCGCTTCCCGACGCCCAAAAGGAGAAGCTGCTCGAGAGCGTTCCGGCGGGCCGACTCGGCACGCCGGAGGATATCGCAGCGGCCGTGCTATACCTCGCCAGCGAAGAGGCGGCGTATGTCACGGGGGCTACGATCCACGTCAATGGCGGCATGGCAATGCTTTGACGCCGGCTGGCGTGAGTTAGCCTGTAAAACCGGGCCGGTGTGCTGGTCTTAACAAAAGACTTGTGTTACAGCCCGCCGATCCAAATATCGCGGGTTCGCCGGAATACGCGGCGGGCCGCGACACCTGGGCAGCGAAAGCGCCCTCAGTAGAGAGAGATCAGAGGTTCAGGACCATGAGTGACGTTGCCGAGCGGGTTAAGAAGATCGTCGTCGAGCATCTCGGTGTCGACGAGTCTAAGGTGACCGAGGATGCGAGCTTCATCGACGATCTGGGCGCCGACAGCCTCGACACCGTCGAGCTCGTCATGGCTTTCGAGGAGGAGTTCTCCTGCGAAATCCCCGACGATGCGGCCGAGAAGATCCTGACCGTCAAGGACGCGATCGACTTCATCAAGAGCCAGGAAGGCTGAGTCGACTGCCGGAGCCCAGGCTCCGGCGCCGTCTCGCTTCACGCAGCTGGAAATGAGTGACGTCATGCGACGCGTCGTCATCACCGGCCTCGGGATGGTCACCCCGCTCGGATGCGGTGTTAAGACCAACTGGGACCGTCTGATGGCCGGTAAATCCGGCATCCGGGCAATCGACAGCTTCGACGTTTCGGACCTGCCGGCGAAGATCGCCGGTATGGTGCCGGAAGGCACGAAGGACGAGGGCGGCTTCGATCCGTCCGAGTGGCTCGAGCCCAAGGAACAGCGGAAGATCGATCGGTTCATCCTGTTCGGCATGGTCGCCGCGCAGCAGGCCGTCGAGGACTCTGGCTGGCTACCGACGGATGTCGAGGGCCAGGAGCGTACCGGTGTGATGATCGGTTCGGGGATCGGTGGCCTGACCACCATCGCCGAGGCCGCCGTCCTGCTTCAGGAACGCGGGCCGCGCCGGATCAGCCCGTTCTTCATTCCCTCCGCCCTGATCAACCTGGTCTCCGGCCAGGTCTCGATCAAATACGGCTTCAAGGGTCCGAACCATTCCGCGGTGACGGCCTGCGCCACCGGCGCCCACGCCATCGGCGACGCCGCCCGGCTGATCGCACTGGACGATGCCGACGTGATGGTCGCCGGCGGGGCGGAAGCGGCGATCTGCCGCCTCGGCGTTGCCGGCTTCGCCGCCGCGCGGGCCCTGTCGACCGGCTATAACGACAGCCCCGCAGAGGCCTCGCGCCCGTGGGATGAGGGCCGCGACGGCTTCATCATGGGCGAGGGTGCGGGCGTGGTCGTGCTCGAGGAATACGAGCATGCCAAGAAGCGCGGGGCGACGATCTACGGCGAGGTGATCGGCTACGGCCTGTCCGGCGACGCGCACCACATCACGGCTCCGGCCGACGATGGCGACGGCGGGTTCCGGGCGATGAAGGCCGCGCTCAAGCGGGCGCAGATCTCGGTCGACGACATCGACTACATCAACGCTCACGGCACCTCCACGCCGCTCGGCGACGCCATCGAGTTCGGGGCCGTCAAGCGCCTGTTCGGCAATGCCGCGGCCAACGTGTCCATGTCCTCGACCAAGTCGGCGATCGGCCACCTTCTGGGGGCTGCTGGCGCGGTGGAGGCGATCTATTCGGTGCTGGCGATCCGCGATCAGGCGGTGCCGCCGACCCTCAACCTGCACAATCCCTCCGAGGGGATCGACGGCATGGACCTGGTGCCGAACCAGGCGCGCGAGCGTCCGGTCCGGGTCGCCCTGTCGAACTCGTTCGGCTTCGGGGGCACCAACGCCGCCCTGATCTTCTCCAAGGTCGCCTGACCGGCGGGGTCGGCGATGGGGCGCTGGCTGCTCCGTCTGGCGTCCCTGCTGCTGTCGGCGGCGGTGATTGCCGGGTTCGCCGGGGTCTGGGCCTGGACCGAATTCACGCGTCCGGGCCCGCTCGCGGCGGAGACCACGGTCGTGATCCCGCGCGGCGCCGGCATGGAAACCATCGCCCACCGACTCCATGAAGCCGGGGTGATCACCGATCCCCGCATCCTCGCGCTCGGCGCCAAGGTCACCGGTCAGGCCCGCCGCCTGAAGGCCGGCGAATTCGCCTTCCCCGCCTCCGTCAGTCCGCAGCACGCCCTCGACATTCTGGAGAGCGGCGTCACCGTGGTGCGCCGGGTGACGGTGGCCGAAGGTCTGTCCAGCGCCCAGGTGGTCGCCGTGGTCGAGGCGGCGGATGGGCTGGAGGGCGAGATCGGCGATGTGCCGCTGGAAGGCACGCTGCTGCCGGAGACCTATCACTATGCTTTCGGCGACAGCCGGGCCGCGATCGTCGCCCGGATGCGCAGCGAGATGGACCGGACCCTCCGCACCCTGTGGGAGACCCGGGCGCCGGATCTGCCGATCGCCAGTCCGCAGGAGGCGGTGATCCTGGCCTCCATCGTCGAGAAGGAGACTGGGGTCGCGGCCGAGCGCCCGCTGGTGGCCAGCGTCTTCGTCAACCGCCTGAACCGGGGTATGCGGCTGCAGTCCGATCCGACCGTGGCCTACGGCATCGCCGGCGGCGAGGGCCTGGACCGGCCGCTCACCCGGACCGACCTGAAGTCGGAGACGCCCTACAACACCTACGTCATCGACGGACTGCCGCCGGGGCCCATCGCCAATCCGGGGGCGGCGTCGATCGCCGCGGTGCTGCAGCCGGCGGAGAGCGATTTCCTGTATTTCGTCGCCGACGGGACCGGCGGCCACGCCTTCGCCAAGACCCTGGCCGAGCACAACAGTAACGTCCGCGCCTGGCGCAAGTACCAGCGGGACAACCGGGCGGAGTAGCCCTTCGCCCTTCGACACGCCCTGCGGTCGCTGCTCAGGATGAGGTCAAAAATCTTTCGTCATCCCGAACCCGTTTCGGGACCTTCAGCCTGTAGTCGTTGTGAGGCCCCGAAACGAGTTCGGGATGACAGGTAGTGTATTGATGATCTCGCCCTCATCCTGAGCAGCGACCGCAGGGCGCGTGTCGAAGGGTCATTCCCCGCCCTTGCGCGGCAGCCGGCGCAGCAGCGGGTCGATCCAGGCCGGCGGTAGAGTCTGGAGCAGCCATACCGCCGCCGCCATCGGCCAGGGGAAGGCGATCCGCCCGCGGTCGCGCGCCAGACCCCGGCGGATGATCCGCGCCGCCTGGTCGGCCTCCATCATGAACGGCATCGGGAAGTCGTTCACCGCGGTCATCGGCGTGCGCACATAGCCCGGGCAGATCACCGACACCCGGATGCCCTTGCCGTGGAGACTGCCGCGCAGGCCCTCGCCCAGCACCTTCACCGCCGCCTTGGACGCGCAGTAGCTCGGTGCCCCGGGGATGCCCCGGTACCCGGCCAGGGAGGCGACCAGCGCGACCTGACCGTGTCCGCGCGCCTCCATCCGCCCGATCGCCGGCAGGATCGTGTTCAGCACCCCGTCCACATTGGTGGCGAAGACCGCGCGCACCTGCTCCGCCGGCTCCGCCCCGTCGCGTCCGGCGGTACCGGCGGAAATTCCGGCATTGGCGACGACTAGGTCCAGCGGGGCGGCATCGTCGCACGCCTCCACCCAGGCCTTCACCGCCGCCGCGTCGCAGACGTCCAGCACCGCCGTCTCGCAGGCCGCGCCGAGGTCCCGCACGCGCTCGGCCACCGCCGCCAGGCGGTCCGCGTTCCGGCCCGACAGGTACAGCCGGATGCCGGCGGCGGCATAGGCTTCCGCCACGGCCGCTCCCAGGCCGCTGGAGGCACCGGTGATCAGGATCGTCTTGGGCGCGCGGGTCATGGTTCCCTCCTGCTTGGCGCTTCGGGTGCCCATGGATATAAGGGCCGGGACTTCTGATCACGAAAGGATATCCCGTGAGCGAACAGAGCGCCCGCGTCACCAGCATGACCGGCTTCGCGCGCATCGACGGCGGCGCGACCTCGACGTCGGAGGATGGCGCGGCCACCGCCTGGTCCTGGAACTGGGAGATCCGCAGCGTCAACTCCAAGGGCCTGGACCTTCGCATGCGGCTGCCCTCGGTGGCGGAGAGCTGGGAGCAGGCGGTGCGGGAACGGGTGTCCGCGTCGGTGAACCGCGGCTCGGTCACGGTGAACTGGTCGCTGGAGAAGGCCGACCGCGCCACCACGCCGGACCTGGTCGTGAACGAGGCGTTCCTGGAGACGGTGCTCGGCCTGCAGCAGCGGCTGGAGGACAAGGGGCTGGTATTCCCGACCGCTCCGAGCCTCGACCGGCTGCTGAACGTGCGCGGCGTGCTGGAGACGGTGGAGCGCGTGGCCGACACGACGGTGATCGAGCAGCTTCAGGCGCCGGCCTTCGCCGATCTGGACAAGGCCCTCGGCGCTCTGGTCGACGCCCGGCACCGCGAAGGCGCGCGGCTGGAGACGGTGCTGCTCGGCCATCTGCAGGAGATCGACGGCCTGACCGCCGATGCCGCCAAGGTCGCCGAAGCCCAGCCGGCCGCCCTGCGCAAGCGGATCGAGGGGCAGCTTGCCCTGCTGCTGGCGGCCTCGCCGCCGGTATCGGAAGAGCGGCTGGCCCAGGAACTGGCGCTGCTGGCGACCAAGGCCGACGTGCGCGAGGAGACCGACCGGCTGGCCGCCCATGTCCATGCCTGCCGCGACCTGCTGACCGGCGGCGGTGCGGTCGGACGCAAGCTAGACTTCCTGTGCCAGGAGCTGAACCGTGAGGCCAACACGCTGTGCTCCAAGGCGATCGACTTGGACCTCACCAATATCGGGGTCGAGCTGAAGACGCGGATCGAGCGGTTCCGCGAGCAGATCCAGAACGTCGAATAAGCCGGAGACCCGACCCATGATCACCAGACGCGGCCTGATGCTCGTGCTGTCCTCGCCGTCGGGCGCCGGCAAGACGTCGATTTCCCGCAAGCTGCTGGAGCGCGAGGTCGACCTGTCCATGTCTGTCTCCGTCACCACCCGGCCGCGCCGGCCGGGCGAGGTGGACGGGCAGGACTATTTCTTCATCGACCCCACCGAGTTCCAGCTGATGGCGAACAGGAATCAACTGCTGGAGCACGCCAAGGTGTTCGGCAACTACTACGGCACCCCGCGCGGGGCGGTGGAGCAGGCGCTGGCGGCCGGCAAGGACGTGCTGTTCGACATCGACTGGCAGGGCACCCAGCAGCTCGCCGCGAACGCGCGCCAGGACCTGGTCAGCGTCTTCATCCTGCCACCCTCGACCCGCGAGCTGGAGCGCCGCCTGCGCACCCGCGCCCAGGACAGCGACGAGGTGGTCGCCCAGCGTATGGCCAAGGCGGCGGACGAGATCAGCCATTATCCGGAATACCAGTACATCGTCCTCAACGACGACATCGCCGCCAGCGTGGAGAAGATCCGCGCCATCCTCCACGCCGAGCGTCTGAAGCGCGAGCGGCTGGTGGGGCTGCCCGACTTCGTGCGCGGGCTGCAGGACGGCAGCGGGGACTGAGGGGGCGGCCCTTCGACACGCTCCCTGCGGGAGCTGCTCAGGGCGAGGTCTAAAAATTCTTCCGTCATCCCGAACTCGTTTCGGGACCTTCATGCTGCAGCCAAATCGAGGTCCCGAAACGAGTTCGGGATGACGGGAGTGGTTAACTGAACCTCGCCCTTAGCAGCCCCGCGTCAGCGGGGCGTGTCGAAGGGCCGGCGGTCGACCCGGTCGCCCCTCAGTCCGGCAGCCAGAGCTGATCCGCATGGCCGACCGCCAGTGCCCGCGGCTCCGACGACGCCCGGTCGCGCCAGGCCTCGATCGCCGCCGCCCGGTCCGGCGCGATCTCGGCGGCGGCGCCGGCCCAGCCGGCCACCAGGGCCGCGCGCATCGCCGGCTCGCCGGCGGCGATCTGCCAGTCGCTCATCGCCGTCTCAACTCCGGGCAGCAGCCGGGACAGGGTGACGGGGGCCTCCGGGCCGAGAGCCGGACCGAAGCCCTTGTCGCCGCGCTGGTGCCGGTTCATCAGGTCGCGGATCTCCCCGTCGCCCGCCAGCTCGGGCTCCCAGAGGATGCGGCCGTCATAGGTCAGCACCACGAGCAGGGCGCAGCGGATCTCCTGGACCCACGCCGCAAGGCGGGCCAGCCAGGCCTCGGATACCAGGTCGATCAGCGCCGAGGCGGTGACCAGCCCGGTCCCCTCTGGGATCAGCGCCGCGAGATCGCCGGCGAGATCGGCTTGGCGGACGCTCACGCCGGGGTGCCGTCGGGCAGCCTCTTCCAGCAAGGCGCCGTCCGCATCCACCAGAGTCCAGGACTGGCCGGCCGGCAGGTGCTGAGCCAGATGCGCCATGTTGTTGCCCGAGCCCGCGCCCAGATCGACCACCGACAGCGGCTCCGGTCCCGACCGGGCGGACAGCCAGTCGGCCAGGCGCCTCTCGAGCGCGGATGCTCGCGCGGCGGTGTCGTAGGGTGCGCGCAGGGCGAGCCAGTCGGCGGAAAAACTCATGGCAGCCTCGTCATCGCTTGGGCGAAGGCCGACCGCATGTCGGCCCAGGTGGTGAGCCCGGCCGCCGCCTGCCGCGCGCCATGGGCGAGGGTTCGGCGGTGGGCAGGGTCGTCCATCAGTCGGGCGAGGGAAGCGCCCAGGGCCGCGACGTCCCCCGCCGGTACCATCACACGGGCGGGTTCCGGCACGGACTCGGGCAGGGCGCCCGCATCGCTGGTGACGACCGGCAGGCCCCAGCGCACGGCCTCCACCGGGGCGATGCCCCAGCCCTCGTGCAGGCTCGGAAACACGAAGGCGTCGGCCGCGCGCCATTGGGCGTCCAGCGCCGCATCGTCGACGGCACCCGCCAGCGTTACCCGTCCGGCCAGCGGGCCGTCCTCGATCCACTTGCGCAGCCGGTCCGCATAGGCCGGGTCCCGGGCGTCCCCGACCAGGGTGAGATGCCAGTCCCGGTCGGCCAGCGGCGCCAGCGCTTCGAGCAGCAGGTGCTGGGCCTTGCGCGGGATCAGGGTGGCCACGCAGAGCAGACGCAGCGGTCCGGGCGCCCGCTTGGCCCGGAACGCCAGATCGGGTGCCGGATCGACCCCGGGAACCACCACCGTCACCCGATCGGTGTCGAGTCCGAGCGCACCGAGCCGGGCGCGGGTGGTCCGGCTGGGTACCAGGATGTGCCGGGCCAGGGCCAGGGCCTCGATCTCGTCGCGCAGCCAGCGGTCGCGCTCCTCTTCGGTGAAGCCCGTCTCGTCGCCCAGCGGATGGTGGACCAGGGCGATGATCCGCAGCCGCTGTGCGTGCGGCGCGATTACCGGAGCCAGCGCCGTATAGGCGAGTCCGTCGACGACCACCCGGTCCCCGTCCGGCACGGCGGTCAGGGCGGTCTGGGCTGCCGACCGGGCGGCCGCGTCGCCTTGCGGAAACGGCCCGTCGATCCGGAGTATGCCGGCCAGCAGTCCGGCTTCCCGCAGCCCCTGCACCGCGTGGCGGGCATAGACGAAGCCGCCGGTCGGCGTCGCCGGGTCGCCGGGGATCAGGAAATGGACGTCGGGACCGGCCACCGGTGCGGCTCAGAGCGTGCCGCGATAGCCGGCCGAGGCGACGTGGGACTCGTTGAACACCACCTCGATCGAGTCCAGCTCGGCGCCGGGCCGGCCCAGTCCGCCGTCGCGCGCCACCGCGGCCAGCTTGTCGAAGGCGGTCTTGGCCAGGAACTCCGTGGTGGTGTTCTTGCCGGTGAATTCGTCCAGCTCGTCCAGGTTGCGATAGGCCCAGGGCTTCAGGATGTCGGACAGGGCCGTGTGGGCGGCGCCGATATCGACCACCACGCCGTTGGCGTCGAGGGTTGCGGCATGGATGCGCACGTCCACCACGTAGGTGGCGCCGTGCAGGCGCTGGGCCGGACCGAACAGGTCGCCCTTGAAGGAGTGCGCGATCATGACGTGGTCGCGCACGGTGACGGTGAACATGCGAACTCCTTCAGTCCGGGTAGCGGATGCGATGACATAGGGCGGCAAGGCTGCCATCGGCAAGGGCGGCCATGGTGTCTGGCAGGGATGTGAACGGGCTCTCGCCGTCGATCAGCACGTCGAGCGCCGGATCGGCCAGCAGCGACAGGGCCTTGTCGAGCCGACGCCCGTAGTCCCAGCGCGGCCGGTGGGCGGGCGAGACCATCCCCACCTGGGTCGAGCGCAGGACCAGCCGGCGGCTGTGGAACGCCTCGCCGAGGGGAACGGGGACCGCGGCGCTGCCGTGCCAGCTCGCCTCCAGCACGGTGGCCTCCGTCCCGGCAAGCGACAGCGCGGTCGCCAGTCCGTTGGGGGTGCCGCTCGCGTGCACCACCAGGTCGGCGTCGTACCGGTCCGGCGCATCGGTGGAAAACGGAATGCCGAGCGCGGCCGCGGCGGGGCCGCGGGCGGGGTTCGGGTCGATGCCGACCAGGTCCACGCCGGGCAGACGGGCCGCCAGATAGGCGATCAGCAGGCCGACCACGCCGAGGCCGACCACCGCCACCCGGTCGCCCGGCGCGATGCCCGAATCCCAGAGCGCGTTCAGCGCGGTCTCCATGTTCGCGGCGAGCACGGCGCGGGCGGCGGGCACGTCTTCGGGGACCGGGCGCACCGCCTCGGCCGGCACCACGAACCGGTCCTGGTGCGGGTGCAGGCTGAACACGACCCGGCCGTCGTCCAGAACCCCCACCGCGCAGTAGCCGTATTTCACCGGTCCGGGAAACGTGCCGGCCTGGAACGGGCAGCGCATGGCGGCATGCTGGCTCTCGGGCACCCTTCCGGCGAAGACGAGGGTCTCGGTGCCGCGGCTGATCCCCGAATAGAGGGTTCGCACCGCGACCTCCGCGAGACCGGCGGGCGCGATCGCCTCCTGGCGGATTTCCCCCTGGTTCGGCCGGACCACCCAGAATGCTCGGGCCTGCGTCATGTGCACCTCACGCGGTTGTGGACCGGCGGGGCTGTTGCCGGCCCGGTGCTCCGTACTAGCTTGCCCCCTACTAGCCCGGGGCGGGGCGCGCCGAAAGGAGGAATGGACCATGGCGACTCACATCACCGCGATCCTGCGAAAGGCAGCGGCCGTGCCGCTGCTGGCGGCGAGCCTGTATCTGGGCCTGGCACCAGGTGCCGCCCGCGCACAGCCCTATGACTACGTGATCGACCCCGAGCATTCGGTGGTCGCCTTCACCGTCAGCCATCTCGGTTTCGCCGACGTGCTGGGCCGGTTCCTGGAGGTCGTCGGTTCCTTCACCTTCGACGAGGAGGCGCGCACCCTCAGCAACGTCAGCGCCGAGGTCAAGACCGCCAGCGTCTCCACCGCCCATCCGGCCCGCGACGAGCATGTGGCCAAGAAGGACTTCCTGTGGGCGCAGGAACACCCGGCGATCACCTTCACCGGCACCGGCGCGAAGCCGACCGGCGCCCGGACGGGCCAGGTCTTCGGCGACCTGACGATCCGGGGCGTGACCCAGCCGGTGGCGCTGGACGTGACCTGGAACCGCAGCGGCCGCTATCCCTTCGGCGACAAGCACTACGCCATCGGCATCTCCGCCCGCACCTCGATCAAGCGCTCCGACTTCGGCATGACCTATGCGCTTGAGGGCGACATGGTCGGCGACACGGTCGAGATCATCCTGGAGTTCGAGGCCATCCGCCAGGGGGGCTAAGCGCCACCCTAGCTCCCTGCGCCCTGAATCCGTCGAGACGACTTTCCGGTGTTCCTGTCCCGGATCCCGCCACCGGGCCGGGGCGCCGGGAGCGGAAGCGTCTTGACTCGATAGGGGTTCGATATATCTTTTATTTCGATATAACGAAACCCTATCGGAGATTTGCATTATGAGACATCGTCACGGGCGCCAGCATCGCCACGACCATCATCACGGCCACCACGACGGCTGCCGCTTCGCCCACGAGGACGGCGGCGGTCGGCGCGGCGGCCGGCACGGCCATCGCGGAGATCACGGAGGAGGCCATGGCGGCGGCCATCGGGGCGGACGTCGCGCCGGTCGGCTGTTCGACCACGGGGAGCTGCGCTACGTGGTTCTCGCCCTGATCGCCGAACAGCCGCGCCACGGCTACGAGCTGATCAAGGAGATCGAGGACCGGGTCGCCGGCACCTACACGCCGAGCCCGGGGGTCATCTACCCGACCCTGACCCTGCTGGAGGAACTGGGCCACGCCACGGTGACCGAGGAGGGCGGCAAGAAGCGCTATGCCATCACCGAGGAGGGGACGGCCTTCCTGGAGGGCAACCGGCCGGCCGCCGATGCGGCGATGGCCCGGATGGACGCCTTCGCCGCCCAGGCCGGCAGCGGTCCCGATCCCCAGGTGGTGCGGGCCATGGAGAATCTGAAGCTGGCCATGCGCCTGCGCATGGCGCGCGGACCGCTGAACGAGGATCAGGCCCGCGTCGTCGCCGCCGCCCTGGATGCCGCCGCCCTGGCGGTCGAGCAGAGCTGATCGGCCGCTACGACAGGGGCTTGATCGCAGGGTCCGCAACCGCGAGGCTGCGGCCCTGCGTCCCCGCTTGGAAGGAACCCGCCCAATGACCGAGACGCCGGCCCGGCGCGGGCCCTGGATCGTCAATGCCACCCGGCGGGTCTACGATAACCCGTGGATCGGCATCAGCGAGCACGACGTCACCGATCCGGGCGGCAATCCCGGCCTCTACGGCGTCTGCGAGGTGAAGTCTGTCGCCGTCGGAATCGTGCCGGTCGATGCGCAGGGGCATGTCTGGCTGGTCGGCCAGCATCGGTTTCCCCGCGACTACTATTCCTGGGAACTGCCGGAAGGCGGCGGCCGCCTGGATGTGCCGCCCATCGACTCCGCCCGCCGCGAGCTGAAGGAGGAGACCGGGCTGACCGCCGGAAACTGGTTGGAAATCCTGCACACCGACTTTTCCAACGCGATCTCCGACGAGATCGGCGTCGGCTTCCTTGCCTGGGACCTGACGGTGGGCGACGCCGATCCCGATCCCGACGAGAAGATCGATATCCGCAGACTGCCCTTCGCCGCGGCGTTGGAGATGGCGCTCGCCGGCGAGATCCGAGACGCGTTTTCTCAGAACATGCTGATGAAGGTGGAAATCCTGGGCCGGCGCGGCAGTCTGCCGGGACCGGTGGCCGACGCCCTGGGCTATCCCGCCTGACGCTCTATTTCGGACCGCCGAGCTCGTAGGTGATCGACCGCAGATGGTCGATCAGCATCCGCCGGTCCTTCAGATGGGCCAGATGCTCGAACGGGATGGTGTCGCCGACGGTCAGCGGCATGTCGGTGCCGATCTTGTTGGCGACTTCCTTGAACAGCAGCGCCTCGCGCATGGTCTGGCTGACATTGCTGGCGAACTGGAACAGCTTACTGTTCTGCCCCTGGAAATAGACCGGCACCACGCTCGCTTTGGCGGACACGATCAGCTTCGAGGTGAAGGGCTTCCAGTCGGGATCGACCGCCCGGCCGAAGGTCGACGGCGCGGTGGACACGGTGCCGCCCGGAAACACCACGATGGCGCCGCCCTCGGACAGTTCCTGCAGGGCGAGCTTGCGGGTCTCGATATTGGTTGCCAGGGCCTCCCGACTCTCGGCGAAGTCGATCGGCAGCAGGAACGGCCGCACCTCCGGCGCGCGGAACAGGACGGAGTTGGTCAGCACCTTGAAGCGCGGCCGGATGCGCGAGGTCAGGTAGCTGATCACGATGCCGTCGAGCACGCCGAACGGATGGTTGGCGACGATGACCAGCGGTCCGTCCTTCGGCACCGCCTCCCATTTCGCCCGGTCGTAGACCAGGTTCAGTTCCAGCTTGCGGACGGCGGCGGACCAGAAATCTTCGTCCGGAACCGGGTTCAGGCGGTGTTCCAGGTACAGCCGCTTCACCCGGGGCTGCCCGGTCATCTTCTCCACCGCCTGGATGATCAGGCGCTTGAGCACCGGATGTTCGGCCGAGGCGTAGGAGAAGTACGGAAGCTCCGGAGGCTCGGCGGCGCGCACGGGCTTCAGGCGTCTCAGCAAGGCTGTCGTCGGGCCTTTGACCATGGCTCTTCCGGTCGGGGCTTCTTATGGCGATATCGGCCGATGGTCGCCCGGCGGCAGGCTCCGGGTCAAGGATTGCGGCGGCCGGGCGGGTTCAGCTGTCGGCCCACATGCGCAGCAGGTTCAGCCGGGCCTTCTCCACCCGCAGCATCAGTTCCTCGTCGCCCTTGGTCGCCACCAGCCGCTCCATGACGGCCGCCAGGTCGCCGATGATCTCGCGCCGGGCGGGATCGCGCACCATGCTCTCCATCCAGGTCACGATCGCCATGCGCCGGCCCTTGGTGACCGGGTTCACCCGGTGGCGGTAATGGGTGGGGTACAGCACCGCGTCGCCGGCCTTGCCCTTGTAGACCTGCTCGCCGAAATCGGTGATCAGCACCAGCTCCCCGCCCTGGTAGGCGCCGGGATCGTTCAGGAAGATCGTCATGGACAGATCGGTGCGCATGCCCGGCCACTGGCCCATCAGGGCCGCGTCCACGTGGTCGCCGTAGCGGTGCCCCTCGGTGTAGGAGGCGAAGATCGGCGGCAGGATGCGCCGCGGGATGGCATTGATCGCCACCTTTTCGTTCTGCTTGATGATCGACAGAACGAAATCCGCCAGCTCCCGATACTCCGGACTGTTCGGCGCCACCTGGGTGTTTTTCTTGATCTCCTTGCCCAGCGGACCGCCGCTCATGGAGCCGTCCGCGAACTTGGCGCTGAACAGGCGTTTGGCGATGGTCTGCACCTGCTCCTTGGTGAGCAGACCTTCGATCATCGCAACCATTGCTGTCTCCCGATTGACCCGTTTGGTGTTGATTACCGCGCAATCCACCCCACCTTGGCCTTTCGATCAAGTCACTCTGTGGCAAGTCATTCAACGGACGAGGATTTCATGGGACAGCTGGTGGACGGCGTCTGGAAGACCGGCGACGTGCGCGGCGGCACCGAGGACGGAAACTTCAAGCGCAAGGAGAGCGCGTTCCGCGACTGGATCCGCGACGATCCCGAGGCGCGGTTCCAGCCGGAGGCCGGGCGCTATCATCTTTACGTATCCTATGCCTGCCCCTGGGCGCACCGCACGCTGATCTTCCGCAAGCTCAAGGGCTTGGAAGGCATGATCGACGTGACGGTCGTCGATCCGCTGATGCTGGAGAACGGCTGGCAGTTCACCGACGAGCATCCGGACACCCTGCACGGCGCGGAGTACCTGCATCAGGTCTATACGCGAGCCGACCCGAAATACACGGGCAAGGTCACGGTGCCCGTGCTTTGGGACAAGAAGGAAGGCACGATCGTCAACAACGAGTCGGCCGAGATCATCCGGATGTTCAACAGCGCCTTCGACCGGATCGGCGCGAAGCCCGGCGATTATTACCCGGCCGAGCTTGCCGAGGAGATCGACGCGGTCAACGACCGGGTCTACGAGACCGTGAACAACGGCGTCTATCGCACCGGCTTCGCCACCAAGCAGAAGGCCTACGAGGAGGCGTTCGACGACCTCTTCGACTCGCTGGACTGGCTGGAGGACCGGCTGAGCAGCCGGCGCTATCTCATGGGCGAGCGTGTCACCGAGGCGGATTGGCGCCTGCTGCCGACCCTGCTGCGCTTCGATCCGGTGTATCACGGCCACTTCAAGTGCAACCGCAACCGGGTGGTCGATTTCCCCAATCTCTGGAGCTACACCCGCGAGCTCTACCAGTGGGGCGGGGTTGCATCGACGGTGAATCTCGACCACATCAAGACGCACTATTACGGCAGTCACCGGACGGTGAATCCGACCGGGATCGTGCCGAAAGGGCCGCGCATCGATTTTGCCGCCCCGCATAACCGGGACCGGCTGAAATCGGCGGCGTAAGCGCCAGGCGCTCCGCTCGACTCGGCGGATCCGCTAAAACGGCACGGCTCTTGCTTTGATCTTGGCGACACATCGGATCGGCGGTTCTCCGCCGGTCTAGCCAAGGGAGAACATCATGTCGCTTGCCGCCGCACTGAAGAAGGGCCTCGAGACCGCCGACACGATCGGCAACTGGGATCCGTTCGCCGACGAGGCGAAGTCAAAGGCGGCACCGCGGGCACCCGTGACGGCCGCCTCGACACCGGCTCTCACCGGCCCGGCGAATACCAATGCCGCCGCCCGGGCGCTGGCCGCCCGCGACGGCGGGACGGCGCGCAGCCCGATCGCCGCCGTGCGCGAGACCGTCAAGACCGCCCCGGCCGTGCGCCCGAAAGCTGTAGCGGCGGCCGCACCCGCGCCGGCCCGTCCGGGGGGCACCGCGCAGGAGCGGATCGCGGCGCGTCAGGCCGGCCAGAAGGGCGCTGCCAAGCCGGCGCAGCGGGCCAACTGGCTGCATGACGCCATGCCCGGAGGCCGCGTCAACGCCGCCCAGTACGTGCGCGAACTCGACAGATTTGCATCGGAAGAGAACCGAAGGGCGGTCTCGGACGTTGTTATGGAAGTGAACCAGAGCGAGGTCGAAGGCGTGGTTCGCCACGCGGCCCGGATCAAGGGCCGGTACCTCGCCAAACTGCTGGATCTCGGCAACAAGTCGAAATCCGGCGTCATGGAAGCGGAAGTGAGTGAACTGACCCGCTACCGTGAAACGTATGAAGAGCTTGCTCGCGGGCTCGACATTCTGAAGTCCGCGATCGAGGCCGGAGACATCTCCGTCTCCGGAACGGTTCGGCGCTGAGGGACAGCACCCCCGGGGCACACGCTCCTGGGGCCTGACGCGAAGAGCCAGATTTCCTACCCCGAGTATCGAGGGCCGCCTGCGGGCGGCTCTCTTTCTTTTTGCGGGTTCTCTGGAGAGTCGGCCGCACTTTCTCCCCATTGGCCCGAGCGGCGTTCCGGGACTTGCTTCCTCTGTGATTGAGTGATGAGGCCGAGGGTCCAGGCGGAAGGGTGCAGGCGGCTGTCGTCTCTCTCTCTCTCTGTCTGTCTCTTCTCACTCCCCGGATTTATTCCGGGGCACGCGGATGGGCCCGACCGGGTGTCTGGGATCTGCTCTCTGATTTGGCGCCCGCGGACGGACTTGCCCCGGAATAAATCCGGGGAGTGAAAGGAGGGAGGGAGAGGCGCTGTCCTTTCCACGGTTCCCCCGCGTCCAGACCTCGCAGGAAACCGGCGCGGCGCTCGCCCGCTCCCGTCCTTTGCCGCTCGTCCTACGAACCCGCGCCGCCAAAGAAAAAGCCCGCTCCGGTGACGGAGCGGGCGAGGTGAGGGGGAGAGTGTGCCGTCTTGGGCGGGTGCCCTCCCGACGGCGAAGGAAACTCGTGACGTGCTGCGGTCTCAGGCGTGGTGCAGGGCGCGCGGCGCCTGGCTGTTCAGGAACCGGCGGGCGGCCTCGCGGTGATGGTCGTGGACGCTGTCCAGATAGATCCGCGCCTGGTGCAGGTCGCCGATGCGCGCCCCGTCGTCCATGCGCTCCAGCAGGCAGGTGTAGCCGACTTCCTTGAGGCTCTCGAACTCCTCGTCGGTCATCTCCTCCATGTGCTGGCGGAACTGGTCGGCGAAGACCCGGGCGAAATGGGTCATGGCCTCCCGGCGGAACCGCCAGGGCCGGGCGGAGAGATGGACCGCCCACTCGTCGATGGCGCCGCGGATGGCCTTGGGAAGCTGGTGGAACAGCAGGGCCTCGGCGGTCGGAACGTTTTCGTTGGCGACGCCGAAGACGACGTCGAGCTGGATCGGACCGGCGGCGCGGCCGCACAGGCTGACCGTGCTCAGCATCGGCACATGCCGGGCCTGGGCGACATCGAGGGCGATGGCGCCGTCGTTGGACGGCTGGAAATGGATCGGATCGATATCTCGCATTCTGCCTCTCCCGCAGCAGGTTTGTGTCGCGGGAGGTGTCGCAAGCGCCGGGCCAGAGGCAGGATGGATTTAAGTCGTTGTTTTATAATATCTCTGTTCGAGACGATCGGGACCGGGGGTAGGAATTGCCGGGGCCGACCCGGCAAGCGCTGCCGCACTGGACGGAAAACCCGGTCTCGGCCACTGTGAGCCGGCCGTGGCGCACAAAAAAAGGGGCCGCGACAAGCGCGGCCCGAGTTAAGGGAGGAAACGCCCAAGAAGTCTACACAGCATGTTGGGCAGTCATGCTGCACTGCAAAATATGATCGGCTGGGATATGCTTTGCAAGGCCTTTTCCATGCCGCGGCGCAAAAAATTGGTGAACGGGAAGTTGCTGAATGTCGGAAAGCCCGAAAGATCAAAGGGATGTCTCGCCCCAGGCCCAACTCACGGCCAGAAGCGACGGTCCGGGGCTCCGGCACCTGGCCTTGCAGGGGCTGTTGCTGGCTGCAACCGGGACGATGTGCCTGACCCTGGACGGGGCCGCATTGGTCGCGGCGATGGTGGCGCACGGCATCCTTCTCGTCTTCCTGTTCCCGCCGCTGCATGAAAGCGTCCACCGCACCGCGTTCAAGACCACCTGGATCAACAAGGCGGTCGCCGAGGTCTGCGGCTTCCTGCTGCTGCTGCCGCCGCGCTGGTACACCGCCTTTCACATGGCGCATCACCGGTTCACCCAGGATCCGGAGCGCGACCCCGAACTGGCCGCGCCGAAGCCCACGACCCTGCTCGGATATCTGTATGTCCTGTCCGGGGCCGAGTACTGGTTCCGGGTGGTGCAGGGTCTGGTCACCCGCGCCTTCGGCCACGCGCCGAGCGCCTTTCTGGACAGTCGGTCGCGGCCGCGCGCGATCCGCGAGGCGCGGGTCTATCTGGCGCTGTATGCCGCGATCGCCGTGGTGTCCGTGCTGACCGACCCGCGGCCGGTGCTGGTGCTCTGGGTCGGCCCGGTGCTGCTCGGCCAGCCGTTCCTGCGCGCCTATCTGCTGTCCGAGCACTGGGGCTGTCCGGCGGTCAAGGACATGTGGGCGAACACCCGCTCCGTGGTCAGCATCGCGCCGATCCGCTGGCTCGCCTGGAACATGCCCTACCACGCCGAGCATCACGCCAATCCGGGCATCCCGTTCCATGCGCTGCCGGCCTACGGCGACCTCATGAAGGGCTCCCGCAAGGTCGAGGCCGCCGGCTATCTGCCGTTCCATGGCGAGCGCATCGGCGCCCTGCGCAACGGCACGGCCGAGCCGCTTTAAGGGAAAATTTCACTGAAGTGTATTGAGTCACAAGGCTGAGCTTCGCAGAATGGGGGCTCTTGAATCTGGGCTGTGCAGCCATGTATAGAATTCTCTAGCCTCTTTAGGTTTAGGATAAATTCTTACTAAGGCCGAGGGCTAATGGGGGAGGGGAGGTCAAAATGATTAGTGAATGGATTGAGTTTGGACAGGTTTCAGCAGAGCGGGATGATAATCTGTCAGAGTATTTTTACGAAAATGGCGTGCTAGAGTCTGTAATTAAAAATCGCCACCATTTTTTAGTTCTTGGCCGGAAAGGTGCGGGAAAAACCGCAGTTTTTCAGCATTTTGAAAATAACCCAGAGAGATACATTGGAAAAAACGATCTTTCTATTAGTATGTCTTTGCAGAACTATAGCTGGGATGTGCACTCGCTATTGATGACAGAAGGGAAGGCGTCATCAATGGCTTACATACAGTCTTGGAAGTACGTAATTTATCTTTTATCAGTAAGAAAACTTATCGAATCTGGGGTGTCTAACAAGAAAATTGATCTCATTAAGAAGATTCTAGAGCGAATTTATACTTCACCAGTTCCTAGTATTAGTGAAATTATTGGGCAGAAATTACTTCAATTGAGTAAAATAAAATTGCCGGGAGCTGGCTTAAGTCTGGATGATGGTGAGCTAGAGAACTTATCGGCCGATGTCGGCGAGATATCATTTTCAGATGTCAAATCTGATAATTCACTAAAGGTTGTTTTGAATAATTCCTTGGAGCGTCTGACAGATATTCTAGAAGGCGTTCTCTTGGAATCATTTGATGAAAGTCGTCGTATATTCATCACATTTGATCGAATTGATGAGGCGTGGGACGAAGCATCATTTGAATCGAGCCAAAAAATTATAGCAGGACTTATTGGTGCGGCGGATAGTATTGTTTCAAAATTTCGAGGGTCGGTAAGGCCCGTCGTTTTCTTGAGAGAGGATATATTCGAGACGCTTAGTATAAATGATATGAACAAATTGAGATCCGACTGCGGGCAGCTTTTGGCTTGGTCCAAGGATGGGATTTCAAGAATGATTTTAGAGAGAGTGAATTTTTATGCTGATAGGAGTGGGAATGAACGATTCTCCAAAATAGAGGAATTGTTTGATCGAGAGCAAATGAGACAGCAGAGATCTCCATTTGATTATATTTTGTTGCGAACAATGTTGAGGCCGCGTGATTTTATTAGGATTTTTCAGTTGGTTAAGCTGGACATGGAGGACAGAAGAAATAATCCATTTGAGCATGAAGACGTTAATGAGCAAAAGCTTGAGTGTCAGTCAATTTATAATTCTGAACCTGCGTATTCAGAGTGGCTAGTTGATGAGATTAAGGATGAGTGGAAAGTGCAATCCCCTCAAATTAATCAATTTCTCACAGAGATACAAAATAATGGGGCAACGAATTTCACTGCATCTGACCTAATGTCGAGTTTGAATAAAATAGATATGGAATATAGTCTATCTGAAATAGGCGCAAATCTCAAGTTCTTATACGATAACTCTATAATTGGATTTCGTGTTGGGAAATCTCAGCAGTGGAAATTTAAATGTTTCTTTAAGTCACAAGGATTTCTGGAAGCGGATCTATATAAAGTGCACGATGGATTACATCGTGGGTTGAATCTGACGGAAAGTCGATCGTCTGCTTGAGTTGCCTGCTGCGGCCCCAGCACGTCCCAGACGTACTCGTTGGTCAGGAAGATGCTGGTATCGTAGACGACGTTGAGGCTGGCGAAGGCGCCGGCCGTCAGCGCACTGCCGCCGTATAGGTATCCGAGCGTGGCGTTCCGGCCGACGCCGATGAAGCGGTAGAGGATCGTCTTCTCGACGATTGTTTCCTGCGTCGTCTCCTCCAGGGTCGGCCCCCAGGTCTGCCAGGCGTATTCGAACCCGTAATAGGCGGCCGCGGCGGTCGCCGCATTGGCGATGAAGAACCCGGTCGTGGTCGCGGCGGAGGCACCCACCAGCATGTCGAAGACCAGCACGTCGGCCGCATTGGCCGCCGCCTGATAGGTCAGGGTCTTGTACAGGGTGCGCTGCCAGATCGGCAGATCGTCGGCGGCGGCCAGGATGGCCGCGTCCGGGAGGGCCGCCTCCGGCGTACCGGCCTGCTGCGCCTGGACCGGCCCCAGGGAACCGAGCATCAGCACGCCCGCCAGCAGCAGCGACCGCAGGCCTAGCGATCGGATCGTGGTCATCGCTGCATTCCCCCGGTATGCACGGTTCGTCCTCGGTGAACTGTAGCAGAGACGGCCCGCCCCGTCCGCTCCTTGGCCGCCCCCTGAACCCTCAGCCGATGCGGGTCGCGGCCAGGCGGTCCTCGTCCAGCGCCACGCCGAGCCCGGGTGCCTCGCCCAGGATCATCCAGCCGTCCTCGAAGCTCAGGGTCTCGCTCAGCATGTAATCGCGCCGCTCGGCCGACCATTCGGGCGGGTCGTAGGGGAATTCCAGGAAGGGCGGGTTGCCGGCGCCGCAGGCCAGATGGGCGTTGGCCGCGACGCCGAGCCCGTTCGACCAGGTATGCGGGGTGAAGATCAGGTTGGCGGCGACGGCGGCCTCGGCGATCCGCTTCAGCCCGCCGATGCCGCCGGTCAGTGCCGCGTCCGGCTGCAGCACGTCCAGGCAGCGGCGCTCGATGATCGTGTCGAACTCGAACACCTCGCGGTTCATCTCGCCGCCGGCGATGCGGATATCCACGGCGTTCCGCAGGGCCGCCATGCCGGCATAGTCGGCCCGGTGCAGCGGCTCCTCCATCCAGTAGATGCCCAGCTTCTCCAGCTCGCGGGCGACGGCCAGCGCGTCCTTCAAGGACCAGGGCCGCTCGGTGTCCCAGGGCATCCGCCAACCCTGGTTGCAGTCGACCATCAGGGTCAGCCGGTCGCCGACGGCGGCGCGCACCGCCTCCAGGGCGCGGATGTCGTCGCGCCAGTCGCCGCGGTGGAAGCGGATCTTCATCGCCGGGAAGCCCGCCTCCAGGAAGGACAGGGCGGCCTCGGCCATCTCCTGCGGCCCGCGCAGGGTGCCCGAGGAGGCGTAGAGCCGGGTGCGGTCCGATCGGCCGCCCGCCAGCCGCCAGACCGGCTGGCCGAGGATCTTACCGGCCAGGTCCCACAGGGCCAGGTCGAGGGGCCAGTAGCGGCTGTAGTGGAAGGCGAGGTTGTCCAGCACCCGGTTGTGCCGGTCGAGATCCAGCGGTTCCTGGCCGACGAACAGCTCGGCGTGCCGCTCGAAGCCGAGCATGGTGTCGCCCGAGCCGATGCCGACCGCGCCCTCGTCGGTGACGACGCGGACGATCGTGGCGTCGAACTCGGTGCGCGGACGGGTGTCCCAGCTCGCCCGGAACGGCGGATCGAGCGGCAGGCGGTGGTGGGTGATGTCGATACGGTCGATTTTCATGGAGCGCAGTGGGGACTTTTGCGTTGTACCCGTCAACGGCGAATGCGACCCCCGGTGGCGCTTTCGGACACGAAACTGAAACGCAAACCTGAAATCCTGAGCCTCGTAACCGAGACGGAGACGTCCATGCTGTCCGCATTCACCCATGAGCCCAGCCCGTCGATGAGCTACGGGCTCGACCGGGTCGATGCCCTGCCGGAAGACGTGTCGGCCCTGTGCGGGCCGGCCGCCCGGGTGCTGATCGTCACCGATCCGGGCGTGGTCGCCACCGGCATTCCCGAGGCCGCCGCCCGGCGGCTGGCGTCGGCCGGGATGGCGGTGGACCTGTTCGACGAGGTCGCCAGCGACCCGTCGGCCGAGTCGATCGACGCCGCCGCGCGCCGGGCCCGGTCCCACCGGGCGAATCTGATCCTGGGCATCGGTGGCGGCTCGGCCCTGGACGTGGCCAAGCTGGCCGCCTCCGTGGCGGTGGCCGATGCGCCGGCGGAGTCCTATGCCGTCATGGCCAACCCGCTGCCCGCCCGCGCGATCCGCAAGATCCTGATTCCGACCACCTCGGGCACCGGGGCGGAGATGACCCGCACCTCGGTCTACGGGCTCGACGGCGGGCGCAAGGTCTGGGCCTGGGGCAGCACGCTGAAGGCCGATCTCTCCATCCTCGACCCCTCCATGACCCTGGGCCTGCCGGGGCCGCTGACCGCGGCGACCGGGCTCGACGCCCTGGTCCATGCGGTGGAGGCCTATACCCATGTGCGCTCGACCCCCGTGGTGGCCGGCATGGCGCTGCAGGCGGTCGCCTTGGTGGCGCAGAACCTGGAGCGGGCGGTGACCACGCCGGGGGATGTGGAGGCGCGCGGCCGCATGGCGCTCGGCTCCGCCCTGGCCGGGGTGGCGATCGACGCCTGCGGCACCGGCCTCGCCCATGCCTTCGGACATGCGCTCGGCACGCTCGCCCATGTGCATCACGGCCGGGCCGTGGCGCTGGCCATGCGGGTCACGCTGCCCTGGTCGGCGACACGGCGGCCGGATCTCTACGCGCCGATCGCGACGGCTCTGGGCGTCGATCCGCGGCGCACCGGCGACGAGGCCGAGCATGCGGCGGCGGGCGCCGACCGGTTCGAAGCCCTGCTGCGGGCGGTCGGCCTGCCGGTCTCGCTGGCGGATATGGGGCTGGACGGCAAGGACGCGCCGCGCCTGGTGACGGTGGCGCTGGCGCCGGAGAACCGGCCGATGATCGACAACAACGCGATCCGTCCGGACGACGCGGAACTGCTGGACCTGGCCCGGTCGATCCTCGAGGCGTCTTAGGCGGGTCAGGCGAGCAGCGGGTAGCCGCGCGCCTCCGCCGCCTCGCGCATCGCCACCATCACGGTGTAGTCGGTATCCTCGGCCGGCAGCATTCCGGCGATGCGGAGCGTGTCGCGGGCTCCGGCGCTCTCCGGATCGGCCGCGGCCGCCAGAAGGGCGTCGGTCACCCGCTGCCGGGTATCGGCATCGGCGGCCCGGCGCACCGCATAGGGCAGGGCGGGGGTGGTCGCACTCCAGCCGAGCACGCGGATGCCCTCGATCTCCTGGGGTGCGGCGTCGCCGACCAGGGCAAAGGTCACCCCGTCCAGCGCGGCGATATCGGCCTTGCCCTCGCGCACCATCGCGAGGCTGTTGCGGTGGGCGCCGCTCCACAGCACCTCGGAGAAGAACCGCTCACCGTCCGCGATTGCCGCGACGGCGGCGCGCAGGACGTTGCAGCCCGACTGGCTGTCGGGCCCGTTGGCGGCGGCCCGGCGGCCGCGCAGATCGGCGAGCGTTTTCGCCGGATCCTCCTCGCGCACCACGAAGGCGCTGCTGTAGGTCCCGCCGCCGCAGCCCTCGGCCCGGTAGTCCGGGACGGCGATGGCGGTGAGGTCGCCCGCATAGGCATGGGTCAGCGGATAGCCGCAGGTCTGGGTCAGCAGCAGGGCCGGATCGCGCCAGTTCTCGCCGACCGTCCGGCCCCGTGTCAGGGCCGCCGGAACGTCTTCGATCCCGGCGCGGCGGAGATGCCGGGCGATGGCCGTCCACCAGTCGTCGGTCGCTTTGCGGAGTTCCGGCAGGTCGTACATGGTGAAGGCGGCGATTGGAAGTACGGCGGGGGCGCTCATGCGGGCAATCCTTTGTCGATCCGGTCGATCAGCGTCCGCATATAGGCGGGGATCTCGTGGGCGTGGACGACGGCGTGGCGGATCAGGTCGTCGAAGCGGCGGGTCAGCACCCGGATATGCTCGGTGGTGCTGAAGACAATATACATGTCGCCGGCATAGATCGCCGCCCGCTTCGGCCCGAAGATGGTCACCGGAATGGCGTAGTCGCGCACCCCGTCGAACAGGAACCAGCGCACGCTGGGGTACAGCTCGTCGATCAGGTCGGCGATGTGGGTGAGCTGGCGGCGCCGGACCTCCAGCGGCAGGTCCCGCCAGACGCCGGTGCCGTCGGCGAAATCGCGCACCGACTGGATGGACGTGCAGATCTCCACGTCGGTCTCCGGCTGTCGGACATAGTCGAGGCGGTCGCGCGAGCGGCGCATCGCCTGGTCGGCGGCCGAGGTCCCGGTCTCGTGGTGCTCGTATTCGATCACCTCCGGGATCTTCACCTGGTCGGGCAGGCTGGTCGGCACGTAGCGGATCTTGTAGCCGGCCGCCTCCGCATGCCAGCGCAGCAGGTTCTCGTCGGCGACGGTCCGGTTGTGCGGACTGATCTCCGGCGAGCGCTCCATGATGTCGGCGGTGAACTGCCCTTCCTCCGCAAGGCCGAGCAGCCAGTCCAGCGACACCTGAAGTGTTACCGCCAGGGCCGCGACGGTGTCGGCCCGGGGCAGGCGCACGCCGTCGTCCGACAGGATCTGGGAGAGGGTGGAGCGGTCGACGCCGATCCGCTTGGCCACCGCCGATCGGGACAGGCCGGCGCGGTCCATCGCGGCCTCCAGCCGCTCCCGGAAGAGCCGGGCGACATCCCGCTTGTCGGTAGGTTGAACAGACTGTTGCATTTAGTAAACATCGTTGCTTAAGCAGATAATTGTCAACATAAGTTTCGCATAGCCGCATTGCGGCAACATCGGGCCCGACGATAGGGTCGCGGCATGGAAAGAGTTCATCGCATTGCCGCCGACGGCACCGGCCACGGGCCCGCTGTCGCTGCCCCTCCTGTCGCCGCGGCCCCGCGCCCGGCCCGTCTTGCCGCGCGGGTAGAATGGCCCACCGTGTGGATCGCCCTGGCCGTCTATCTGCCGATCGTCGGGTCGCTGGCGGCGGTCTGGCTGCAGGCCGCGCCGTGGTGGGCGGCCGCCCCGGTCCTGGCTTGGTGCGTGGCATGGCAGGCGTCGCTTCAGCACGAGGTCATCCACGGCCACCCGACGCCGTGGCGCTGGATGAACCGCCTGATCGCCGGGCCGCCGCTGCTGGTCTTCGTCCCCTTCGACCGGTACCGCGACAGCCATCTGGCCCATCACACCGACGCGCGGCTGACCGATCCGCTGGACGATTCGGAGAGCTGGTATGTCACCGCCGAGCGCTGGCGGCGGGCGGGGCGCGTCGAGCGTTCCCTGCGCTGGACGATGAACACCCTGGCCGGTCGGGTGGTGCTCGGTCCGCTCTGGCTGATGGCCCAAGCGGTTGTGACAGATAGTCGCGATTTGGTGGCAGGACGGCGGCTTTTCCCACTCGCCGGCCATTTTATGCAACTTCTGGCATTGGCCTGGATCCTGTCCGCAGTGGGGGTGCCGCTGTGGGGATATCTGGCCCTGGTGGTATGGCCGGCGACCGGAATGATGCTGATCCGCAGCTTTGCGGAACACCGCCCGGACCCCAGTCCCGCTTGCAGAAGCGTCATCGTGGAGAACGGCGGGGCGCTGGGCTGGCTGTTTCTGTCGAACAATCTGCACGCGCTGCATCACGAACGGCCCGGATTGCCGTGGTACCTTCTGCGCCGCGTGTACCGGGACGGGGCCGACGGGATTCTCTCTCGAAATGGGGGCTACAGGTTCGACTCTTACGTCAAACTGGCAGCCACTTATCTTTTTTCACCTCGAGATCACCCGATTCATCCCTTATATCGCTAGCCGAAACTCAACTCTGAGGATTGTCGTCGCTCGGCGAAGTCTTTGGATCTGCGCGCTTTTTCGTTCGATAAAGTGGTTAATTTATGTGAATTTTGTTCTATTTCGCCATTAACGGGTTATAAACAAATCAATGTAATACAACGTATATCCGTGGTGCGGCCGGCGCTTGAATGAAAATGATTTCAAGTTTGTTGCCGGTCTTGCAATCGAGGGATATAGGAATGGGTGATTCCGGCCGCCTATCAACGCAGGAGAGCCTGTCGGGACGTTCCGCCCGGAACTCCCGCCCGCTCGCCTCAAACGTGTGGCAGTCGCAAACCCCGGAAACGTGTATTGCCTTGTCAGCAGGGCGATGCGAAACCCATACTGCACTTTTAGTGAGACGGCTGGCTTTCCGCCGCCCTGTCTCGAAGTAAGGAGGTTGAAGTAGCTCCATGGCTAAAGCCAAAGTAGATAAGCGTCGTGATGATCCCAACTACCAGATCACGAACAACAACCCGATCGATGTCCATGTCGGTCGCCGTGTGCGGCTGCGTCGCACGTTGCTCGGGATGAGCCAGGAGCAGCTTGGCGAGGCGCTGAACATCACGTTCCAGCAGGTTCAGAAGTACGAGCGCGGCAGCAACCGCATCAGCTCGTCCCGGCTGTGGGATATCGCCCAGATCCTGGACGTGCCGGTCAGCTTCTTCTTCGACGACATGTCCGACGACACGATGGCGCATTCCCCGCGCCGCATGAAGTCCGGCCAGCCGCGCGACGAATACGAGGAGAACCCGACGGACCCGATGGCCCGCCGCGAGACCCTCGAGCTGGTGCGCGCCTACTATTCGATCAAGAATCCGAACCTGCGCAAGCGCATCACCGAAATGGTGAAGTCGGTCGCGACCGCGCTGCCGGAAGAGAAGTAAGCCTCCCCCACCTCCCGGACATTATTTAAAGAGCGCGCCGCCCAGTCGGCGCGCTTTTCGTTTGGGGGATCGGTGCTGCCGTCAGGCCGATACGTCCACGCTCTGACCGCGCGCGGCATCGACGGGGACGGCCGGGGTCGCGGCCGAGCCCGGCACCTGGTCGGCGATCTGCTCGGCCACCGCCAGCAGGGAGGAAAGACCCTGGCCCAGCACGCGGACCTGCTCGTTCGCTGCGCGCACGCCGGACACCGAAAGTGCCGCGCTTGCTGCTGCCGCGTTCGAAATCGCCATGCCGTGTCGCTCCTGAACCTGATCGCTTTCGACCGTTATCCTAAAGCAGGTTGGCCCAAATTTGAAGGGCGGAGGCCGCGCCCGATCCGAGGGGACCGGGCGCCGGGAGCGGAACGGGGTGTCGGATGACAGTCGAGGCGGGCATCGTCTGGGGGGGAGTGGTCGCCCTTCGCACCGGACTCCAGGCCGACGCCGCGGTCCGTGCCTGGGCCGTGCCGCGCAGCCTTCGACGTCTTCTTCTCGTCCACGATGGGGCCGGTCGGCCCGAGCCGTTGATCCCGCTTTTCGAAGCCGCCGGGTTGGCGGTCTTTCCCCTCGCGCATCCGGGCGGGGCGTCTGTGGGCGCGGTCGCGGAGGCCGTGGGCGCCTATCATTTCGATCAATGCGACGCCGTCGTCGGTCTGGGCGGGGACGCGGCGGTGGAGCTTGCGACCCTGACGGCCCGCATGGCCGGACAGCGCCGGCCGTTGGCGGATCTGGCTATGGAGCCTGCCGCTCTCGACCCCCTCGGGACGGCGCCCTGTATGGCGGTGGCGACCGATCTCTCGGGCGTGGCGGCCCTGGGCGGCGCCCGTCTTCTGATAGACGACCGGGGCTGCCCGTTCCTGATTCGCGATCCCCTTCTGCGGCCCGACGCCGCCGCATGGTGCCCTGAGCTGGAGCCGGACGATCGGCGCCGATGGGTGGCTGCACTCTCATTGGATGCAGGAAATTCCCTAGCGGCCGAGAGAGTGATGAGCGCGTCGGTCGCGGCGGCGCCTGCCGAAGCCCTGGAAGTCGCCGCGACCCTGGAGCGGCGGCTCGGCCCCGGACGCGTCTTCGCCGCACTGGGCGAGGTCTCCGGGGAGCGTCCGCCGGGCCCGACCCTCGGCGCGGTCCTGATGGCCGCGTCCGGGGCAGGCGGCACGGCCGATCCGCTTCTCTCACTTCTCTCAAAGGCGTTGGATCCGACCGGCGACGGCCGGGCCGGGTTGGACGCTCTGCCCCTGGACGGTCTCGCCCATCTCGATCCGGCCACTCTACCGGTAGACATTTCCGGCGTGCTGGTGATGCTGGGACGAGACATACCGGCGCGCAGACGCCGTGGCGGACGGGGAGGGGCGGCGCGCGGCCGCCGGACGGAATGACGCAAGAGATCCGCGATGCCGAGCCCGGCGACTACGAGGCGCTGGTCGTCCTGAACAATGCCGCCGTCCCGGCGGTGAACGCGCTGACCGTCGCCGACTTCGCCGAGTTCGCGGCCCAGGCGGACCTGTTCCGGATCGTCGGACCCGTAGGCGATCCGCAGGCCGTCCTGATCGCCCTGCGCCCGGGTCGCGCCTATGACAGCCTGAACTACCGCTGGTTCGAGCGGACCTATGACAGTTTCCTTTATGTCGACCGGGTCGTGGTGTCCGAAACCCAGCGGGGCCGCGGCCTGGGCGCGGTGCTGTACGAGGATTTCGCCGCGGCCGGACGCCGGCTCGGCGTGCCGCGCCTGACCTGCGAGGTGAATCTCGATCCGCCCAATCCGGGATCGCTCCGGTTCCACGAGCGGCTCGGCTTCGTGCCGGTGGGCATCCAGGAGGCGGGCGGCAAGCAGGTCCAGCTCATGGCGCGGGATCTGGCGGCGTGAGCGGGGCGGACGCCCACCGGGATGCACCGCCCGAGGTCGTCGCCTCGCTCCGGGGTCTCGGTCTGATCGAAGCCGATGAGCAGCCGGTACTGACGCCGCTGACGGGCGGCGTCGCCTCCGATATCTGGCGGGTCGATGCGGCGCGCGGCCCGTTCTGCGTGAAGCGGGCGCTGGCCAAGCTGAAGGTCGCCGCCGACTGGCGCGCGCCGGTGATCCGCAACGAATACGAGGTCGCCTGGTTCGAGACGGTGGCGCAGGCGGTGCCGGAAGCCGTGCCGGAGATCCTCGGCCACGATCCGCAGGCCGGGCTGTTCGCCATGGCCTGGCTCGATCCGTCGAATCACCGGCTGTGGAAGGGGGATCTGGCCGCCGGTGTCGCCGATCCGGCGGTGGCCCATGCGGTCGGCGACCGGCTGGGCCGGATCCATGCCGCGACCGCCGCCCGCCCGGAACTGGCCGAGCGCTTCCCGACCGACAGCATCTTCCACGCGATCCGGCTGGAGCCCTATCTGGAAGCCGCCGGCCGCACCCGGCCCGAGGTGGCGGCGGAACTGACCGCCCTGGTCGGGCGCACGGCGGCCACCAAGCGCTGCCTGGTGCATGGCGATGTGAGCCCGAAGAACATCCAGGTCGGTCCGACCGGACCGCTGTTTCTCGACGCCGAATGCGCGTGGTGGGGAGATCCGGCCTTCGATCTGGCGTTCTGCCTCAACCACCTGCTGCTGAAATGCCTGTGGGTGCCGGGCAAGGCGACCGGGTTCCTGCGCTGCTTCGAGCGGATGAGCGCGGCCTATCTGGCCAAGGTCGACTGGGAAGAGGCGGCCGGCTTGGAGGCCAGGGTGGCGAGCCTGCTGCCGGGGCTGTTCCTGGCGCGGGTCGACGGCAAGTCGCCGGTGGAATACCTGACCGAGGAAACGGACAAGGCGCTGGTGCGCGAGACGGCGATCGGCTGGCTGAAACGCCCGCCCTCCACGCTCGCGGGCTTGCGGGACGACTGGGCGAAACAGATGGGTGCGGAAGGCGCAGGGACATGAGCGATACGATCGACGCGGTGATCGGCCGGCGGGTCTGGGACAGCCGGGGACGTCCGACCGTGGAGGTGGAGATCCGCACGGCCTCGGGCGCCATGGGACGCGCGATCGCCCCGGCCGGTGCTTCCACCGGCTCCGGGGAGGCGGTGGACCGGCGCGACGGCGGCACCGCGTTCGGCGGCCTGGACGTGCGCGGTGCGGTGGACTCGGTCAACGGCGAGATCGCCAAGGCCCTGAGGGGCCGCCCGGTCGAGGATCAGGCCGGCATCGACCGGGGCCTGGTCGAGCTGGACGGCACCGGCGACAAGTCCCGGCTCGGCGGCAACGCGATCATCGCCACCTCCATGGCGCTCGCCCATGCGGCCGCGGCCTCGGCCGGGCTACCGCTGTGGCGTCACCTGGCGGGCGAGGGCGCGCCCGGCCCGCTGCCGCTTCCGGAGATCCAGATCCTCGGCGGTGGCGCCCATGCCGCGCGCCGGGTCGACGTGCAGGATTTCATGGTCGTCGCCGTCGGCGCGCCGGACTATCCCACATCGCTGGACTGGACGGCCGATGTCTACCGGGCGGCGGGGAAGATCCTGGCCGATGCCGGCAAGCTGCAGGGCGTGGCCGACGAGGGCGGGTTCTGGCCGGCCTTCGACAGCAACGAGGAGGCGCTGGACTGTCTGCTGCGGGCCATCGAGGCGTCCGGCCACGCGCCGGGCGACGAGGTCGCCATCGCCCTGGACATCGCCGCCTCCGATTTCGGCAAGGGCGGGCGCTACACCCTGGCGCGCGATGGCCGGGAGATCGACAGCGACGGACTGAGCGAGATGCTGCTCGGCTGGCTCGCCAAATACCCAGTCGTCTCCATCGAGGATCCGCTCGGCGAGGACGACGAGGAGGCCTTTGCCCGTTTCACCAAGGCGGCACCGGCGGGCGTGCAGATCGTCGGCGACGATCTGGTGACCACCAACGCCCCCCGCATCGCACAGTGCGCCGCCCTGGGCGCCGGCAACACCGCGCTGATCAAGCCGAACCAGATCGGCACCCTGACCGAGACCCACGAGGCACTGGAAACCGCCCGGGCGAAAGGCTGGGGCGCCATCGTCTCGGCCCGCTCCGGCGAGACCGAGGACGTGACCATCGTCCATCTGGGGGTGGGCTGGGGAATTCCTCAGCTCAAGGTCGGGTCTTTCACCCGGTCGGAACGCATGGCGAAATGGAACGAGGGGCTGCGGCTGGCCGAACAGGTGCCGACCGGCACCGCCTTGCCGGCACGATCGGCCTATCCCTGGGGACGCACGTAACAAGGACAAGCGGCGGCATGAAGGTTCTGTATCACTACGACGTCGGCCCCTGGCTGCGCGACCGGTTGAACCGGATGGCGAAGGAGGAGGGGCTGCGGGTCGCGATCTGCTCGGAGCGGGATCACGAGGGCTTTCTGGAGCAGATGGTCGATACCGACGTGCTGCTGCACAACCTGGAGCCGGTGAAGGAAGAGCACATGGCGGCCGCGCCGAAGCTCAAGCTGGTGCAGAAGATCGGCGTCGGGGTGAACACCATCGACCTGGAAGCGGCGAAGAAGCGCGGCATCGCCGTCTGCAACATGCCGGGCACCAACAGCCAGGCGGTGTCGGAGATGACCCTGCTGCTGATGCTTGCCTGCCTGCGCCGCCTGCCGGTGTTCCATGCCCGCACCGCGCGCGGCGACGGCTGGGGCTGGCCGCCTGCGATGCAGGACACGCTGGGCGAGATCGCCGGCAAGACCGTCGGCCTGGTCGGCAACGGCTCGGTGCCGCAGCTTCTGACGCCGGTGCTGGAGGCGATGGGGGCGAGGGTGATCTTTACCAAGCGCGGCACGCCCGACCCGGCGACCCCGCAATGGGTCGACAAGGCGACCCTGCTGGCCGAGTCCGACATCGTCTCGCTGCACATCCCGCTGGTGGAGGAGACCCGCCACTGGCTCGACCGCGCGGCCCTCGCGCAGATGAAGCCGGGGGCGATCCTGGTGAACACCGCCCGCGGTCCGCTGGTCGACGAGGAGGCGCTGGCCGCCGCCCTGTCCGCCGGGCGGATCATGGGGGCGGGCCTCGACGTCTTCGCCGAGGAGCCGTCGCCGGCGAGCAATCCGCTGTTCAAGCTGGACAATGTGGTGCTGGCGCCGCATGTGGCGTTCTTCACCCTGGGCACGCTGGAGCGCAGCCTGGCGGTGGTGAGCGAGAACATCAGCCGCCTGCGCGACGGGCGCGAGCTGCTGCACCGGGTCGCCTGAGCGATCCAAGCGAGGAGACGACCGTGAACGATATCGCGCCGAGCCTCGGCGATCTGCCGACCCCCTGTCTGGTGTTGGACCGCAGCAAGATGGACCGTAACCTGACCCGGATGCTGAAGCGTGCGGAGACGCTCGGCGTGCGCCTGCGGCCCCATTGCAAGACGGCGAAGTCGGCGGAGGTGGCGCGGCTGGCCCTGGGCGGGGAGGTCGGCCCGATCACCGTCTCCACCATGCGCGAGGCGCAGTACTTCGCCGAGAACGGCTTCACCGACATCACGCTGGCGGTCGGCATCTCGCCGTCGCGACTGGGGCAGGCGGCCGATCTGCTGGCACGCGGCATCGACCTGTCCGTCATTACCGACAATGTCGTCATCGCCGGCGAGATCGTCTCCATGGGCCGGGCCCGGGGCGTCACCTTCCCGGTGATGATCGAGGTCGATGTGGGCGAGCATCGGGCGGGAATCGACGCCCATGCGCCGGAGCTGCTGGAGATCGCCGAGATCCTCACCGAGGGCGGGCAGGAGCTGCGTGGCATCCTGGCCCATGGCGGCCACACCTACGGCTGCCGCAGCCCGGAGGCGGTGGCCGAGATCGCCGAGCAGGAGCGGGCCGGCGCGGTCCTGGCGGCCGAACGGCTGCGCCAGGCGGGCCACGCCTGTCCGGTGGTCAGCGTCGGCTCAACGCCGGGCGCGCTGTTCGCCCGCTCCATGGACGGCGTCACCGAGATGCGGCCGGGCGTGTACATGTTCATGGACCTGTTCCAATCCGGGGTCGGCTGCTGCGGGTTGGAGGATATCGCGGTGACGGTCATGGCGAGCGTCACCAACCTGCGGCCCGAGCAGGGTACGGCGATGATCGATGCCGGCGCGCTCGCCCTGTCCAAGGACCGCTCGACCCAGGCGCAGCCGCGCGACTGCGGCTTCGGGTTGCTGCTGGACGCGTTCGGCCGGCCGCTGCCGGGGCTGACGGTGGAGGCGGTACATCAGGAGCACGGACGGCTCGGCGGGGTCGGGGCGGACCCGGCGGTGCTGCCGATCGGCAGCCGGATCCATGTGCTGCCGAACCATGTCTGCATGACGGCGGCGATGTACGACCGCTATGCGGTTGTCGACGGCCTCGACAAAGGGCCGAAGCAGCCGGTGGTGGCGTTCTGGGAGCGGGTGAACGGCTGGTAGGCGGGGCCGGAACCGCCTACGGCTTGGAGGCGAGTTCCGCCATCTGTTCCGGGGTGATGTTCGCACCGTCCAGCTCCGCACCGCGCAGATGCGCGCGGGCCAGCCGGGCGCCCTGGAAATTGGCGCCGCGCAGGTTGGCCCCGGTCAGCTTCGCACCGGTCAGGTCGGCATCGACGAAGACCGCGCCGGACAGGTTCGACACCCACATCCGGCCGGTCGGCGTGCCGTCGGCGGATTTCAGCTCGACCTCCGAGAAGTTCGCGCCGGCCGCCCGGGTCCCGGTCAGGTCGGCACCGGACAGGTTGATGCCCGCCAGCTCGGCGTCGCGCAGGTCGGCGCCGCTCAGATCGGCGCCGCTCAGGTCCGACATCACGAGGCTGGTCCGCCGCATGGTCGACCCGGCCATCTGCGCCTCGCGCAGATCCGCGCCGGACAGGTTCACGTCGGAAATGTCGATGCCCTGAAGATCGGTCTTGGCGAGCTGCGCCCGCGAGCCGCCGCGTCCCTGCTCGCGGATCCACACGGCGTGGTCGCGCAGGATGTCGCGCATGGAGCGGGACAGGCCGCGGCCGTCGGAATTCACCAGATTGGCGCCGGCCAGATCGGCGGAGGAGAGATCGACATTCTCCAGGATCGCGCCGTGCAGGTCGGAATTGCGCAGCATCGTGCGATGGATCAGCGCGCCGGACAGATTGGCGCCGGACAGGTTCGCACCGACGATCCTGGCGTCGGACAGGTTCGCACCGGACAGATCGGCGCCCGTCAGGTTGGCGTTCTCCAGATTGACGCCCGACAGGTTGGCGCCGCACAGCAGCGTCTTCTCCAGCGTCGCGCCGACCATGGAGGAATGGGACAGGTCGGTCCCGGAGAGGTTGGCGCCGTTCAGCTCCGCCTCGTCCAGTTCGGACTGGCCGATATTCGCGCGGATGATCGTGGCGGGGGCGGCCGGATTGCCGCTGATCAGCGCGCCGCCGCGCAGATCGGCTTCCTTCAGGTTGGCGCCGGCCAGGTTGGCGCCGCGCATGAAGGCGCCGCGCAGGTCGGCGCGCATCAGCAGCGATTTCGCCAGATCCGCGCCGTCCAGGTTGGCGCAGAACATGTCCGCATAGGATAGGTCGGCGCCGACCAGGATGGTGCGGGCCATATAGGCGCCGGAGAGCTTGGCCGACTGCAGCATCGCGCTGGTCAGGTTGAACTCCGACAGGTTGCAGCCGGACAGGTCCGCCCGCTGGCCGCCGGATTTGCGCTGAAGCCAGCGCTCGTGGCCTTCGATCAGCTTCAGTATCTGTTCCGGGGTCATGTCAGCGACCCGATCTGCCAGCCGTCAACGATCACGCGGTAGATCTTCGTCGGGCGCGGATCGGTCGCGTAGAAATGTTCGTCGATGCGCACCTTCAGGTCGCGCATTTCACAGTGGTCCTGCAACTGCTGAAATCCTTTGGTCGCGACGATGTCTGAGAGGCTTGTCCCCAGATCGGCCGCGGTGACGTCCTTGAGCGGCTCGCCGTTTTCGTCGGTCAGGTAATAGATCACGAAACCGCCGCCCGCCGGCCCGACCTTGGCGTCGGCATAGCGGGCCACGTCGTCTTCGACACGGGCCACCAGATCCAGAAGTTGGGTGCTGATCGTTTCTAGAAAGGATGCGTTATGCTCGGCCACTGTCGTCTTCATTGTTGAAGGTCAATCCGATCTGAGGTGTGGGCGTCGATGGACCGACCAAGACGGAGCGTTAAAAACTGGACGCGACGTTCAATCTCTCGACCAAACGTCGCGTCAGTACTGGAACAGTAGCCCGCAGCTTCTGGGCTTTGTGGCAAAGCACGCGACCCTGCCGGTAACTTGCGCTGTCGATCAACCGCCCGAGGAGGGGGCCGTCGCCGGCGTCTGCGGTGCCATGACAGTCTGGCTGGTCGACGTGGTAGAGGCGGATTTCGATGACCAACCGCAAGCCGAAGCGTCGGCTACGGCAAAGGACGACAGGCCAAGTCCCAATCCAACAACGACGATGAGGGTGCGCATAACGTACCTCCTATCTGTTGACCCTAAGAATAGTGTGTTCGGCGGCCGGCGACAACTGGAACTGGATCAGACGGCGGCGGCTGCGGTGTTCAGCGCGGAATCCAACTGGTCCGGATCGACCACGCTATCGGTCAGGTTCGCACCGGTCAGATTCGCGCCCTTCAGCTGGGCGCCGGAGAGGTCGCAGTGGGACAGATTCGCCCCGCGCAGATCGGCGCCCCGAAGGTCGGCGCCGTTCAACTTCGCCCCGGACAGGTTGGCCGGCCAGAGCCGTCCGGTCGGTCGTCCCTTGCTGTCCTTCAGGTTGACCGGCGAGATGTTCGCCTTCTGCAGATTGGCCCCGACCAGACTGGCATTGGACAGGTTCACGCCTTCCAGCGTCGCCTTGGTCAGGTCCGCACCCTCCAGGTTGCACTTGGCGAGATCGGACATCACCAGCAGTGTCTCGGAGAGGTTGGCGCCGCTCAGGATCGAGGTGTGCAGGTCCGCGCCGGACAGGTTCACGCCGGACAGGTCGATATGGCTGAGATCGGTGCCGACCAGCACCGCCCGGTCGCCGAGCCGGCCATCCTCGCGGATCCAGACATAGTGATTGTTCAGCATGTCGCGGATGTCGGAGGGCAGGGTGTCCTCGCTGCGGACCATGTTGGCGCCGGTCAGGTTCGCCGAACCCATGTCGCAGCCGTCGATATTCGCGCCGGACAGGTTGGCGTGCTTGAAAACGGTGTTGTTGATCACCGCCCCCTGGAGCTGGGCGTCCTGCAGGTTGGCGCCGCTGAAGTCGGTGTCGCTGAGGATGCACCCCTTCATGTCCGCGCCTTCCAGATTGGCGTTGCGCAGATTGACGCCGGACAGGTTAGCCCCGGCGAGGCTGGCGCCCGCCAGATTGGCATTGGCCATGGCCGAGTTGGACAGGTTGGCGCCGCGCTCGTTCTTGGTCGGGCTTTCGCGCTCGCCGTCCTCGTCGTCGCTGCCGAACATGAGCGTGCCGCCGCGGAAATCGGCGCCGCGCAGGTTCGCCCCGGTCAGGTTCACGTTGCGGATATTGGCGCCGCGCAGGTCGGCGTTCTCCAGATTGCAGCTCTTCGCGTCGACCCCGTCCAGGATGGCGCAGAACAGGTCGGCCTCCGACAGGTCGGTGCGGTGCAGGATCGCGCGGGTCAGGTCACAGCCCGACATCTTGGCGCCGCGCAGCCGCGCGCCCGCCAGCGAGAAGCCGGTCAGGTTCTGACGGGCCAGGTTCGCGCGCGCACCGCCGCGACCCTTGGTCAGCCAGGCTTCATGCTCCTGCAGGATCATGACGAATTGTTGCGGCGTCATCGGGATGCCCCAATGCCTGACGGTCTCATTGCGCGAATGTCTCCCCCCACCGTGCCGGGTAAACGTTAACACATCGTTTGCTTCACGCAGAAGCGTGCTCGGCGGCGGTCCTCCCGCCGCCGTCCGATCGCGGCTACTCGGCGGGCGCGCCCTTGGGGTCCGGCCCGACCGTCGGCGGGGTGGAGGCCCCCGGAGCGGCCGGGGCCGGCTGCTTTGCCTCCCGGCCTTCGATCGCCGACATGAAGAGCGACAGCATCGGCGGGATCAGTCCGAGGGTCAGCACCGCCGACAGGGCGAGGCCGCCGACCACGACCGAGCCCAGCCCCCGGTACAGCTCTGACCCGGCACCGGGGAACACCACCAGCGGCAGCATGCCGAGCACGCTGGTCAGGGTGGACATGAAGATCGGCCGGATCCGGTTGCTGGTGGCTTCCAGGATCGCCGCCCCCGGCGCCATGCCTTCATCGCGCAGATGGTGCAGCGTCTGGTGCACCAGCAGGATGGCGTTGTTCACCACGATGCCGATCAGGATGACGAAGCCCAGCAGGGTGAGCATGTCCAGCTTCTGCGGGGTGAAGGCATTGAGCATGCCAAGGCCCAGCATGCCGCCGGCGGTGGCCAGTGGCACCGAGAACACGATGATGATCGGGTAGAGGAAGCTCTCGAACAGGATCGCCATGACCAGGTAGACGATGGCCAGCGCCATCACCAGGTCGATCTGCATCTCCGCCCAGGTCTCCTGCAGCTTGCTGGCGGTTCCCGACAGCCGCATGGTCACCCCGGCCGGAACCCCCTCGGCGACGACCTTGGCGATCACCTGGTCGCGCAGGATCTCCATGCTCTCCTCCAGGGCGATGGAGGCGGGCGGCTGGACCACCAGCGTGATCGTGCGCTGCCGCTCGCGGTGCCGGATCTCGGTCGGGCCGGTCGTCACCTGCACCTGGGCCAGCGATCCCGCCGGCAGGATCATGCCCTGTTCGGTGACCACGGGCAGGGCCTCGATGCCCTGGGTCTGGGTGACGTTCTTCACCGGGCCGCGCAGGGTCAGATCGATCCGCTCGCCGTCGACGGTGATCTCCGCCACCCGCAGCCCGTCATTGAAGGCGTCGACGGTCTGGCCGAGCTCCAGCGCCGAGATTCCGTTATCGGCCAGCTTCGTGCGGTCGGGCAGCAGCCGGACCTCCGGCGCCCCCAGGGTGAGGCTGGGCAGCGGCCGGATCTGGGTGCCCTGGCTGCGTGGCAGGACCTCGTTGATCGCCCGGTCGATCCGCTGGGCGACCTCGACGATCTCGTTCATGTCGCCGCCGGAAATGTCGAGATCGACCGCCCCCGAACCGCCGACGCCGCGGCCGAACAGGGAGGTCTGGAAGAAGAAGGACCGGGTGCCCGGAACGGCGCTCACCGGCGCGCTGAGGACCGGGATCAGCTCCGACACCCGGCTGTCGTCGGCGGCGGCGGCGCCGATGATGGTGTTGGCGCGGAAGGCGACGAAGAAGAACCGCGACAGGGTCGGCGTGCCGTCCTCGGTCTGCAGCCGCTCGCCGCTCTCGTCCCAGATCGGGCGCGTGGCGTTCTCCAACTGGCCGGCAATGGCGGTCTGGGTGTCCAGGTTGTAGCCCGGCGGCGGCGCCAGCCGGCCGATCACCAGGTTGCGGTTGCCGTTCGGCAAATAGTCGAGCTTCGGCAGGAAGATGTAGGTCGAGATCGAGCACACCGCCGTCAGCGCGATGATCATCATCGCCGCGAAGCCGCGCGAGCGCACCGCCCGCCGGGTGATCCCCATCACGCTGCTGTGGAAGCCCCGGGCGAAATGGTCGATGCCGGGGATCCGCCGGTTCTGCGCCTTCTCCACCCCGGGGCCGAGGAGCCGGCTGGCTAGGGCAGGGACGACGGTGACCGACACCAGCAGCGACAGGAGCACCGAGACCGAGATCGCCACGGCGATGTCGCGGAACAGCTGGCCGACCTCCAACTGCATGACGAGGATCGGGATGAACACCATGACCGTGGTCAGGGCGGAGACCAGAACCGCGCCCCAGACCTGGGAGGCGCCGAGATAGGCGGCGTCCTTGGCGCTGCGGCCGTTCTGGCGCAGGCGGAAGATGTTCTCCAGCACGACGATGGCGGCATCCACCACCATGCCCACCGCGAAGGCGAGGCCGGCGAGCGAGATCACGTTGATCGAACGTCCGAGGGCGGCCATGGCCACGAAGGAGCCGACCACCGAGACCGGGATGGCGAGCGACACCACCAGCGTGGCCGAGCCCGACCGCAGGAAGGTCATCAGCACCACCGCGGCGAGCAGGCCGCCGACCCAGATGTTCTGCTGCACCAGGGCGATGGCCGAGGTGATGTAGGTGGTCTCGTCGTAGACCTTGTTGATGTAGAGCCCTTCGGCCGGCAGATCGTAGGCCGACAGCTCCTCCAGCGCGGCTTCGACCCCGGCCATGGTCTCGATCACGTTGGCCCCGGTTTCCCGGCGGATCGGCATGGCCATGCCGGGCTCGCCGAAATAGCGGATGCGCGAGACCGGCTCCTTGTAGTCGAACACCACGTCGCCGATATCGGCCACCGTCAGCCGGCCGACCCGGCCGGTCACCGGATCGATGGTCGAGCGCAGGACCACGTCGCGGACCGACTGGACGCTCTCGAAGTCGCCCTCGGTGCGCACGGTGTACCGGCGCTTGCCTTCCTCGACCGCGCCGGCGGAGATCGACGCGTTGGCGGCGCGCAGGCCCTGGACGACCTGACTGATGGTGATGCGGTTATGGGCGAGACGCTCCGGATCCACGATCACCTGCATCTCGCGTTCGGAGCCGCCATAGACGTCCACCCGGCTGACGCCCGGCACCCGCTCGATGCGGGTCTTGATGACGTCCTCCGCGAAGTCGCCGAAGGTGTGGATCGGCCGGTCGTTGCCGGGGACCCGGCGCAGGGTCAGCCAGGCGATGGCGTTGTCCTCGGCGCCGGCGCTGCTGAGCGTCGGCTGGTCGACCTCGGAGGGATAGTCGCCGACCCGGTCGAGCCGGTTGGCCACCAGCAGCAGCGCCCGGTCCATGTCGGTGCCGACCATGAACTCCAGCTCGATCCGACCGCGGCCGGTCTCGGCCGTGCCGAGCATTTCCTCCAGCCCTTCCAGGCCGCGCAACTCGTCCTCCTGACGGTTGACGATCTCGCGCTCGACCTCGGCCGGGGCGGCGCCGAACCACTCGGTCTCCACCGTGATCACCGGCCGGTTCACGTCCGGAGCGAGCTGGATCGGGATGTTGAGCAGGGCGACGATGCCGAACATCACCACCATGAGCACGGCGGAGACGACGGCGATCGGCCGCTCGATCGAGGCGCGGATGATGTTCATGGCCCTGTCCCCCGCTCTCGCCTCAGCCCTGGCCGGCGTCGACCGAGACGGTCTGGCCCGGTCGCAGCACCTCGTTGCCGCGGATCACCGCGAGCTCTCCGTCCTCCAGTCCGTTCAGGACCTCGAACCGGTTGCCCACGCTCTCGCCCAGGCGGACCGATCGGGGGACCGCCTTGCCGTCTTGCACGACGAAGACGATGTTCTCGCCGCGCTGGACGGTCACCGCGTCCTTGTCGACCGTCAGCACCTGCCGGCTCTGGTCCAGCGGGACCTCCAGGGTGATCGCCTGGTTCGCCGCGGTCGGCACCTGGGCGCTGTCCTGCGGCGTGAAGCGGACGGCGCGCGTGCGGGTGCGGGTGTTCTCCTCCGGGATCACGGCGCGGACGGCGGCGCTGAGCCGGGTGCCGTCCTGCAGCTCGGCCTCGACGACGGTACCGGGGCGCAGGCCGCCGGTCCGGTCGGCCGGCACGTCGGCCTCGATCTCCAGTTCCAGGTGATTGAGCATCGTCACCACCGGATCGCCGAGCCGCACATAGGAGCCGGCGGACACGTAGCGGACCGTCACCACCCCATCATACGGCGCGGTGATGGTCGCGTCAGCCAGGGCGATTTCCGCCAGGTCGAGCTGCGCCTTCGCGACGGCGGCGTCTGCTTCGGCGGCCCGCAGACCGGCGCGGTGCGCCTCCACGTCGCGCTCGGCATCCTCCATCCGGTCGGGGCGGTGGGCGCTGGAGTTCCTCAGCTTGCTCAGCCGGTCCAGGGTCTGCTGCGCTTTCGCCAGATTGGCCCGCTCGGCGATGATGTCGGCCGCGGCCGCCTTGGCCTGGGCGGCCACCCGTTCGCGCTCGGCGGTCAATCGGTCGCTGGAGAGCCGGGCGACGACGTCGCCTTTGCGGACCTGGTCGCCGACCTGCACCGCGACCTCGTCCACCTGCTCGGCGACCCGGGCGGCGAGCACCCCGGCCTCGCGGGCGACGAACCGGCCGAGGACATTGACGGTGGCGATCAGCGGCTGGCGGGTGACCGGATCGACACTGACCGAGGCGGCCCGCCCCTGGGCCAGGGCCGGATCGGCCGTGCTCAGGAACGCGCATAGGGCCAAAAGCCCGAGGATAAGGCCGGCGGGTCGGGTCGAAACGGGCATCGTCTGCAAGTCCTCGATGTCACTAGGCGATTGTAAGGTAGCACTCGCTGCGGCCTTGCAAGTCTACAGGGTGAGATATACCAAAGTCCGCAACTATTAACGGGCCGCCGGCTGCCGGCATGTCTGGATGGGCGGCGCGGGGAAGCGGCCGAAAAGCGAGTTTTTCCAATGGCATCCACCCCGACCGTGATCGAGACGGAGCGCTTGGTCCTGCGGCCGCATCGGCTGGAGGACGCCGAGAACATCACCCGGCTCTGGGCCGATCCGGAGGTGGTGCGCTACATCGGCCAGCCGTCGACCCGTCAGGAGAGCTGGTCGCGGCTGCTGCGCTATGCCGGCCATTGGGCACTGTTCGGCTACGGCTATTTCGCGGTCGAGGAGCGGGCGACCGGCCGGTTCATCGGCGATGTCGGCGTGGCCCAGTTCCGGCGCGAGGGAGTGGACGAACCCGAGAACTCGGCCGAGGCGGGCTGGGTCCTGTCGAGCGGGTGCCAGGGCCAGGGCTTCGGCCGGGAGGCGGTGACGGCTCTGCACCGCTGGATCGATACGTCACTCCCCGTACTCCGCACCCACTGCATCATCGACCCCCGGAACGAGGCGTCGGTCCGGCTGGCCCGGTCGGTCGGCTACGCGGAAATCGGTACCGTCAGCTACGCCGGCGACACCGTGCTGCTGCTGGTGCGCGAGCGGGGGGCTTGCTAGGCTCGGCCCATGACAACGCTTCTCTATACCCATGACGCCTGTGTTCACCACGAGCCGGGCAAGATGCATCCCGAGCACCCGGCGCGCCTGAAGGCGATCTGGCAGGCGCTCGAGGCACCGAATTTCAGCAAGCTGGACCGCCGCGAGGCGCCGCTGGCCTCGGTCGAGCAGATCGCCCGGGTCCATCCCGAGCGCTACGTGGCCGCCATCCTGGAGGCGGTGCCGAAGACCGGCATGGCGGCGATCGACGGCGACACCTTCCTGTCCCCCGGCACGGGCGAGGCCGCCCTGCGCGGCGCCGGCGCCGCCGTGGCCGCGACCGACGCGGTGCTGGGCGGGGAGGCGGCCAACGCCTTCTGCGCCACCCGGCCGCCGGGACACCATGCCGAGCCGGACCGGGCCATGGGCTTCTGCTTCTTCAACAACGTCGCCATCGCCGCCCGGCACGCCCAGGAGGTGCACGGGCTGAAGCGCGTGGCGGTGATGGATTTCGACGTCCACCACGGCAACGGCACCCAGGCGGCGTTCTGGGACACGCCCAGCCTGCTCTACGCCTCGACCCACCAGATGCCGCTCTATCCCGGCACCGGGGCGGCGACCGAGCGGGGGCAGGGCAACATCGTCAACGCGCCGCTGGCGCCGATGTCCGGCGGTCCTGAGTTCCGCCAGACCATGAGCGACCGCATCCTGCCGGCGCTGGAGGCGTTCCAGCCGGAGCTGCTGATCATCTCCGCTGGATTCGACGCCCATCGCGACGACCCGCTGGCCTCGCTGATGCTGGAGACAGAGGATTTCGTCTGGGCGACCAAGGAGCTGATGCGGGTCGCCAAGAAGGTCTGCGGCGGCAAGATCGTCTCCTGCCTGGAGGGCGGCTACGACCTGCAGGCGCTCTCCGTGTCGACGGCGGCCCATGTGAAGCAGCTCATGAAGGGCTGACGGGCCACGATCCGCGCTTTCCCGCGGCCCGCCCGCCGGCCTTGTTTCGCACCCGCACCCTGCATACACTCCGCGCGCTTTCCGGAGGATAGACGTGACCGATACACAAGCTGCCAAACCCGTCGCCGCGCCCGTCGACGCCATGAGCTTCGAGGACGCCCTGCGCGAGCTCGAAGCGATCGTCGAGACCCTGGAGCAGGGCCGGGGATCGCTGGACGATGCCATCGCCGCCTATGAGCGGGGGGCGGCGCTGAAGAAGCACTGCCAGAAGAAGCTGGAGGAGGCGCGCCTCAAGGTCGAGAAGATCAAGCTCGACGAGAGCGGCCAGCCGTCCGGCACCACCGATTTCGACGCCTGAGGGGAGCTGTCGATGGCCGACCTGCAGACCCTGCTGGAGGAGTGCGCCGCCACGGTCGACAAGACCATGGACCTGCTGCTGCCCCAACCGGACGACGCCGAAGCGCGGCTGTTCGAGGCCATGCGCTATTCCTGCACGGCGGGCGGCAAGCGGCTGCGGCCGTTCCTGGTGATGCAGTCGGCCAACCTGTTCCGGGTCGACAAGCGTTGCGCCGCCCGGGTCGCTGCGGCCGTCGAGTTCATGCATACCTACTCGCTGATCCATGACGACCTGCCGGCGATGGACGATTCCGACCTGCGCCGCGGCCGGCCGAGCTGCCACAAGCAGTTCGACGAGGCCACGGCGATCCTGGCCGGCGACGCGCTGCAGGCGCTGGCCTTCGAGGTGCTGGCCGCGCCCGAGACCCATGCGGATCCGGCGGTTCGGATCGAGCTGGTGCGCGAGCTGTCCCAGGCGGCCGGCGGCCACGGCATGTGCGGCGGCCAGATGATCGACCTGCTGGCCGAGCGCGACGGCGAGATGAATATCGGGGCTATCACCCGCCTGCAGCGCCTGAAGACCGGCGAGATGTTCGCATTCTCCTCCGTGGCGGGCGCGATCCTGGGCAAAGGCTCCTATCGGTCCTATATGGCTCTGCATAACTTCGCGCAGGAATTCGGCCTGGCCTTCCAGATCGCCGACGACCTGCTTGACGCCGAGGGCGACCCCGAGAAGACCGGCAAGCCGGTGGGGCAGGACGCCGCAGCGGGAAAAGCCACGTTCGTGTCCATTCTCGGGGCGGAGCGGGCCCGGGCGCAGGCCCATCTGCTGATCGATCAGGCGGTGCATGCGCTCGAGGTGTTCGACGAGGCGGCGGATCCGCTGCGCGAGGCTGCGCGTTACGTCGTCGACCGCACGAACTGACGGACTGGAAAGTAGGATCATGAGCCATCGGCCCGAGACACCGCTCCTGGACCGGATCGCCACACCGGACGATCTGAAGGGGCTGAGCGTCGCCGAACTGCGCCAGGTGGCTGACGAGCTGCGGGCTGAGACGATTTCCGCGGTGTCGGTGACCGGCGGCCATCTGGGCGCCGGCCTGGGCGTGGTCGAACTGACCGTGGCGCTGCATCATGTGTTCGACACGCCGCGCGACAAGGTGATCTGGGATGTCGGCCACCAGGCCTATCCGCACAAGATTCTGACCGGCCGCCGCGACCGCATCCGCACCCTGCGCCAGGGCGGGGGCCTGTCCGGCTTCACCAAACGGTCGGAGAGCGTGTACGACCCGTTCGGCGCCGCACACAGCTCCACCTCGATTTCCTCCGGTCTCGGCATGGCCGCCGCCCGCGACCTGCTGGGCGACGATTTCGACGTGGTCTCGGTGATCGGCGACGGTTCCATGAGCGCCGGCATGGCCTATGAGGCGATGAACAACGCCGGTGCCTCGGCCAGTCGCATGCTGGTGATCCTGAACGACAACGACATGTCGATCGCCCCGCCGGTGGGAGCCATGAGCGCCTACCTGTCGCAGATCGTGTCGTCGCGCTCCTTTGCCTCGTTCCGCGAGCTCGGCAAGCAGGTCGCCCGCCACTTCCCCAAGCCGCTGGAGCGCGCCGCCCAGCGGGCCGAGGAATTCGCCCGCGGCATGCTGACCGGCGGCACCCTGTTCGAGGAGATGGGCTTCTTCTATGTCGGCCCGGTCGACGGCCATAACCTCGACCACCTCGTGCCGATCCTGAAGAAGCTGAAGGGCCGCAAGCAGGGCCCCGTGCTGCTGCATGTGGTGACCGAGAAGGGCCGCGGCCATCCATTTAACGAGACCAATGCCGAGAAGTATCACGCGGTCGCCAAGTTCGACGTGGTCACCGGCGCCCAGTCCAAGCCGAAGCCGAACGCGCCGAGCTACACCAACGTCTTCGCCGACAGCCTGATCCAGGCGGCCGAAGCCGACGAGCGCATCGTCGCGGTGACCGCCGCCATGCCGTCCGGCACCGGCCTGAACAAGTTCGCCGAGCGCTTCCCGCACCGGAGTTTCGATGTCGGCATCGCCGAGCAGCACGCGGTGACCTTCGCCGCCGGCATGGCCTGCGAGGGCCTGAAGCCGTTCTGCGCGATCTATTCAACCTTCCTGCAGCGCGGCTACGACCAGGTGGTCCATGACGTGATGCTGCAGGAGCTGCCGGTGCGTTTCGCCATCGACCGGGCCGGCCTGGTCGGCGCCGACGGGGCGACCCATGCCGGCGCCTTCGACCTGACCTATCTCGGCTGCCTGCCGAATTTCGTGATCATGGCGCCGTCGGACGAGGCGGAGCTGAAGCACATGGTCGCCACCGCCGCCGCCATCGACGACGGCCCGTCCGCCGTCCGCTATCCGCGCGGCGAAGGCGTGGGCGTGGAGTTGCCGGCGACCGGCTCGGCGCTGGAGATCGGCAAGGGCAGGGTGGTGCGCGAGGGGACGACCGTCGCGATCCTGTCGCTCGGCACCCGCCTGCAGGACGCGCTGGCCGCGGCTGATGCGCTGCAGGCACGGGGGATTTCCACCACTGTGGCCGATGCCCGGTTCGCCAAGCCGATCGACACCGATCTGGTCACCCGCCTGGCCCGCGAGCATGCGGTGCTGATCACGGTGGAGGAGAACGCCATCGGCGGCTTCGCCACCCAGGTGCTGCACCATCTGGCCCATGCGGGTCTGCTCGATGGCGGGCTGGCGGTGCGGCCGATGGTGTTGCCGGACCGCCCCATCGACCACGACAGCCAGGCCGTCCAGTACAGGGATGCCGGGCTGCATGCCGAGTCCATCGTCACCATGGCGATCGGCGCGTTGATGGCGACCGGCGCCAGCATCGACATGTCGGCCGGACCGGTGGCCTGAGCGGCGTCTATTCGTCCTTCTCGCGTTCGATCCGGGCGCGCGCCCGCCGCGCGCCGAGCCAGACGAGGGCCGCGATGACCGGGACGGCGAAGCCCTGGACGGCGGGCACATTGACCGCCACTCCCATCGCCTTGACGGCATAGAGCAAATATCCGGCAACCCCGATCACGTAGTAGGTGATGGCCGCCACCGACAGGCCTTCCACCGTCTGCTGCAGGCGGAGCTGGAGCCGCGCCCGTTTGTCCATGGAGGCGAGCAGGTCGCGGTTCTGCGCCTCCAGGGTGATGTCGACGCGGGTGCGCAGCAGGTTGGCAGCCCGGGTCGCCCGCTCCGACAAAGAGGACTGCCGCGCCGCCGTCGACTCGCAGGTCCGCATGGCCGGCGTGAAGCGGCGGTCCACATAGGCGCTCGGCGTCGGGTGGTCGCCCAGGGGCACCTCGGCGATCTCCGCCACCCGGTCGCTCACCAGCCCCTGATAGGCCCGGGCCGCGGCGAAGCGATAGGAAGTGGCGGCGATGTTCTCCTCGATCTCGGCGGACAGGGTGATCAGCCGTTCGAGCATCCGCTGCTCGTCGTCGATCTGTCCGGCCGAGGTCATGGTCCCGGTCAGTTCCGCCAGGGAGGCGTCGATCCGGGCGATGGTCGGGGCGGCCTCGCGCGCCTTGGGCAGGGCCAGCAGGGCCATGTCGCGGTAGGTCTGGATCTCCACCAGCCGCTGCACCAGCCGGCCCGCCTGGCGCGGCAGCAGGGTGCGGTCGAACACCAGCATGCGGGTGAACCCGTCCGGCGCGATCCGGTGGTCGGTGGCGATCTCCGCCGCGCCCGCCAGCACCGTGGCCCGGCACAGGGAGGCGAGCGACAGGTGCTTGGCCAGTTCCGCCTCGGCCCGGTCGGTGCCGGCGGCGATCAGCGCCAGATGAATGGCGACGACCCGTTCGCCCGGCAGGGAGGCGAGCCAGTCCGCCGGCACGAGGGAGGAGGCGGGTTCGGCGAAAGGCGCGTCGAACGGTCCGTGCCGCAGGAAGGTGTAGGTGGTGAACTCGGTATGGCGCTCCCATTTCAGGCGGAACGTGCCGAAATCCATGATGTGGTGCGTGGCCCCGTCACCGGGCGGGGTGCCGCCGAGACGGGCGCAGAGCTCCTCAAGCCGGACCCGCTCGGTATCCCGGGCTCCGGTGCCGGTCAGCATCGCGATGTGGGAGACCCGCTCCGGCGCTTCCAACTCGGCGAACGGCCGCGCGTGCAGTTCCGCCGCCAGCGGAAATCTGAGGGGATGGTCTGACGGGGCGGACATTGGGCCGGCACCTTGCCGCTGCGGATGCGCCTATTACGCGTGAAAGACCGGCGCGGATCAAATGGGGTCGGTTTATTATTCCCATATTCTTCGGAATACCGTTGCAATGGCACCGCCGAATCCTTATATTCGCCCTATGGACAGTTCCGAGACAGCGCGCCGTCTTGAGGCCCTGGGCAACGAGACCCGGCTGGAGATCTTCCGCACCCTGGTGCGTGCGGGGCCCGACGGCTTGCCGGTGGGCGAGATCCAGTCCCGCACCGGCACCGCGCGCTCGACCCTGTCGCACCACCTGCACAAGCTGATCGCCGTCGGCCTGGTTCGCCAGGAACGGGATGGGACGACCCTGTACTGCCATGCCAATTATATCGAGATGCAGGCGACCATCGACTACCTCACCCGGGAGTGCTGCGCCGATGCGCGGGGCAGGTCCTGCAGTGCCGCGTAATCGCGGCTTTTTTTTGCCCAAGAATGTCGATATTCTTGGGAATAAGGAACAAGGAGACGTGCCATGGCCGATATGGCCCTGACCACCCGGCGTCTCGCCGGTAGGATAGATTGGACGCTGGTCGTCGTGCTGGCGGGTTTCGCCGTGCTCGCGCTCCTCGATGCGGGGCAGGCGCAGGACAGCGCCATTTTCGTCGGCGAGGCCCTGCTGGGGGTCGCGCCCTTCCTGTTCGCGTCCATCGCCATCGCGGCCTATGCCAAGGCGAGCGGGGCCGACAGCCTGATCGCCCGCGCCTTCGAGGGACGCGAGGTGACGATGATCGGGGCGGCCGCCCTGGTGGGGGCGCTGTCGCCGTTCTGCAGCTGCGGCGTGATCCCGCTGATCGCCGCCCTGCTGTCCATGGGCGTGCCGTTGGCGCCGGTCATGGCCTTCTGGCTGGCGTCGCCGCTGATGGACCCGTCCATGTTCTTCCTGACCGCCGGCACGCTGGGCATGGATTTCGCCCTGTTCAAGGTCGCCGCCGCCATTGCGGTCGGCCTGATCGGCGGCTTCGGCACCTACGCGATCGGCCGGGCTGGCGGCTTCGAGAACCCGCTTCGCGAGGGTGTTGGCAACGGCGGCTGCGGCGCCTCCAGCGTGCGGTCGCCCAAGCAGGTCGTCTGGCAGTTCTGGCACGAGCCGGCGCGGCGCGAGAAATTCGCCAAGAACGCCTGGGAGAACACCCTGTTCCTGGGCAAGTGGCTGGCGGTCGCCTTCTTCCTGGAGAGCCTGATGCTGGCCTATATCCCGGCCGAGACCGTGAGTTCGGTCATCGGCGGGGAGGGCTGGCTGCCGATCCTGGGCGCCACGCTGGTCGGGGTGCCGGCGTATCTGAACGGCTATGCCGCCCTGCCGCTGGTCGGCGGGCTGATCGAGCAGGGCATGGCGCCGGGAGCGGGCATGGCGTTCCTGCTGGCCGGCGGCGTCAGCTCCATTCCCGCCATGATCGCGGTTTGGGCTCTGGCCCGACCCCATGTGTTCGCCGTATACCTGGGCTTCGCCTTTGTCGGAGCCTTCTCCATGGGAGCGCTGTACGGCGTGATCGTTTGACCACTTCCTCCTCCATGGCGGCGGCGTTTCCCACAGGACGCGTCGCCGCCCTCGCCATTGCCGAAACTCTTGTCTGGGCCGGGATGTTCTACAGCTTCCCGGCGCTGATCGCGTATTGGGAGGCCGATCTCGGCTGGTCGAAGACCGAGCTGGCCGGCGCCTACTCCGCCGCCCTGGTCTGCTCCGCCGTCTGCGCGCCCTTCATGGGCAAGCTCATCGACAAGGGCCACGGCCGCGCGGTGCTGACCACCTGCGCGGTGATCGGCGGCCTTCTGGTCGGGCTGTTGAGCCAGGTACAGGCCTCCTGGCAGTTCTTCGCGCTCTGGCTCGGCATCGGCGTGTGCATGTCCGGCTGTCTCTACGAGCCGTGCTTCGCCTTCATCACAAGGATGATGGGCGGCGAGGCGCGCCGGGCGATCACCCGCATCACCCTGATCGCCGGTTTCGCCGGGACCGTGTCCTTCCCCCTCGGCGGTTTCGTGGCCGAGGCCCATGGCTGGCGCATCGCGGTGCTGACCTTCGCGGTGATCATCCTGGTGGTCGCCATCCCGCTGTTCCGTTACGGCACCGCCCTGCCGGCCCCCGAAGAGGAGACGGAGGAACGCTCGACCCTGCCGGACGGGTCGTCCGATCTGCGCCGGGCCATGGCCAAGCCGACCTTCTGGCTGCTCGGCGTGACCTTCGCGATGATCGGGCTGACCCACGGGATGGTCATCCCCCATCTGCTGCCGATGCTGGCCGAGCAGGGGGTCGCGGTGGCGACGGCGGTGCTGGCCGCCTCGATGATCGGGCCGATGCAGGTCGCCGGACGGGTGGCGATGATGGCGATGGAGCGCCGCTTCTCC